>JAFTKM010000003.1 GCA_017453245.1 Clostridia bacterium
AACGACTGAATTCTTAGTGCGAAGCGCCTTTCGGGGCTAGATTAATTTAGGATGGAAATCGTCGGCTGACGAGCGAGAGATGTATATGAATACATCGAGCGAGGAAACGGCGATAGAAAAAGAGTGTAAGAGGTGGAAATTGCGATAATTTCCACCTCTTACTTATGCAAATATTAGTTTTAGGGTTGTTTTCATTGGCTTCTCGACTCTTTTTCGATTACGCCTAAATGAATCAGCACCTTCGTTTTTTTATTGTTTATTCGTTAATCAAAGACACAACCTTTATCTGCGTATCATCCGTAATATAGAGGTAATCCTCAATAAGAACAGCTCTGAATCTTGATACGTCGTAGGAGTCCATTCTGACCTTGGCTACCTCAACGAGCTCGTAGCCGTTGAATGCGAGCAGAATATACATATGCTCGTAATCACCGGTTTTCTCGTTGTAGAAGTAGGTAACGCCAAAGCCGAACATATCCTTGTCGCGGTTTACAAGGTAGGATTTATACTCTGTGGAGTATTCACCCTCAAAGAAGTATTTATCAACGCTTACCACCTCTCCGTCTATTTCCTCATATACCTCGACCTTGTTATACACCGAGTTTTCACGTCCGATACCGAGCAGGAAGCCGTCACCAAGCTGGATAAGCGAGGTGGAGAAGCCTTCGATAACGCCCGTGTCTGTGTAGGTGATATTTGCGTAATCCGAGAGATCGAAGAAGTATACGGGGTCGGTGAAGGTAACGACTACCGCCGTGCAGACGTATGCGTTATCACCGTCAAAGCGTACGGAAACAGCCTCCTCGCCCTCGGGAGCGAAGTCCTTGACCTCGGCTATCTTCTCGCATCCGTCAAGCTTGAATACCGTAAGGCTCACACTCTCGTTCTTTTCACCTATTATAGAAACGATGTATTCGTTTTCGTCAATATCGGGAGAATATCCGTAGTCGTTGGTGGAAGTAACAACTCTGAGATGACCGTCCTTTTCATCCATACTGTACTGATCCTTGATAGATCCGTCGACGGTGAGAATTCCCTTGTTTACAAGAGCCTCGCCGGAGTAGTTGAGCACCGCGATATCGCTCTTTCTAATCGAATAATATCCGTGGCTTTCCTCGGAAAGATCAACCGTCTCGGTGTACTGACGCGCGACGTAAACGTTGTTCTCGGAAACGTAAATTGCGCCGTTAAAGTTGAGCAGAGCGCTTGCTCCGAGCACGTCGAGATTATCCTCGTCAAGGAGAGCAACCACGCTGTATCGTGTGTTTCCGATCGTTTCGGGGAAGATAATGTCCTCAAATCTGATGCAATCCTTCTCACCGTTTTTAGTCACGGTGGGAACGTATGTCTCGGGCTTGTCATACTCAACCTTCGAGGAATTGAAGTAATATTCGCTGATAAGAAGCAGCTTTCCGTCGACCATTCTCGAGGAGGAGTAAGAGCCGTCGATAGACACCTCGCCCTTTACCTTTATATCCTCAATATTGCTTACGTCAAGCGAGATAATTCCAACCTTTGAGTTGTAGCTTGCATCACTGTATCGTTTGATGATCGTAAGCGTATTTCCATCAGAAGAGAGATACATCTCCGCATTAGCGTCGTACTTGATGTGCTCGTCTGACAATCTGGGCATTTCTATATCCGCGACTCTCTTAGTTTCCTCCTTGGCAATCGAGTAAACCTTGAGTGTACCCCGACCAAGACGGAATATATACTTATCCGTCCTCTTGATAATATCCGCCTCAACGACACCGGCTACCTGATTGTCGGTAACCTCAACGTAGCTACCGTTTCCGTTGCTGCCGTCGGGAGTAGCTTCGGGAGCGGATCCTGCATTACTGTCATCATAGTCCGCATTTGCGTCACCCTTCGCAAGTCCCCCAAGGAGATTACTCATTCCCGCGGTAAGGACCTCGAAGTTGTTCTTATAGCGGCTGGGCTGATATCTGTAATCCGCGATAGTCTCGATAAGAGGGAAGTACTCGGAATCTCTGTATGCCGTGAGATTCGGTCCCTCGGTGCTGAAGGGGATGAAGAGATACAGACTGAGCGCGATAACCAGTACAAGACACGCGACACGTCCGAATATCTTCATAGGAGAAATAGAAGATGCTTTCATTTTAGGCTCTGCCTCCTTTACGTATTTTTCGTCAATAAAGCCAAGCGACTGTAGTAACCTTTTGTTTTTCATATGCTTATACCTGCTTTCTCAAGATAGGCCTTGAATTTTTCTCTCGATCTCATAAGGCTTACCTTAACGTTGCTGACCGAAGTTCTCATATCTACGGATATTTCCTTGACCGTCATCATGTAGAAATATCTTTTGACAAAGATCTTTCTTGACACTATCGTCATCGACTCGAGAAAGCTGTTGATGGCATCTCTGAGCGCTATGTCATCAGAGAGCGGACCTGCCCCATCGGGCACGCATTCCGCAATTTCCTCAAAGACACGCTCGGTCGTCATCATTCGTCCTCTTGCTTTATTCTGCAGATAACGGTTTATGGATAGATTCCTCGTTATCTTCGAGAGGAATGCCGAGAGCAGATTCGGTCTCTCGGGCGGCATTGCGCCCCACGCCTTCATATACGTGTCGTTGACGCATTCCTCGGAGTCGGGCTCTGAGTGCAGTATCGTGTACGCCACGTGATGAAGCAGCTTGCCGTACTTCGCGTCAGTCATTTCGATAGCGCGCTCGTCACGCGTGAAATAGAGGTCAATTATTCTGTTGTCATCCATATCATCACCTCGGTCATTGGTTAGTCGAATTCAACCTGCCTTCATCCTATATGACAAGTTGAAATGTGAAAAGGTTACACTAAAATGAAAATTTCTCCGAAATTATTTTACCAAACTTTGCCGTCCTCTGTCAATACCCCCTTTAACCGTTAACGCTCGCATAGCGAGCATATCACTCGTGCAACGCACGAATATCACGCCACGCAGTGGCATATCACGACACCTTATGGTGTCATATCACGCAAAAAAGGAGAGCGGCTGCTCTCCTTTTTTTTCATATTTAGTATCTCTCTTTCATCGCTCTCTCGATATCTCTGTCCGCATCGCGTCTTGCGATATCCTCGCGCTTGTCATAGTTTTTCTTACCCTTGCAAAGGCCAACCGCCATCTTCACTCTCGAGCCCTTGAAGTAGAGCGAGAGCGGGACGAGGGTATATCCCTCCCGTGCAACGAGTCCTGTGAGCTTCATTATCTCCGCCTTGTGTAAGAGGAGCTTCTTAGGTCTGAGCGGCTCGCGGTTAAAGATATTTCCTTGCTCGTAGGGGCTTATGTGCACGCCGAGAGCAAACATCTCGCCCTCATCTATCTCACAGTATGAGTCCTTGAGGTTGCATCCGCCGGCGCGCAGAGATTTGACCTCCGTGCCGAAGAGCTCAATGCCCGCCTCATATGTTTCTATAACGAAATAATCGTGCCTTGCTTTTCTGTTGTCGGCGATTATTCTTGAATCTGTCTTTTTATCTGCCATCAGTATCTCCAAAAAGGAATTTTACTATATTCTAACACATAAAAAAAGCAAAATCAACCTTTTTTGGAAAACGCCTCCGAGAAAACCTCGAGTATCTTGAATTTTACGTTGTATCCGTCCTTGGTTATCAGGGCGTATTCCTCATCGGTGTAGCCTCCTACCGTCCCGTCATCGTGCGTGTCCTCGCTCGCAATATCGAGGCAGAGCGGGGGATACATCACGCACCACCAATTTTTCCCCTCCGCTTCACCGAGCATAACTCTTAGGGAAGTGTAGTATCCCTTAGGTAGGGTAAAGTCCTCATACTCGCGTGTGTCATACCACTCCGTGCCGATGTCTATCTCACACCCATAGTCGTGTCCGCACTCGAGAATCCATCCTTCAATGTCACGCTCTATATCCATCTCAAGACTCTCCGCCCTTGACCTTGCATCCTCGAGGCTTGTCTCACACTTAAGCAGCTCTCCGTATTTTGCGAGCAGTCTGTCACGTATCTCGTACTTTAATCTCTGGTCATTCTCCGAGTCGGAGTTTGCGAGAATATGTAGCCTCAGCGTATCCTCGTAGATAGCGACCTCCTTTTCTGTGGGAATCGCGGCAAAGATAAGGGTAATACCTAAAATCATAATAACGGTAAGTAAAAAATCGGTTGTTTTTTTCATAGCTTTATACTCCTTTCTTAATGCATTATTGCCAATAAAAAATGGCATTATTCACAAAAAAAGGAAAAAGCCTCGCCTTTGGTTGACTTTTAATTTTGCCTATGCTACAATTACCTTGTAAAAATATTTAAAGGAGAAACACTATGCTTCCTAACATTCCCGCAATAAACAATCCCGATAAATATTCCCACTTCCGCGTATCCCGCGAGAAGCTTGAGCACGCTCTTCGTGTCTGCCTTAAGCAGATAGACAAGGGTATAAATGATTTCAGCCCCATCTTCCCGATGGAATTCAGTAAGGGCAACGTTTACGGCACTATGGAGAATGTAGCAGGCTGGGGTAACGGCTTCTGGACAGGTATCCTCTGGCACGCATACGAGCTCACAGGCAACGACAAGTATAAGGAGGTTGCGCTTTCTCATATTCCCAGCTATACCAAGAGAATTACCGAGAAGATCGGCGTTAACCACCACGATATGGGCTTCCTCTTCACTCCCTCTTGCGTAGCTGCATACAAGCTCGCAGGCAACGAGGAGGGCAAGGCTGCCGCTATTATGGCCGCTGACCATCTTCTCTCCAGATATCAGGAGAAGGGTGAGTTCATTCAGGCTTGGGGCAACGTTTCCGATCCTAAGGATTACCGCCTTATCGTAGACTGCCTCCTTAACATTCCGCTCCTTTACTGGACCGCTGAGGTTACAGGTGACGAGTCCTACGCTGTTAAGGCTTTCAAGCACTTCAACTCCACCGTTGACAACGTTTGCCGCGCTGACGCGAGCACCTACCACACCTATTACTTCGATCCCGAGACCGGTCTCCCCGTAAGAGGCTGCACTCACCAGGGCGCATATGACGACTCCGCTTGGGGCAGAGGTCAGGCTTGGGGCATCTACGGTCCTCTCCTTACCTATATCTACAAGAAGGATGAGAAGGCTATGAAGATCTTCAAGGCTACTACCAACTATCTTCTTAACAATCTCCCCTCCGACTACGTTGCATATTGGGATCTTTGCTACAACGACGGCGCAGACCAGCCCAGAGACACCTCCACCAACGCTATCGCTATGTGCGGTATGCTCGAGGGTATCAAGCATATGGACGAGTCCGATCCCCTTCGTGAGATCTACGTTAACGCTATCAACAGAATGATGGACGTTCTTATCGACCGTCATCTTCCCGAGCACGACGAGAAGTCCAACGGCATTCTCCTCAATCAGACCTACGCTCTTCCTCAGGGCATCGGCATCGACGAGCACAACATCTGGGGTGACTACTTCTTTATGGAGGCGCTGCATCGTATGCTCGACCCCGATTGGGCCCTCTATTGGTAAAATTTTTGGTTCTAATTCCGCTTTTCGACCAAGCTCGCAATAGGTTTCTATTGCTTCGGGTCGAAGAAACGAAATTATACCTCAAAAATTCTTTTTTAGTGTAAACCGCCGTTTTTGACCGAGGCTCGTCGTAGGTAGCGAAGCGACGTGAGCGTGTAAAAAAACAACTGAGTGTTGTTTTTCCGCGAGCGTGACCGAGCCGCAGCGAGAAAACTACGACTTCGGGTCAAAGAACGACGCTTTCCGCTCGAAAATTACATTTTGGCGATAACCTTCGTTTCAACAAAGGCCTGCAATAGGTTTCTATTGCTTACTCCTATGCGGCCCCGAGCGTTACCGCTCTTGTACTTCGTACTTGCTCACACCGACGTGTGAGCGGCCGCGGAGCAATCTGCGCGAGCGTCCTGGTGAGCGTTTCTCCCCGATACGCTTTCGCTTGATTATCAGGGTCGAAGAAACGAAATTATACCTCAAAAAATTCTCTATTTCCGACTTAGCGCTTAAAAAATAAGATTCAATCAAAAGAGCAGACCGTGTGGTCTGCTCTTTTTTGCATAACAATCAAGACTCGGGAATAATAATTAGTAAGAAAGGAAGGAAATAGTATGAACAAAAAGATAAACTATAAGACTTTAGCTATATGTATATTAATTCCGCTTGCAGTTGGCGGACTTTCCGCGCTTTTAACAATGGGCAGTATGGAGGATTTTGCCTCTCTTGAGCAGCCGCCTCTGTCACCGCCCGGCTGGCTGTTTCCCGTGGTATGGACTATTCTTTATACCCTTATGGGTATAGCGTCTTATATCGCGCTTGAAACTCCCTCGTCTCAGGATGCGACAAAGAAGGCATTTAAGGCGTATTTTCTTCAGCTTGGCTTTAACTTCTTCTGGTCGATAATTTTCTTTAGTCTCGGCGCGTTTGAGATAGCCTTTGCCTGGCTTTGCGTCCTTCTCGCCCTGATAGTTATTACCACCGTAAGATTCTGGCGCATCAATAAGTGGGCGGGTATTCTTATGCTCCCATATATTGCTTGGGTGACCTTCGCGGGATACCTCAATCTTGCGATTGCTTATCTCAACTGACGGGTATGAGGATCGGTATTGCAGGATACGGAAATCTAGGCAAGGCCTTGGAAAGACTTGCCGAGGATAACCCCGACGTAGAAATCAGGGGAGTCTACACAAGACGAAATAAGGAAGAGGTTGTGACTGACGGTGCTCCCGTCTATTCCTTTGACGACCTTTACTACCACACCGACGAAATTGATGTGCTTGCTCTTTGCTACGGAAGCTCGACAGATCTGCCGAGGTTAACTCCCGAGCTTTCTGCTTACTTCAACACCGTCGACGCATTTGACAATCACAGCTTGATAGATGAGTACAAACGCCGGGTTGACAGCGTCGCTAAAGCCTCGGGCAAAACCTCGGTTATTGCTCTTGGATGGGACCCCGGTCTCCTATCGCTTATGCGCCTTTATTTCTCGTCATTTCTCCCGAATTCTAGTGTAAACACATTCTGGGGCAGGGGAGTCAGCCAAGGCCACAGCGAGGCACTCAGGCGCATTGACGGTGTCAAGCAGGCTATTCAGTACACCGTCCCGCGCGAGGACGCCCTGACACTTGCCTCGCTTGTAGCTCATCCTCTATCTAACGTAGAGCGGCACCGTCGCGTATGCTATATTGTTGCGGAAAAAGGAAAAGAGGACTTCATCACTCGTGAGGTCCTCTCTATGGAAAATTATTTTGCAGGCTACGAGGTTGAGCTTCACTTTATTTCGGAGGAGGAAATGCACAAATATCACAGCTCAATGACTCACCGCGGACGCATATACGCGCTCGGTATGAGCGGTAGATACAAGGAGGTAAAGCACTCCGCTTATCTTGATCTTGACATCGGCTCAAACCCCGACCTTACTGCATCCGTTATGCTTGCAGGGGCTCGCGCCGCCCACAAGCTTTCACTTGAAAACAAGAACGGCGCATATACCGTGTTCGATATACCGCCGTCCTATTTTGCACCGAAAGAGTGCAAAAATGTAAATAATTATTTATAATTCGCTGATATTTTTGAGCTCTGTATTGATTTTCTTGAGTCTCTCGGCATCCACCTTGACCACTTGTCTGTCATAGGTGACAAAGCCGTTAATCTCGTCCTCGACGTCCGATACCTGGGTGTAGACGAAGGCTGACGCGCCCGACTCGACGAGGTCCTTTACCTCTGTTTCATAGAGCTTACATACCGCGTCCTCGTATTCCTTCTGTGTCTTTATCACGCGGTAGCCGTAGACGTCGTCGCTAAAGGTGTGTCCTTCCACACCGTGGGCGTAGCCGCCAAACTCTGAGATGACTAAGGGACGACCGTCAAGCTTCTTTGGCTTCAGGGCTCTGAAGTAAATATGTCTTGAGTCAACGTCACTCTTACGTCTTCTGAACCAGCCCGAGGTCGAGTCAATGATTCTTGTGGAATCGAAGCTCTTCATTTTGTCGTACATATCATCAGCACAGAATTGTCCCCACCCCTCGTTGAAGATGGTGTAATAGACTACCGAAGGTACGTTGTAGAGGTGATCAAGTGTGCCGTACATCGTATTTTCAAATATCTCTCTCACCTCAGTATCCCTTGAGAATCTCTTGTCGTTGAGGCTCTGAAGATATACGGTAGAAACCGTGGGTAGAGCGGTGTCGCGGATAAAGTGGTAGGTACCGTTGTTGACCATATCCTGAAAGACCGCAACACCCATCTTATCGCACAGATAGTAGAATATCATCGGCTCTATTTTGATATGCTTTCTGAGCATATTGAAGCCGAGCGCCTTTGTGAGCTTAATATCGTCGATGTAGCCTTCCTCGGTAGCGGGCATAAAGATTCCGTCGGGGTAGTAGCCTTGGTCGAGCATGCCGTTGAAGAGGTAGGGCTTACCGTTGAGGCAGATGCGATTTACTCCGCCCACCTCTCTTACGTCAACCCATCTTATCGCAAAGTAGCTCTCGATAACGTCATCACCGCACTCGAGCGTGAATTCGTAAAGATACGGTGTCTCGGGTGTCCAGAGCTTAACTTCCTTCGGCTCGATATTCGCGAAGCCCCCGTCAAATTCGAAGACCTCTCCGCTTTCCTTAAGCGTGATTCTCTTGTGTACATCTCCGCCCGTTACGGCTATCTTCACTCCCTTCTCATAGGGAGTGATTTTTATATCCTCGACGTAGACCATCGGTGTCGCTTCAAGCCAAACGCTTTGCCATATACCGCTGACGGGTGTATACCACATACCGCCTCTTTTGTACTTCTGCTTTCCGTAAGGATACTTGTGGTCAAGACCGTCTCTTGCAACGAGCACAAGCTCGTTTTCACCCTCAACCAGCTTCTCGGATATATCAAAGGAGAAGGGAAGATATCCGCCCTCGTTTCTGCCGAGAAGTCTGCCGTTGAGATATACCTGTGAGGTCTGGTCAACCGCGCCGAAGTGCAAAACGGTTCTTTCGCCAAACCCCTCGGGGATGGTAAATACCTTGCGATAATGCATAAAGTGGCAGGGAAGCACCGCTCTCTCTATACCCGAAAGCGGACTCTCGGGGCAGAAGGGTACAAGTATTTTTTCGCTGTATTCCGAGCACTCCTCCGACTCGTTTAAGCAGAAATCCCACTCGCCGTTAAGCGAGAGATATCCTTGCCTTTTGAACTGCGGTGTCGGATGGTATCCGTGAGGACAAGCTCTGTCCATTTTATCTACGTATGGTGTAGTAAGCTTTGACATTTTTCACCTCAGACAAGAATCAGATTCAGGAAAGTGAGCACCAAGCAAAGAATGAGGAAGAGTATTGATCCCACGTTGAGAACTCCGCTTTTCACTATCTCGCCGTCAGCAAGGTAGAGCTCCTTATCTCTGCTGATTTGGAACTTTCTCTTTTTCCACATATGAACGAGCGCGTAAATACCGCCCGCCATCATTCCGTATTGCAGGTTTGAATACAAAACGGTGATCATACCGTTAAGACCGAGCGATAACAGATCAAACTGCTCGCCCATAACCATAAGCTCATATTGAACATAATATTCGTTGATAGCGCCCTCTACGCACAAACCGACGATAGAGCCCATAAAGTTGAAGAGCATATGAAGGAGTATCGTGTATCTGACGTCTCTTGTACGTGTATATACGTAGCCAAGCAGAGCGCCGAGCAATGCCGCGTAGAAGAATTGGTAAAGATTAGCGTGCAGAAGCCCGAATGCCACAGCAGAGAAGAGTATCGCGATGTGATCTCCCCACGCGGAGAGACGGTCGATAATAAGCTTTCTGCAGATAAGCTCCTCGACTATGGGACCGATGACTACCATCAGCACAACGATCAGCCACATAGGTACCTCTTCGATGAGGGTTGCTATGCTGTTTTCGGGTAGATTTCCGGTGAGCGCTCCAACCATTTCGTTAAGGAGGTTACCGATAATGCTTCCGATAAGCATAAGCGCCTCTCCGATGAAGAAGAAAATGATAAAGTCCTTGACAGAGAGTCTTGATCTTTCCTTCGCCTCTGCCTTTTTCGTTCCTATCAGCGCGAGGAAGAAAATGGGGAATGCTATTAAGTACTGTACTCCCGAGCTGATGATGATCGCCCAGAGCGAGCTTTCTGCAAATTCGAGATATTGCTCATAGGGCATCATAAAGGATGCCACCGCGTATATCACCGACGAGAGCAGTTGAGATATTATGATGTATATAAACAGAGCTAAGAATACTCTTGAGAATAGCCTTCTCACCTTGCGCTTTTTTCCTTCGCGCTCCTCAGGTGTCTCAATGATAACCTGATCGTATCCGTTATAGAATCCGTTCATTTTTACCTCCTTACGTGATGAAAGTGTAGTATAGATAATTCTACCATTTTTCAGTCCCAAATTCAAGTCAAATACTCAAAATTTAAAGTTAGTCCATAATTTTATAAGTATTACACGAAAATAATTAAATTTTTTGTTAAACATTTCAGGGCGTAAATTGACACACAATCTTGAAATGAAAAAAGATTTGTGATAAAATAATATCGTTATAATGGCGTAATATTTTTGTTGCGCGAAAATGAGAGGCGGTGTAAGGGAAATGTTTATCCAGGGTTATGACAATGACAAATATTTAAAGCTCCAATCCCAGAAGATCAAGGAGAGAATATCTCTCTTTGGCGAAAAGCTCTATATAGAGTTCGGAGGCAAGCTTTTTGATGACTTCCATGCGTCGAGAGTTCTTCCCGGCTTTGAGCCCGACAGCAAGATAAGAATGCTTATCGAGCTTAAGGATGAGGCTGAGATCATCATCGCGATCAATACTGCGGATATCGAGAAGAACAAGGTGCGCGGAGATCTCGGAATTACCTACGATCTTGACGTCCTCAGACTTATTGACGCCTTCCGCGGATACGGTCTGTACGTCGGCTCGGTCGTTATGACCCGCTTTACCGATACTCCCGCCGCCCAGTCCTTCAAGCTTAAGCTTGAAAACCTCGGTATCAAGGTGTACAAGCATTATGCCATCGACGGCTATCCTCACAACATACCCAAGATCGTTTCCGATGAGGGCTTCGGCCTCAACGAGTATGCCGAGACCACCCGTCCCGTCGTTATAGTCACCGCTCCCGGACCGGGCTCAGGCAAGATGGCAACCTGTCTTAGCCAGATCTATCACGAGAGCAAGAAGGGTATGAAGTCGGGCTACGCTAAGTTTGAGACCTTCCCGATATGGAATATTCCCTTAAGCCATCCCGTCAACCTCGCCTACGAGGCAGCCACCGCCGACCTCGCTGACGTAAATATGATCGACCCCTTCCACCTTGAAGCCTACGGTGTGACCGCGGTCAACTACAACCGTGACGTAGAGGTATTTCCCGTCCTGCGCTCTATGCTTGAGCAGATTCTCGGCGAATGTCCCTATAAGTCACCCACCGATATGGGCGTAAATATGGTCGGCAACTGCATCTTCGATCACGAGGCAGTTTCCGCCGCGGCAAAGCAGGAGATAATCCGCCGCTATTACAGCGCTCTTTGCAAGCATAGAAAGGATGGCGGAGCCAAGATCGAGATAGAGAAGATCGAGCTTATTATGCGTAAGCTTTCCTGCTCGCCCGTGCTTGACAGACCCGTTGTAGAGGTCGCGGCTAAGAGGGCAGAGGAGACCTCCGCTCCCGCAGTTGCTATCGAGCTCAATGACGGCAGAATTGTGACGGGCAAGACCTCGTCACTCCTTGGCGCATCCTCCGCCGCGCTTCTTAACGCTCTTAAGGCGATTGCCGGCATAGATAAGGATGAGGATATAATCTCCCCCGACATTTTAGCGCCTATTCAGGTGCTTAAGACCGACCATCTCGGCAACCACAACCCGAGACTCCATACCGACGAGGTTCTTATAGCCCTCGCCATAACCGCGGTAAACTCCGAGTCTGCCGACCGTGCTATGAAGGCGCTCCCCGCTCTCAAGCACGCAGAGGTGCATTCCACGGTCATTCTCTCCGAGGTTGACGCATCCACCTTCAGAAAGCTCGGTATGCAGCTTTCCTGCGAGCCTCAATACCAGACTAAGAAGCTCTTCCACAGATAACGTATGAGATACGATAAATGGTTAAGTAAAAATACATCATCCCTCACGGGCAAGACGGTTGCAATTTCCGGCTCCACAGGAGGCCTCGGCAAGCATATATGCCGCTACCTCGCCTCCCTTGGCGCAAGGCTGATTCTTCTTGACCGTAACCGTGAGCGCTCCGAGGCAAATAAGGCCGCTCTTGAGTCCGAGTTTCCGGGTGTCGATGTATCCCTCATTCGCCTTGACCTCGTTGATATTAACTCGGTAGCCGAGGCAACCGAGCGCCTTAAGGATATCGAGCCCGATTTCCTTATACACAATGCAGGCGCGTACAGTATCCCGAGATGTGTATCAAACAGCGGATATGACAACGTCTTTACCATCAATTTTGCCTCGCCCTACTATATGGTGCGCGAGCTTTTACCCACGCTCAGAAAAAAGCAGGGCAGAGTCGTTGTTGTCGGCAGTATTGCTCATAATTACTCAAAAATTAACGAGGCAGACGTTGACTTCGCAGGCGTAAAACAGGCCTCTAAGGTCTACGGCAACGCTAAGCGTTATCTTATGTTCTCTCTTTACGAGCTCTTCGAAAACGAGAGTGAGGCAACCCTCGCCGTCACCCACCCGGGTATCACCTTCACCAACATTACCGCGCATTACCCGAAGATAATTTTTGCTATTATTAAGCACCCGATGAAGGTCATCTTTATGAAGGCAGAGAAGGCGGCATTGTCCATAGTGAAGGGCCTTTTTGACAAGACCGAGTATCACACCTGGTACGGCCCTCGAGTCTTTGACGTGTGGGGACTCCCGTCGAAGAAAAAGCTTCGCACCTGCTCGGTGGATGAAAGCTTGAGAATAGCAAATATTGCCGATAAGGTGTATCTTGACATCAAGGAGAGGACTAATACTGCCGTAAATTAAACCTTAAAATTCATAAAAAGAAAGTGATTACAAATATGAAGCTTTTGAAAAAGCTCCTTGCGCTGCTCCTGATAATTTCGCTGACGGTTTTCGCAGGCTCCTGTGATAACAGCTCGGACAATAATGACGATCCGCCGAAAGTTGATAACGGTAATAGCGACAATAACTCTACCGATACGGAGAAGGATCCCGACGGTGGTAATGGTGAGGATCCCGAGCCCCAAGCCGCACCCTATACCGTCACAGTAACCAATCCCTTTGGCAAGCCTGTTTCCGGTGTTACCGTCTTTATTCACAAGGATGGCGGAGCGGACTACAACGTCTGCGCAACTCCCGCCGTGACCGATGACGAGGGTAAAGTAAGCTTTACACTCGATACCGCCTTTACCTACTCGGTTCAGGTCCAAACTATCCCCTCGGTTTACTCCGCTCCTGACGGCTATTTGTATTCCGAGAGATATCGATTCAATGGCTATGAATGTACTGCCACTCTTGGCTTTAGCGACGTTGTACCCGCCTCGTATGAGGCAGGCGATCCCATCGCAAACTTTACTCTGACCGACATTGACGGCAACAGTTATGAGCTTTCCGAGCTTCTTCTGACCAAGAAGATGGTAATGCTTAACTTCTGGTTTTACAGCTGTCCTCCTTGCGCCGCAGAATTTCCCGCCCTTAACACGACTTACAATAAGTACAGTGACGTAATTGAGGTGCTTGCAATAAATGATTGTGACATTTTTTCTGCTGTGAGAGAGTATGAGTCTTACAGAGGCTTTACTCTTGATATGCCCCTCTTCTGCGTTGATTACGACTCAGATGTTTCTAACGAGCGCTTTGGCGCAAAGGGTTGGCCCACCACTGTAATAATCGACCGCTACGGCATAGTCTCCTATATCCACGTCGGAGCAGTCACCTCCACGTCCGCGTGGGAGGATCTCTTTGCATATTATACCTCCGATTCCTATAACGGAGAGAGCTATAATCCTGATTAAAATTCACCCCTGCAGAGACGGCTTTTCGCCTTTGCAGGGCTTTTTTAACATATCCGAAATATTTCCGCCTTGACAAATATTTTGCGCGGGTGTATAATATAAGCGCACGGGCGAGCTTTAATTGACAAAACATACCATAAAGTATGCTTAATGTTCGCGTGTTATTATCAAGAAAAGTATTAGTCAAAATGTGTTACATACCGCTTTCAGGAGACACCTATGGCAAAGAAAAATAATAAAAAGAAAAAGTGGATATACGGAAGGCACCTGGTCGTACGTCATACTCTTGGCCCATTCTTCCGACTTTACTCCCGTATAAGATACGGCGCCAGAGTAAAGAGGTTCAAGGAAGAGGGAAAGAGACAGTATTTGGTTCTTTTCAATCACCAGACCGCCTTCGATCAGTTTTTCGTTGCTCTGTCCTTCAGACAGCACCTTTACTTCATAGCATCCGAGGACATCTTCTCCAAGGGCTTTTTGTCCCGCGCTCTCCGTTTTCTCGTTGCTCCCATACCGATCAAGAAGCAGACGACCGACGTCCGCGCTATAATGAACTGTATGAGAGTCGCCAAGGAGGGCGGCAGCATCTCTCTTGCCCCCGAGGGTAACCGTACCTATAGCGGCAAGACAGAGTATATGAGCCCCTCTATAGCGCCCCTTGCCCGCAAGCTCGGACTTCCGATCGCCCTCTATCACATTAAGGGCGGCTACGGTGTTCAGCCGAGATGGGCGGACAACGTACGCAAGGGGAGAATGGATTGCTACGTTTCGAGGGTTATCGAGCCCGAGGAATATATGAGCCTTACCGATGACGAGCTCTTTAACCTTATCAAGGACGAGCTTTACGTTGACGAGGCGAATGCAGATAACCGCTTCTACCACAAGAATAGCGCAGAGCACCTCGAGCGTGTGCTCTACGTATGTCCCGAGTGCGGACTTTCGAGCTTTGAGTCTCACGGTGATACCGTTGAGTGTAAGAAGTGCGGTCTTAAGGCTCGCTATCTTCCCACAACCGAGCTTGAGGGCATAGGTACTGAGCTTCCTTACCGCTTCGTTAACGATTGGTATGAGGCGCAGAGCAGTTATATCAACTCTACTGATACAACAGTGCTTACAGATGAGCCCGTATGGGAGGACGTATCCTCCTTCTCCGAGGTCATCCCTTATGAGAAGAAGCGCCTGATCTCTGATGAGTGCAGGGTATCGCTCTATGGTGACAGAATAGTAGTAAGAGGCGAGGGAGGTGACGAGACCTTCCCGTTTGCAGAGACCTCCGCAGTCACCGTTCTTGGCAGAAATAAAGTTAATATTTACTATGGCGATAAGATATATCAGCTTAAAGGAGAGAAGAGTATGAACGGAATAAAGTATGTTCACTTCTTTAACCGCCACAGAAATATAAGAAAAGGAGATGCGACCTCAACCTTCCTGGGGCTTTGATCTCCCCTACGTAAATTAACCTTGAAAGATTGGAGAATTTATTATGAATGATAAGGTTTCAAGCTGGGACTTTACAATGGCGAATTATGACGCCGTATGGGGATTCGTAGTACAGTTTGGTCTGTTACTTCTGTTCCTTCTCTTGGGTAATGTCTTAAGACGTAAAATTCCGCTCTTCAGAAACTGCCTTGTACCTTCCGCGCTTTTGGGAGGAACGGTTTTATTGATAGTCAATTTCATATGTAAGCAGTTCGACTTCTTTGTAGTTGACAATCGTCTGATGCAAGTTATTACCTATCATTGTCTTGCTATCGGATTTGCGGCTATGTCCTTAAAAACCGAGAAGGCAACGCATAAGACGAACAAAGCGCAGGTAGTTGAGTTTGGTGCGCTTCAGGGCGGTTCTTATATGCTCCAGGCGTTTGTCGGACTTGGCATCACCCTGATCCTCTTCCTCCTCACCAAGAACGGTGATAAGGTCATCTCTTATATCTGCGGTCTTATTCTTCCTCTCGCCTTCGGACAGGGCCCCGGTAACGCGCTTAGCTGGGACATCAACTTCACCAACACCCCTGCGACACAGTTCGCGGGTAACGGTAGCTTTGGTCTCTCGCTCGCATCCATCGGCTTTGTAGTTGCGTCGGTATTCGGTATTTTGTATATAAATATTCACAAAAAGCGCGGTGATCTCATTGTTCGCAATGACAGACCCGTCGACGCCATCGTGGATCAGACCAACCCTACGGGAACAGAAATTCCCGATAACGAGTCTGTGGACAAGTTCACTATTCAGGCAGGCTTTGTTGCGCTTGCGTATGCGCTCTCGTTTGGATTTATGTTCTTGCTCGGTAAGCTTTCCGCTTTCACCAACAGCATCGCTTGGGGCTTCAACTTCCTTTGGGCATCGCTTGCCGCTATGCTTATCAAGTTCGTTGTTAAAAAGCTTCGCAAGACCGAGCTTATGCACAGAGAGTATATAAACAACTATCAGATGGATAGAATCTCTGGCTTCGCCTTTGACCTTATGATAGTTGCGGGCGTTGCCGCTATCGAGATCAACGATATCAAGAATTATATTCTTCCCATCGTTATTCTCAGCCTTGTCGGCACTGTGATCACCTACGCGTATATCAGATTCGTAGCAAAGGAATGCTTCAAGGGCTTTGAGCACGAGTTCTTCCTTATGAGCTTTGGTACTATGACCGGTACGGCCTCCAACGGTATGATCCTTATGAAGGAGATCGACCCCGGCCTTCGCACACCTACCTCGAGCCTTTACATCCTCTCTAACTTCCCGGCGATGGTTATGATAGCGCCGCTCCTGTTCTTACTTGGATTTGCGAGCAAGTCGCTTACCAACGCGGTTATCGCATTCGCGATCTTCTTCGTGCTCTGGGCGGTGTATACAGTATATCTCTTCCGCAGAAGGATATTCAAAAAGAAATATCAGGATAAGCCCACAGAGGTCTGGAAGGAAGAGGAATAATATTTCAATTATTCAGAAAAAGCACAAAAAAAGAGTCTGTTCGGAGTAAATTCCGTACAGGCTCTTTTGCTATTATAAAAACTTTTTTATGTGCTTACTTTTGCTTCCACCAGGACAGCTTCGCCAGCTTTTCCTTACCGCTCTTAAGTATGCGCTGAATGCGCTTCTTGTGTCTGCAGGGTTGTTCCTTGCAGTTCTGGCAGGCGAGGGAGCCGTTTGTGTTCTTTGCGAATCTCTCGGGGTAGAGCTTGTACATTACCTCCCATACGACAAGCAGAACAAGCGACATACCGAGCAGGCTCCAGGTGTACGGGTGAGGTATGAATATAAAGGGGGTGAACATCATTGCGTAATCCCAGTTGTATATTCTGCAATCCGCACAGCACTTGTTCTTCAAGAACCAGTCGCGTATAGGGCAGAAGAAGAGGATACATACAATATCGCATATTCCGTATGCGAAGGATATCAGCATAAGTATTCCGGCGTCGAAGACGTCTGTGAAATAGAGCACACCGAAAACAAGGTTGAGCGCTATCCAGCACACAGTCAGCGTGAACGTTGCACGCCATGAGGTAAGGCTTGGCTTCTCATCGCTTATCGGCACGTAGTTGCGCTTAAGCTGCTTTTGGCATCCGATGGTCTCGAGCTTGGAGGGGAAGAGTCTGAGGATCATTCCCGCCGCAAGGCATATCCACCAGAAGGCCCAGAATACGGGATGAGCTCCTATTTCACCAAAGGGGAGCTCGGAGCCTTCGACTCTGCTTACTATGTACAAAACAAGCGCCGACACGAACAACACAACTCTGAATGCAAGCTTCAGATAATGATATATAAAGAAATGTGAAAGATATTCGGATAACTTTCTCATAAAAACCTCTTTAACAAAACTTTAACACTAATATCAAGTATACCATCTGCGCCTTGATTTGTCAAGCATTACAGTCGACAAGAAATGTATTTTCTGTTAAATTTGATTTTATCTTGAAAAAAACTGTCAAGTATTGTATAATGAAAGAAAAAAATATGAGGCCGACAGTATGCACTTCGATAAAATTATTCACGCAACGCAGTATTACCGCGCGCCCACACCCCTGAAGGATGAGTGGGAGAGCGATATATCAGATATGTCCGAGATATCGATAGACACCTTCCAGATACGTATAAACTGGAGATGGAACGAGCGTGCCATGGGCATCTATGACTTTTCCGACGTTGACGAGCTTTTCGATATTGCCGAGCGAAATGGCAAGAAGGTAATCATCAAGTTTCTTCTTGAGTGCGCGCCTCAGTACGTTTTCGATAAGTACGGCGGCACGATAATAGGACCTAAGGGCGAGCTTATCCGCGGCGGCTCACACGGCGCCTTCTACGGAGGCTGGAAGCCCTGCTTCACCAATCCCGACGTAAAGAGAAGGGCATCCCTCTTCGTCGAGGAGGTAGTCAAGAGATATAAGGACAGAAAATCGCTTATTCTTTATAACGCCTGGAATGAGATAAGAAACAAGCCCGTCGAGGAGTGCTTCTGTCCTCATTGCAGAGCAGCCTTCGGCCGTTACCTTAAGGAGAAATTCGGTACTGTCGAGCGCCTCAACTCCTTCTACGGAGTGGCAGAGGAGTCCTTTGAGAATATTGCGCTCCCCTCGATGCCTCACGGATATTGGGACACCTTTGAGTTCAAGAAGTTCAAGGGCTCCTACGAGCTCTACAACTACCTGAGCTTCGTTAAGGACGCGGTAAGAAAGCACGATAGCCTCCACCCCGTAATGTCGCATACCGGATTTTGCTCGGCATTCCAGACTCATATCGGTGACGTCTGCGACGACTTCGCGGTTTCCCGGGCGGTCGACTTCTTCGGCACGTCCATTCCTTGCCTTTGCAATATGGATACCGAGGAAAAGCGCCTCGACTTCCTTATGCTCAACGACTACGTACGCTCGGTAGATAAGGATTATTTTCTCTATGAGATATATCCCGGACTCGGAATGTTTAAGGACGAGTATGACACTCCCTTTGATATGAGCTTCAAGCTTTATTCCGCGCTCGCAAGCGGTGCAAAGGGACTTGTATATTGGCAGTATAGGGCAGAGCGAGTCGGTATGGAGAATGACTGCGCAGGTCTTATGCGCGCTGACGGCACACCCCGTCCCGTAGCCTCCGCGGTTGCTGATTTTGGCAAGGAGCTTGAGAGGGATATGCAGTACTTCCTGGGCGCTCACCCCGAGCGCGCCGACGTAGCTATCCTCTTTGATTTCGATTCTATGCTCCTTTCCGAGATAGAGGACGCATCTGGCAATAACTATTCCTTCGATGAGCGCAAGGATGCGCTTTACTACTACAAGAATTCTCACGCGGGAATGTACAGACTCCTCGCAAGAGGCGGCGTTAAGGTTGACTACCTTTCCACCCGCGAGCCCAAGAAGCTCTCCGACTATAAGGTGGTTTATCTTCCGTATTATAATATGCTTAGCCCCGAGTTTGCCGAGCATCTTTCGGAGTATGTGAGAGGCGGCGGCACACTTATAGCCGACGAGGGCTTCGGTCTGCGTGAGATGAATACCTGGATGCAGCCTTATGACGTTGACTTCTCCGCGGCGAAGATCCGTATGCTCGAGAGAAGGCAGATGCCCTCATCGGTTGTCATAGACGGTAAGTCGGTGAACACCTCGCCCTTTAAGACGGAGTATAATGTTTCGGGCTCGCATGTCGCCCTCAGCTTCTCCGACGGCACACCTGCTATATATAGCGTTGACTCGGGCAAGGGCAGAGTATATCTCTCGGCATTCGGCCTTGGCTACACCTATTACGTGGACGAGTCCGAGAATCTTGCATCCTATGTCCTTAGCCTTCTTTCCGACCTTGGAGTAAAGCCTCGCGAGGACGAGAAGCTAAGCTCAGAGGTGTTTGTAAGAAGACTTTCGGACGGCACTCATAACACCACGTTTGTCTTTAACTGCTCGGATGATGAATACGTATCTTCCATCACTGAGGCGCCTCTTTCCTTTGGAGGAAGCGCAACCCGTAAGGATGATAAAATATCGATTCCTTCACACTCAATCGGCTATTTTGTAAATAAAAGATGACAAATAACCATAATATATAATGATACGTATTATATAAACTTTACAACTAAATAGATTACGATATTTATATCAAAAAAGGACGAGGAGATAAAATCCCTCGTCCTTTTTCACTGTAAGTATATTTCTCGTGCGAAGCACATATCGAGTTACTGATGGAACGATCCATCAGTAACATATCGAGCACGAAGTGCATATCGATCGCTAAAGGCGAATATCGATGCGTTGTGTCCTTGAGGACAAAACGCTATATTAACCGAGAAGCGGAACACAGATGTACATAGGAGTGCATCTGCCCTCGGTGATTATCTCAAGGATTGCTCTATTCATAGCGTTAACCTCTTCGCCCGCCTTGAGGGTGAAGCGAGTAGATGCTTTACCGCATGAGTGGGGATTAAAGCTATGTATCATAATGGTCTTCTTTCCGCTTGCGGTGAAGCCCTCGGGAAGGATCCAGCGCATAGAAACGTTTCTGGGCTCATCCTCGAAGCAGCACTTGGAGTTGAAGAATACGGTAAGACCGATCTCCTCGCCGGGAGCAATGTCGGGAGCTCTGTCGAGTGCTACCTGAACGGTCATGAACACGTTTTCCTCGTAGATAGAGTAGGGGAGAAGTCCGCTTGCCACGGGCTTGATCTTGCCGGAGGTGAACTCGATGAGCTTCTCGTGTACGTCAGCGGTGAGCACGTCCTCATCAGCAAATTCTACGCCATAATCAGCGAAAGCACCGTCGGGAGTGAAGTTGGTGTGCTTGGTACTGTTGTATGCAAGAACAACGGGAGCCATATTAATGATTCTCTCGGTGAGCTCGGTGCAGGTCTTGGGGAGAGACTTTCCGTTGTTACCGCCGGCGATAGATATGGTTATTATATCGTCACCTATGTACTGACGCCAGTCCTCGGGAATGCCTGCCATACCGTAGAGGATACCCATAGTCGCGCCAACGGTTGCGCCGGTGCAGTCGGTATCGTCGCCGCAGTTGATAGCGGTGATCATAGACTTCTTGAAGTCACCCTCGCCCCATAGCAGACCGATTGCAGCATATGTAACGTTGGAGGGGGCCTCAAACCAGCCGTCTCCTATATCTGAGTTAAGCTGCTGAACAGCGTTTCTCGCGTCAAGCCAGCTCATTCCGTTATCATAGCACTCGAGCACGAACTTAATGCTCTTTGCCATTCTCGACTCGTCGGGAATAGCCGCAAGACCTACCTCAATACACTTACGGAGGTCGGAAACAACGAATGCCGCAGACTGCAGAGCCGCAACAAATGCCGCCGCAAAGGTACCTTCACCTGCGCCGTGGTCAACCATCGCATCCTCCATAGCGTACTTAGCCGCTACGTGGGGCATTGCGGGAGATACGGTAGCCCATACCTCGCTTCTGATCCAAGCACCGTTGGAGTTGCGCCAGTCGTTGTCATAGTCACCCGACATAGGCGCGGGAATACCTCTCTTGAGGTTAGATTTGCCAAGACCGTACTCGTTCCAGTGGGGAGTTATATATGAGATCCAATGCTCGCCAAGCATATTGGCATTGATTGCCGCGGGGCCGCACTGCTCGAGAGCGTAGAGCCATATGAGCTGAAGATCGAGGTCATCGTTGGGGAGAACAACGCCGGGAGCTGTGGTAAAGCCCTTGATATCGTTGATCTGGCGAAAGCCCTCAAAGGGGGTGCCCATCGTTCCGCCGATATTCTTGCCTATCCAGCAGGCCTTAACCTTGTCGGCGTACTTTTTCTTGTCGAGCTTGATGATGTACTTGGGATTTGTTCTGAACATTTTGAGAGTTCCTCCTGAAGTTTTTATAACTACCACTATATTACACTAAACGCGAATAGTTTTCAAGAGTATTTTAAATATTTTTATAAATTTTTTATTCCGTATTGAAAAAAGAACAATGTTGTGGTATAATTATAAGAGAAGTTAAACTTATGTTAAAAACATTTAAGGAGGCAGAATGGCTGAGAATAAAACCTATATCGCAATAGACCTTAAGTCCTTCTATGCCTCCGTCGAGTGCGTAGAGCGCGGACTTGACCCCTTGACCACCAATCTTGTTGTCGCGGATAAGGGGCGCACAGAGAAGACGATTTGCCTTGCCGTCTCTCCGTCCCTGAAGGCCTACGGAATTCCGGGCAGAGCAAGGCTCTTCGAGGTCGTCGCAAAGGTGAGGGAAGCAAACTATATACGCAGAGCAAACGCTCCTTACAGACGCTTTACGGGTAAGTCATACCACGCGCCCGATCTTGCTAGGAATCCCTCGCTTGAGCTCGATTATATAGTCGCACCGCCAAGAATGGCGCATTATATCAAGTGGAGCACACGCATATACGAGGTGTATCTGAGGCACGTCGCGCCCGAGGATATCCACGTCTACTCCATTGACGAGGTGTTCATTGACGCCACGCATTATCTTCGAGTACGAGGTATGAACGGCCACGAGTTTGCGCGTATGCTCGTCAAGGAGGTCCTCGCCGAGACGGGAATAACCGCTACCGCGGGCATCGGCACCAACCTTTACCTCGCCAAGGTCGCTATGGACATTGTTGCCAAGCACGTTGAGGCGGATAAGGCCGGAGTCAGAATTGCCGAGCTTGACGAGATGTCCTACCGCAGACTCCTTTGGGACCACAGACCCCTCACCGACTTCTGGCGAGTGGGCAGGGGATACTCGCGCACCCTTGAGTCGCACGGACTCTACACTATGGGTGACGTCGCGCGTTGCTCACTCGGTAAGCCGACCGATCGCCATAACGAGGACCTACTCTATAAGCTT
The DNA here is from genome assembly GCA_017453245.1 of Clostridia bacterium. Taxonomy (GTDB): domain Bacteria; phylum Bacillota; class Clostridia; order Oscillospirales; family CAG-272; genus UBA1740. The sequence continues at coordinate 22,735 of JAFTKM010000003.1, forward strand.
TTCGGTGTCAACGCCGAGCTTCTTATAGATCACGCATGGGGATGGGAGCCTTGCACAATGGAGGCGATAAAGAAGTACAAGCCCGAGAGCAACAGTATGGGCTCGGGGCAGGTGCTCCATTGTCCCTACACCTTCGATAAGGCAAAGCTCATTGTCCGCGAGATGGCGGATGCCCTCGCCCTCGACCTTGTGGAAAAGGGACTGGTTGCCGAGCGAATCGTCCTTACCGTCGGCTATGATATAAATAACCTTAACGGCAAAAATAACGCCGACTACGACGGAGACGTCACCACCGATTTCTACGGTCGTAAGGTTCCAAAGCACGCTCATGGCACCGCCGCCCTCGGCGGCTTCACCTCGTCGACAAGAGTTATACTTGATGCCGTAGACTCGCTTTACGATCGCATCGTAGATCCTCGTCTCCTTGTCAGGAGATTGAATATCACCGCGGATAACGTCATTTCCGAGACCGAGCTTAAGCCGGAAGCAACCGCCGTACAGCTTGATCTTTTCACCGACGTCGAGGAACAAGAGCGCCTTCATAGGGCAGAGCAGGAGTCGCTGAAAAGAGAGAAAAAGATGCAGGGCGCTATCATAGATATTAAGAAAAAGTTCGGCAAAAACGCCATCCTGAAAGGCATGAATCTTGAGGACGGCGCAACTGCAAAGGACCGCAATTCTCAGATAGGCGGCCATAAAGCCTGAAGGCAAAATGCGCTACAATGAGAGCCGCAAAGCATTACCAAAAGGCCCGCTTTTGACCGTTCTTTTTAAGTAAAGCAATGAATCTAAAAACACTTAACGAAAGGAGAAAACAGGCAAAATGTCACTAAATAATAGTAGCGGAAAATATGATGATATTCTAAATCTGCCTCACTATATATCTGAAAAAAGAGCAAAAATGTCGATTTATGACCGCGCCGCGCAGTTTTCTCCCTTCGCCGCCCTCACAGGCTACGACGCCGCAGTCCTCGAGGCGGCCAGACTTACCGAAAGACGCGTCGAGCTTTCCGAGGACTTACGCTCCGAGCTTGATAGAACGATGACAATACTTGAGAAAATCTTAGACACCGAGCCCATCGTTACCGTCACCTACTTCCTCCCCGATAGCCGCAAGACGGGCGGCGAATACCGCACCGTCCGCTCCCGCCTCATCCGCATAGATCAAAGCGCAGGGAACATCATCCTCGCAAACGGAGATGTCATTCCGATAAGCACCGTTACTAGCCTCGTCCCCGACGTCCTTATAGAGAATTATGACGAATAAAAAATATTTTTACAAAATGTATTTTACATCTTGCAAAATATACTTTTTTGTGTTATAATAGCATACGCAGTGCAAAAATGGATGCTCTGGAGTAAGAGTATTTGGAGGTGTTTCTTCGAATATATCCTCACCTTGCGTTTACAAGCGAGCTTGACACGCTTCGGTGGGATATGCGAAGCGGATCCGCCTATTTTTGCTTTTTTACACGAACTTAATATGCGTTACAAGTGGTATCGCTTAAAGTTGAGCGCTTCGGCGAGCCTCTTCGATACTCGCATATTAAATTGTGCAACAATTTAATACGCAGAGGTATCGAAGAGGTCATAACGGGGCTGACTCGAAATTTTGTGGTCATTTTGGAACTCTCTGCTTCTCAACCCTTAATTTATAAGGGATTTCCACAGTTCATATATAATTAAATACGTTAGTTCTCTCCTACTGTTCTCTCCAATTTCTGAGGTTGTGTAAGAACAGTAGAGAGCTAAAATAAACACGGAGAGATATCGAAGTGGTCATAACGGGGCGCACTCGAAATTTTGTGGTCATTTTGGAACTCTCTGCTTCTCAACCCTTAATTTATAAGGGATTTCCACAGTTCATATATAATTAAATACGTTAGTTCTCTCCTACT
>JAFTKM010000004.1 GCA_017453245.1 Clostridia bacterium
GCTGCTCAGATGGACGGCGCTATCCTTGTTGTTGCAGGTACTGACGGCCCTCTTGCACAGACCAGAGAGCACGTTCTTCTTGCTCGTCAGGTAGGCGTTCCCGCAATCGTTGTTTTCATGAACAAGTGCGACATCGTTGACGACGAGGAGCTTCTTGACCTCGTTGAGATGGAGATCCGTGACCTCCTTAACGAGTACGAGTTCCCCGGTGACGACATTCCGATCGTTCGTGGTTCCGCTCGTGAGGCTCTTACCTCCACCAATGGCCTTGATGCACCTGAGTATGCTTGCATTCTCGAGCTTATGAATGAGGTTGATAACTACATTCCTACTCCCGAGAGAAAGGCAGACCTCCCCTTCCTTATGCCCGTAGAGGACGTATTCTCCATCTCCGGTCGTGGTACCGTTGCTACCGGTCGTGTAGAGCGTGGTACCGTTAAGATGGCTGACACCGTTGAGATCGTAGGTCTCAGCGATGAGAAGAAGACTACTGTTGTAACCGGTATCGAGATGTTCCATAAGCTTATGGACTTCGCAGAGGCTGGTGATAACGTAGGTCTCCTCCTTCGTGGTGTTAACAAGAACGAGATCGAGAGAGGCCAGGTTCTTGCTAAGCCCGGCTCCATCCATCCCGAGACCAAGTTCATCGGTCAGGTTTACGTTCTTACTGAGAAGGAAGGCGGCCGTTCCAAGCCCTTCTTCTCCGGTTACAGACCTCAGTTCTACTTCAGAACCACCGACGTTACCGGTATCATCAACCTTCCTGAGGATGTTGAGATGTGCCGTCCCGGCGATAACGTTAACATGAACGTTGAGCTTATCAGCCCCATCGCTTGCGAGAAGGGTCTTCGTTTCGCTATCCGTGAGGGTGGTAGAACCGTTGGTTCGGGCGTTGTTGCAGAGATTCTCTAATTCAGAATTTCAGTTTTCAAACCGAATTTAAGCAATAAATAAAGTTACCCGGCAAGTACTTTCAAACGTATTTGCCGGGTAATTTAATAAAAAACGTGTCAGCGCCTATTGCTAAGAGGCATTCCGGAGTCGGTCTTAAGACAACTCTTTGGCTTATGTCCCTTTGGCGTGTGAAATAAAATTTAATATCCTACAAATTCTTTGGGGAATGGTGAAAATCCATATCGGCAGTGAAGCGCGAGGGGTATCCCTTATGCGATAAGTCTGCGAGGAGCGTGTGCTCCCGAAGAGGTAAGAAGCCTCTACCGACGGTTACAGTCCGGATGAAAAAAGAGATTTGTTAAGAACGCGCATTGTCGCCTATTTTCTCTTTTCCTCATAAGGGTGTAGTACCTTTATGAGTTTTTCTTTTTTACCTACACTTTGATTAATCGGCTTTTTTGAGATTATTTATTTACAAAATAGGCCTTAATCATATCATCTCTCGCTTTATGAGGTATAAAAATGAAAAATCAAACAAGAACATCTGAGCTTACCAAGAGGATGACCGGCGTAGCCGCTTTTTCAGCGCTTGCATACGGTGTATCTCTGGTAACGAATATCAAGGTCGGCTTTTTAAGCTTTGACGCTAAGGACGCGATAATCACTATTGCCTCCTTCATTTACGGCCCGGTCTCCGCCGTGGCTATGTCCTTTATCACCGCTTTTATTGAGTTCATTTCATTTGGCAGCACCGGTCCGTGGGGCGCGCTTATGGATTTCGTATCCACCTTCAGCTTCACCTTTACCGCGTCGCTTATCTATAAGTACAGACGTAAGCTCTCGGGCGCACTTATCTCGCTCGGCACGGCATCGGCGGTGTACGTTGCGGTGATGATGATAGCAAATCTTCTGATAACCCCTCTTTATATGGGTGTTGGTGTAGAGGCTGTTAAATCGCTTATTCCCACAATGCTTCTCCCGTTTAATATTGCCAAGGCTCTTATGAATAGCGCGATAGCAATGCTTATCTATAAGCCGGTTTCAAGGCTTATCAGACGCATAGGTCTCGCTAAGCCCTCGGAGGGCAAGGGCGCATCCTCGCGCAAGGATACGGTCATTATCCTTTCTGTCGCGGCGGTCATTCTGATTGCGGCGGTAGTGATCTTCATTATACTTAGAAAATAATTATCAGAAAAAACGCTTACAGCCTCTCCCAAAGCTATTGGGAGTGTGCCGTAAGCGTTTTGTGTTTTTCGAGTTTATCAATACTCGACCTTGTCGAGCCTCTTTACTACGGTATTTATATAAGCGAGTGTTGCCAGCGCAAGCGCGGCTCCAAGGATGGAGAGTATCTGTTGAGCGTAGATGTGATCGAAGAATAGGAAGCTGTTGCCGTTTTTCTGCACGTAGTCAACGATCGGCTTTACCGCGAGAGTTGCCGCGAAGCCAACGAGACCGCCCACCGTATAGAGTATTGCCACCGCGCCGTTTCTCTTTTCTCTGTCTACGTAGTCGAAGATCACGTTCATTATTCCGCTGTTCATTCCCGCCAGAGTCACGGCGTAGAGAATATAGAAGATGATGTGACTTACCTTGCCGCCGAGACTGTTTACGGTGAGTCCGACGGTCATTGCCACTAGGGAGAGCGACATCGAGGTGACGAATGAGCGCTTATCACCGAGCATTCCAAGCGGAGCGGAGGCGAGCGCGCGTATCAGCGCGTATCCCACAGATATCAACGATACCGCCGTCATACTGAACCCAAGATCGTTGATCTGGTATGTGCCGAAGAATGGGATAGTTACGTATTGAGTCGCGTTCCAAAGCACAAAAAGAGGGAGGAGAAGCAGGGTGGTGCGATCGGTTATAGCGCCCTTTAGCCTTTCGGCAATTGGCTTCTCGCTGTCGCTCGGGAGCTTATCCTCGCGTATAAAGAGCAGACACAATGCGTGCGACACGGTCAGTACAAGGAGGGTGACGGCGCATACCGCAAACGCTCCCGCCTGATTTCCCTTCGCCTCAAAGCTGTCTATCATACGGCCCGCAACGGTCGTAAACACCATGCCGGAAACGAGCGAGGTGATCTCACAGCTCGCGGCAAATATACCGCGCCTTTTGTCCTCGACCAAGGACTTAGACCAGGTTGCCTTGAGCGAGAAGGGGACGTTGAGAAGAATATTGCCGCAAAGCAAGAGAGCGGTAAAGAGTAGTGTCTTTATATCCTTTGGTAAATCTACCACGGGTATGACGTAGAGCAGGGTAAAGCACAGCTGATTGATAAGATTTATCGTGAGTGCACGCGGCTTTACCGCTCTGTCTGTACGCATCGCCAGGGATACTATCTGGAAGGCGCACCCGAGCGCGGTGAAGGAGCTGAGCACTCCTATTGTTCCGTCTGAGATACCGATAGAGCCTGCTATCTTAGCGAGATACGCAGTGCCCGTCAGTATAGATATGAAATACTCGAGAGTCGCGGAGATTATATATAGGACTCTGCTTTTTTTGTATACGTCTTTTTTCTGTTCCATTTTACTCACCTCGGTGATTGTCAAGACAAGTGTAGCACAGCGCATCTCAAAAGTCAATAGTAAAAAACAAAAGGGAGCTGATTCATTTAGGTGTAATCGAAAAAGAGTCAGATGGTCATTGAAAACAACTCAAATGCTTATTATATTTGTATAAGCAAGAGGTGGAAATACTCATGGTTTCCACCTCTTATACTCTTTTTCTATCGCCGTTTCCTTGCTCGATGTATTCATATACATCTATCGCTCGTCAGCCGACGATTTCCATCCTAAATTAATCTAGCTCCACTCGTTATATATTGCCCGCCGTCAGCTTGATAATAAGTGTGGTATCGTCGGGCTGTACCTTTGCCTCGTGCGCCGCCTTATTTCTGACAACGGCGCCGCATCTGTCGCACTTATGAATAATAACGTATCCCTTCTTAGGGTCGGGCTCCGCCTTTATGGGGCGAAGGATCCCTCCGCAGTCGTTGGCTCTGTCACCGGGGTTTATATCCACGTGCAGAGAGCAGAGACAGAAGGGGCAGTGATTGCGGGAGGTGTACCCAAGAGGCAGGACCTCACGTCCGCAATTCTTGCAGATAAAGCCGTTATCGTTTTTTGTAAATCTTTTATTTTCCATAGACTACCTCTTGTATGATTTTTCTTCCTTGAGGCAGAATAAATATATAAAAAGCCAAGGAGGAAGTATGAAAAAGGTTTTGGGAATATTAATGCTCAGTTGCATCTGCATATTGCTCGGTTTGTCGGTGAGATGGAGCAAGGAGAAGGGAATCAGCTTGGTAGATCCGACTTACAAGCTCGAAAACACGGTAGAAATGCAATGAACAGTTTACTTTCCGACGCAAAACTTAGCGAAAATGTCACTCACCACAGAATCGGACACCGCGCGTCCGTCAAGCTCGGAGATCGCGCCGATTGCCATCTCTACGTCCGAGGATGCAGCATCAGCCGCAATTCCCACGCGGTAGGCTTCGATTGCCGTGTCTATAAAACTGCGAGCGCGAAGCAGAGATGCATGCTGGCGAGCCGAGGATACAATAGCGTCCTGCCCGCAAGATATCTTCTCGTCAGTAAAGAGTCTGTTTATCAGCTCCGTGAGAGTCTTTATCGCGCTTAGATTATCCTTATCCGCCGATATCGATATCACCTCGCCGAAGACGCCCTTCGGTATGAGGGAGAGGTCGAAGGGCGGATTTTTTTCATTCACAAGGTCGCATTTGTTAAGCACGCAGACCTTGTATCCGTCCGCTTTTGCAATCTCGTCGATAAGCTCAAGGTCACTCTTGTCAATCTCGCGTGAGAGGTCAAATACCGCAAGAATAAGCTCGGAGGAGGTGATTTTGTCCTTGCTTCGCCCGATGCCTATCTCCTCAACCTTGTCGAGCTCGCCCGAGCGCACACCCGCCGTATCGGTGAGCCTTAAGGTTACACGCCCCAGGGCTACCGTCCTCTCGAGTATATCTCTCGTCGTACCCGCGATATCGGTTACTATCGCCGCATCCTCGCCTACGAGGAGATTGTAGAGCGTGCTCTTGCCGACGTTGGGCTTGCCCGCTATGACGGTCGAAATTCCCTCGTTTATCGCACGTCCCGTTTTGTAGGTGTCAATAAGCTTAGCAAGGCGCTCACGCACACTAAGAAGCCTCGCAACTGTCTCCTCGTCGGAAAACTCACCGAGGTCCTCATCGGGGTAATCTATACGCGCGTATATCGAGCTCATCACGTCGATAAGGCTTGTCCTTATTCCGTCTATCGCCTCTTGGAGCTTTGCTCTTGCGGGACTTGCAGAGAGTCTTATCTGCTCGTGGCTCGTCGCCTCAAGCAGAGTGCCGATTGCCTCAGCCTCGGAGAGCGAGAGCTTGCCGTTGATAAAGGCGCGGCGTGTAAACTCTCCCGCCTCAGCAGGGACGGCTCCTGCGGCAAACAGAGCCTCAAGCACGGTGCGTGTGACGAGAATACCTCCGTGACAGCTTATCTCCACCGTGTCCTCGCCCGTGTAAGAGCGCGGAGCGGGGAAATATGTCAGCATACCGTCGTCGATCTTCTCTCCATTATATAATATATAGCCGTATATCTGAGTCCTGGGTCTGTACTCGTCAAGAGATTTCCCCGAGAAGGGCAAAAACACTCTCTTTGCTATCTCAAGCGCTCCGTCACCGCTCATCCTGATAACGGCAACCCCACCCTTGCCGGGTGGGGTTGAATTTGCTGCAATTACGTTCCCGTGCATGCCTTATTTGATGTCGCTGTCATCGATGGTGTCAGCGTAGGTTTCGGACTCGTCGGGATAGGTCTGCTTAACCGTCTCGGTCTCGTTTTCCTCAGTGCCTGCGGTAACGCTCTCCTCGATGTCATCGATTCTTACGTCGTCCTCGATGGGAGCGAACTCCTCGTTAAGGGAAGTCTTCTTCTCCTCCTCAAAGATGCCCTGAGGCTTCTTATCGGTGAGGAAGATAACTATCTTACGGTTATTGTCAGAGCCGATAGAGTTGGTGGAAACACCCTCAATACCCTGAATCTCAGAGTGGATGATTCTTCTCTCGTATGCGCTCATGGGCTCGAGCATAACGCTTCTTCTGTTGCGAAGAGCCTTAGCCGCCATTCTGCGCGCGAGAGCTCTGAGAGTCTCCTCTCTCTTTGCTCTGTATCCTTCGATGTCGAGAGTAACTCTGGACTTGTCCCTCTCGCCGTGAATGTTCTTTCTTGCGGATGCAAGGTTTGCGAGATACTGGAGCGCGTCAAGGGTGTCACCGTGGTGACCGATAAGGGTAGATGCGTCATCGCCCTTGATGGTGATTCTTCTTGTGCCGTCGTCGCAGGAGTAGAGCTCTGCGGTAGCGTTAAGACCGATGTCGAGGATAACGGTTCTGATGAAGTCGTAGGACATATCCTCACCCTCTGCAACGTCGCGTCTCTCAAGCTTGAGCTCGCACTCGGGGATAACCTGGCTCTTGGGCTTGGACTGCTGCTCGGTCTCGTTGTTATGTGTCTGGGGCTTCTTCTTGTGCTTTTTCTTCTTTGGCTTGGGAGCATCCTCGGCAGTCTTCTCGGCGGATGCCTCAGCGGTCTTGTCAGCCTCTTCGTTTACCTTGGGCTCGGGGCGTCTTTCGTTTCTCTCGGGTCTCTGCTTTCTCTCGGGTCTTCTGCGTCTCTCCTCCTTATCGGGAAGCTCGATGTACGCTCTTACCTGCGCGGGCTTAGCGCCGAAGCCCATAAAGCCCTTTCTTCCGAGATATATAATTTCGAAGTTTACGTCGTCAAGCTCGCTCGCGCCGAGAAGCTGTCTCGCGTTAGCCTGAGCCTCTGCAACGTCCTTGCCTGTTGCAATGATTTCCTTTATCATGTGTCGAATACCTTTCTGGTTAGTGTCTGTTAGTCTTTAATTTCGGGAATATCGCCGTCCATCTGCTTGCCCTTGTTCTCCTTGGATACGGGAGCGTCGGGAAGCTCGTCGTAGTCATCGTCATCGATGTAGTGGAGCGAGCGATACTTGGGCTGACTCTTAGCGATCTCTCTCTGAGCCTTTTCAGCCTCCTTCTGCGCCTTGTGGAAGCTCTTGATCTCCTCCTCGGTGTACTTGGGGAGGGGCATAGCCTTAGCAAGGATGAAGGACTGAAGAAGTCCGAGGAGCGCCTGGAAGGTCCAGTAAAGACCGAGCATACCGGAGAAGGAGAAGGCCATAACGAGTGTCATAGCGGGGAAGATGATATCCATCATTCTCATGGATGCCTGAGTCTGAGCATCCTGCTGGGTCTGGAGCTGGTTGTTGCCGTTGAACTTACGGGTGAGCCACATGGATACCCACTGAGCTGCAGCCGCGAGTACGGGGATAATGCAGAGAATAGAGAAGTTTTTAAGGTTGGGAGTCTCTGCAAGGTTTACTCCGAAGAAGTCGAAGTTGGGGATAGACTCGTAGTCAAGACCGAGGCTCTCGATCTTCGCGATTCTCTCCTCCTTAGTGTCGAGAGATTCGGTGGAGGCGAGGATGCCTGCGTTGTCCTTGATCTCGTCGTTAACGTATGCGTAAATAGCGGAAATTACCTTGATCTCCTCGTTCTTCGGAAGTGTCTCGTATCCGTCGATAGTCTCGTCGAGAGTTACCTCCTTGTATACCTCGAGGATTACGGTGTCCATATCCTTTTCGCCTGCTGCCTCGTTGGTTTTGGCAATATAGGAGAGGGGATTCTGGATTACTGCGTAAAGAAGCATAATGAGAGGGAGCTGGATAAGGAGAGGGAGACAACCCGAGAGGGGGCTGTAGCCTTCCTTCTGCTGGAGCTCCATGATCTCCTGCTGCTGCTTCTGGAGGGTGGGCTGGTCATTTCTGCCTTTATACTTAGCCTTGATGAGCTCGATCTTGGGAGCGAGCTTGGCCATTGCGATCTGATTTTTCTGCTGTTTGATAGAGAAGGGTAAGAATACAATCTTAAATACTAACGCATAGAGCAAAAGCGCAAATGCGTATCCTCCGGTGAAGCTCTCAAAGAAGGAAAGCATCGAGCCGAGGAATCTGTAAAGCCAATCGAACATTTTTTAAATATCCTTTTCTTGTTTTGTCACGTCGGTATCGTCCTTTGTGTCCCCATATCCTGCACACTTAGGATTTCTGAAGCCCTTTTCCGGTACGGGATCGTATCCACCTCTGCAAAACGGATTGCAGCGGAGCAGTCTCCATACCATAAGGATAAATCCTACGAAAAAGCCACGTTTTTGAAATGCTTCTATTGCATAGGCAGAGCAGGTTGGAGTGAACCTGCAGCAGGGCGGTTTCAGGGGAGAAATAAATTTTTTGTATAGGCGTATGAGCCATATCATTACGTGCTTCATATCACTCTTTGAACATACCGAGCTTGGTAAAAGCCTCAATGAACTGAGACTTGATCTGTGTGCTCTTCGCTGTTGTGGCGGCGTGTCTGGCCGCAATGACGATAAGGAAGCCGACCTTTAAGGGCCTTTCCTTTTCCACCTGTCTTAGTCCTTCGCGAAGAACTCTCCTTGCGCGGCTGCGTACCACAGCGCCGCCAAGGGCCTTTGACGTCGTCAGACCGATACGGTTGACGATTTTCTTTTCGGGGTGCGACTTAGCGAGTCGCTTTGCCGCATAATCGGGCAGAACGTAAACCGCAAGAGCCGATGTCACTGCTCTTTTGCCCTTTGAATACGCTTTTGAATACAAATGATTTTCGCAAATTGCTTTGAATTTCATACGTTCTCCATTATGGGTGTATTTTAGGGGAAGGGAAATCCGTCCGCACATTTTCCGCGCGTCCTTGCGTCCGCTCCCTTTTTCGACAGAGCCCCATATCAAACAAAAACCCCGATAAAATTCGCAAGCGGCGTTTTATCGGAGGTTTTGTATGTCGCATACGGGCGACTGTCACTTTGCGTGACCCATGATGTGCGGCACCGCCGCATTCAATTAGTAGGTGAGCTTAGCTCTTCCCTTGGCGCGTCTTCTCTTAAGAACTTTTCTACCGTTAGCGGTTGCCATTCTCTTTCTGAAACCATGCTCTTTGTTTCTCTGTCTCTTCTTGGGCTGATAGGTTCTCTTCATGACAAGCACCTCCTTCGTTGTTGATTTAACATCTTTCTGGCGCGTATTCATATTAGCGCACGATATATTATAGCCGAAGAAATCCGAATTGTCAAGAGGATTTTTAAATATTTTCTTTATTAAGGGAATATTGTTTCCCAATCGACTTGACAACGAGACCTCTTTCTGCTAAAATATCGGTATGATATTTATAATGCCGTAGTGTTTGTTTTTGAAGCTATTTTCCCGCCGAAGGGCGAGAGTGGGCATAAGTTTATATCACAGATTAGTTTATAAATCCTTAGATTTTTGATGCTTTTTTATGCTGAAAGGACTGTAAAATGAACAAGGACGTAGCTAAGATCCTCGTTTCCGAGGAGGAGATCGATCGCATTACCACAAGACTTGCTGAGGAGATCGACAGAGATTACGCGGGGGATGATAAGAGACTTATTCTCGTTTGCATTCTCAAGGGCTCGATCGTATTCATGGGCGATCTTATGAAGAAGGTCACCGTTCCCGTTGAGATCGACTGTATGAAGGTGTCCTCCTACGGCGCCGGTACGGTTACCACGGGTACCGTTAATATTCACCTTGACCTTATCCGCCCCGATCTTGACAAGTGCGATCTTCTGATAATTGAGGATATCATAGATAGCGGCGTGACTCTTTCTTATCTTACCAAGTATCTTCTTGGCAAGGGAGCTAAGAGCGTGCGCACCTGCACTCTTCTTGACAAGCCCTCGCGCCGTAAGGTTGAGTTCGTGCCCGATTACTGCGGCACCGAGATTCCCGATGAGTTCGTTATCGGCTACGGTCTTGATTATGATGAGAGATACCGCGCTCTGCCTTACGTAGGCGTGCTTCGTCCTGAGGTTTACGGCGGAGAATAATGAGGAGCGTTGGCTTATATACCCTTGGCTGCAAGGTCTCGCAGTATGAGACCGAGGCGATAGGCGAGGCGTTCGAGGCACGCGGCTTCACAGTCATGCCGTTTGATTCGGTCTGTGACGCCTACGTTATCAACACCTGCACAGTCACCGCAGAGAGCGACCGTAAGTCAAGACAGATAGTAAGACGCGCGATAGGGCGTAACCCCGAGGCTGTGGTTGCCGTTGTCGGCTGTTACAGTCAGCGCACACCCGAGGAGCTTCTCAAGATCGAGGGCGTGGACATCGTTCTCGGCACCGATAAGAAGCTTGAAGTGGTAGGGCGTGTGGAGTTTATGCTTGAAAACCGTGGAGAAAAGCCTTATTGTCGGGTGGAGAATCTCGATGAGGCGAGCTTTGAGCCTATGACTATAACAAAGGCTCCGAGGACCCGCGCTTATGTCAAGATAGAGGACGGCTGTGAGTCGAGATGCACCTATTGCGCTATTTCGTTCGCGAGGGGCAGGGTGCGCTCAAAGCTTCCTGAGGACGTTATTCGCGAGGTCGAGGGACTTTACGAGAGCGGCACAAAGGAGATCGTCCTTACGGGTATCGAGACCGGCTCTTACGGCCGTGACTTCGACTTTGATTACGGTCTTGGCGACCTTATCCTTGAGCTTGACAGACGTCATAGCTGTGAGAGAATAAGACTCGGGTCGCTTGCTCCCGAGCTTATCGACAAGAGCTTCGTTGACAAGGTGAAGGGGGCAAAAATACTTGCTCCGCATTTCCATCTGTCGATTCAGAGCGGCTCGGATAACGTGCTTCGGGGTATGAAAAGAAGATATTCAAGGGCTATGGCTCTTGAGAATATAAGATATATCAAGGAAAATATACCTGCCGCGCAGTTTACGACCGACCTTATGGTTGGATTCCCCGGTGAGACGGAGGAGGACTTCCTTGAAACCGTCAGCTTTGCTTGGGAGGTTGGCTTTATCGACGCTCACGTCTTTGCCTACTCAAAGCGCAAGGGGACACCCGCGGCGAGCTATGACGGACAGATAGACGAGAGCGAGAAGAAGAGCCGCTCGACAAGACTTATCGCGGCAAAAAACGAGGTCAGGGACTCGGTCCTTGACGGAATAGTCAAGACCAGCAAGCCTCTTTCCGTCGTGCTCGAGACCTATGACGAAGGATACTATAACGCTCACTCCGACTCCTTCGTGGAGATAAGAGTTGAGGCGCCCGACGGCCTTCAGGGTGAGATCGTCGAGGTTATACCTCTGTCACACAATGACGGGGTTATCCTCGGAAAACTCAAATAATGTTAATTATAATTTACAAAATGGAGATATTACAATGGAAAACAGCAAAAAGACAATGGACAAAATAGTTGCGCTTTGCAAGACGCGCGGCTTTATTTTCCCCGGCAGTGAGATATACGGCGGCCTTGCTAACTCCTGGGACTACGGTCCTCTCGGCGTTGAGTTCAAGAACAACGTAAAGAAGGCTTGGTGGCAGAAGTTCGTTCAGGAGTCCAGATACAACGTGGGCCTTGACTCTGCTATCATTATGAACCCTCAGGCTTGGGTTGCATCAGGTCACGTTGGCGGCTTCTCTGATCCTCTTATGGACTGTAAGGGCTGTAAGGCCCGTCACAGAGCGGACAAACTCATCGAGGACTACGCATTTGCAAACGGCCTTAACGATAACCCCGCTTCCTGGAGCTTCGAGGAGATGGCTGCATACATCAAGGAGAAGGGCATCGTGTGTCCTCTCTGCGGCGGTAACGACTTCGCAGACATCAAGAAGTTCAATCTTATGTTCAAGACCTTTATCGGTGTTACCGAGGATTCGACCAACACCGTTTACCTTCGTCCCGAGACCGCGCAGGGTATCTTTGTTAACTTCTCCGGCGTTCAGCGTTCTACGAGAAGAAAGCTTCCCTTCGGCGTAGCACAGATCGGTAAGTCCTTCAGAAACGAGATCACCCCCGGTAACTTCACCTTCCGTACCCGTGAGTTTGAGCAGATGGAGCTTGAGTTCTTCTGCAAGCCCGGCACCGACCTTGAGTGGTTCAAGTATTGGAAGGACTTCTGCCACAAGTGGCTCCTCGACCTTGGTATGAGAGAGGAGAACTTAAGACTCCGCGACCACGATGCAGAGGAGCTTTGCTTCTACTCCGAGGCGACCACCGACTTTGAGTTCCTCTTCCCGTTCGGTTGGGGTGAACTCTGGGGCATCGCAGACAGAACCGACTACGACCTCGGTCAGCATCAGGAGCACTCCGGCAAGGATATGACCTACTTCGATCCCGAGACCAATGAGCACTACATCCCCTACGTTGTAGAGCCCTCCCTCGGTGCGGACAGAGTTGCGCTTGCTTTCCTTGTTGACGCATACGATGAGGAGACTATCGGTGAGGGTGACGTAAGAGTTGTTCTTCACCTTCATCCCGCTCTTGCTCCCGTTAAGGCAGCTATTCTTCCTCTTTCCAAGAAGCTCTCCGAGAAGGCTCTTGAGCTTTATGACGAGCTCGCAAAGTACTTCCCCTGCGACTTTGACGAGACCGGCTCTATCGGTAAGAGATATCGCCGTGAGGACGAGATCGGTACTCCCTTCTGCATCACCTATGACTTCGACACCGAGAATGACGGCTGTGTAACCGTACGTGACAGAGACACTATGGAGCAGGTTCGTATCCCCATGTCCGAGGTTAAGGACTACATTCAGGAAAAGCTTAGATTCTGATCCAAATAAAACGGAGCTGTCGCTATTTTCGGCAGCTCCTTTGAATAGAGGAGAAAGTATGGATAATTTAACACGCATAGCCTCCTTTTCGGTAAATCACGACTATATTACCGAGGGTATATACGTCTCCCGCATAGACGGTGATATAACAACCTATGACCTTCGCACAAGAGTCCCCAATAACCGTGATAACGACTATATGTCAAACCTTACGATGCACTCGCTTGAGCATCTTTTTGCCACCTACGTCAGAAACAGCGAGATAGGCGGCCGCGTGATATACTTCGGCCCTATGGGCTGTCAGACCGGCTTCTATCTTCTTGTAAGAAATTCGGATAACGACGAAACACTCGCGGTTGTAAAGAGTGTGCTGGGGAAGATAATCTCCCACGAGGGAGATGTGCCCGGCGCAAAGAGGGAAGAGTGCGGCAACTACAAGAATCTCGACCTTGAGTCAGCCAAGACAGAGGCGAAGAGATACCTCGTAGTCCTCCGCTCGAGAGATTGGGACTTCAGATATCCGGAGGCGTAAATATGGAATTTAAGGCAGATATAGGAATAATCGGCGCGCTCGAGGACGAGGTGCGCGAGATAATCTCAAGACTTGATAACAAAACGACCGAAAAGGTCGGATCCATAGAGTTCAATCTCGGCGAGCTCTTTGGCAAGAAGATTGTTATCGCAAGGTGCGGTGTCGGCAAGGTCTTTGCCGCTATATGCGCCGAGGCAATGATCATCAAGTATTCGCCCGCCCTTATCGTAAACTCGGGTGTCGGCGGCGCTCTTGATAAGACGCTTCGTCCGTGTGATATCGTCTTTGCCGATAAGCTTGTCCAGCACGATATGGACACCTCGCCTATCGGTGACCCAGTCGGTCTTATCTCGGGTATCAACCGCATCTATTTTGAGACCGATGAGAGAGCGAGAAGGGTCCTTGTTGAAGCGGCCGCAGAGCTTGGAGTAAACTACCTTGTTGGCACGGTTGCCACGGGTGATAAGTTCATCTCGGCTAAGGAGGATAAGGATAGAATCACCTCACTCTTTGCCGCATCTGCGTGCGAGATGGAGGGCGGCGCTATCGCTCATACCGCCTTTGTCAACGGCACTCCCTTTATGGTGGTAAGAGCCATCTCCGACTCGGCAGATGGGGATGCGTGTATGGATTATCCCACGTTTTTACCTATCGCGACTAAGACCTCTACCGCTTTAACACTTGCTCTTATTGAGAAATATTAAAACTAAAGTTTACATATATGCGGTAAAAGGCAGGATTTGTTTTAAATGTCCTGCCTTTTACCTTTATAATTTGATAATCAAAAAGCACTAGCATCTGCGCGATTCTACGCACCAGAGAGAAATTCTACGAAATAACACTTGCCAAAACGCATGTGTTTTGTTATCATATATATGAAAGGGGTGATCCTATGTATATTGGTGAAAAGATCGCAGAGCTCCGCAAGCAAAATAAAATGACTCAAAGAGAGCTTGCCGAAAGATTGAACGTATCCGACAAGGTTATCTCAAAGTGGGAGACGGGCAAGAGCCTTCCCGACGTCGAGACTATGATGCGTCTGTCAAAGGTGCTTGGTGTATCCATATCCGAGCTTTATGAGTCTGTTGAAAAGGACGATACGCGCAAAATCGAGGCGTATAGCGAGGAACGTGTATGGCAGTATAAAAAGTACAGTATAGTAGCATCCTTTTTAGTAGCTCTGGCACCGATCATATTCTTTATGGTGGAGTTTGCATGGACGAATAATTCCGATATTGGGGATGTATTTATGTTCTTTCTTACTATGGTATCGATTGCTCTATTTGTTATGGGGCTTTTGTTCCAGATAACTCAGTATGTCAGACTCTATAGCTTTAGCAAAACGAAATTTTATCAGTCAGAATATAAAAGAACCTTGAGGAAATACGGATTAATATTCCTTGCAAGCTTTCTTCCTCTTATCACTCTGATTCTTCTCGTTGTATTTGTTCAGCTTTCGTAGAATAAAAACTCCAAGGCATGGATTGATGTCCTTGGAGTTTTTTATATGTTAGATTTGTTGATATTATTTGAATTTGCTATCCAGGAATTTTATATACGCCGCCCAGTCGTCGCGCGAGAGGCAGTGCTTACCGGTGCGGTAGTGGTAGAGGATATTTCCCTCACCGAGAAATGCGTCGGGGGAGGGCATACCGTCGGGTGCGACAAGCCCTTTTTCACCGAGAAGCTCCCAAGCCGCCGAGGCGTGGCAGGTGGTGAGAAATTCGGATTTTGGGTCTGCGCCCTTGTCAAGCTCAGCAGAGCCGACGAGCAGGTATCTCGGAGCAATCAGGGAGAGCAGGAAGCTCTGGTCATACGGCTTTTCGTCCTCACTGTCCTTGAAGCTTGTGAAGGTGGGGCAGAACCAATCGTACGAGCCGAGTCTGATAAAGTCGGTGATTCTTTCACCCTCTCCGTGCTTTGAGGATGACGCGCCGCCATACCCCGAGTTATTGGATATTACAGCGGCAAATCTTTCGTCCTGAGCGCCGCACCAAAGGGCGGTTTTACCAAGGCGCGAGTGACCTATAAGAGCCACCTTTTCGGTATCAAGATCGTCTCTCTCGGCTATGAGGTAGTCCATAATGCGGCTTGTACCCCACGCCCACATACCAATCTTGCCCCACTCGTCCTTCTCGCGCTCCTTCGTTACACCGAAGTGCGCGGCAATACCGCCCGAGAAATCGCCGTAGTGATTGTCATTCACCATATCGCGGTAATCCACAACAACGAGAGCGTAGCCTGCGTCGATGATCTCCTCGACGGGGATATACCAATGCGGAGCGAGGGAGAAGCCGATATGAAGAAATACGGGCGGACGTTCTACCGACAGGGGCGTGAAAATCTGTATAGGAAAGCTACCTTCGCCGTGGACGGTTTTGTAGACGAGAGTCAATCTTTCGTGCCTTGCTTTTCCGGCACAGTCATACCTCTCGGTATGAATATCGGTGGCCTTTACCTCCGCCTTGACGTCGGGTGTCTTACCGTATGAATACTCCTCGAGAAGAGCGAGCATCTCACCGCGTCTCTTTCCCCAGCTCTCTCTTGTTACGGGTGTACCGTCGTTCATTTTCAGTGTGGGGAGATAGTCTTTTTGGATTAATTCTTCTTTAATACTCATATTACATGCATTTTTGTAAACTGATATTAGCATAAATGGTCGATATGGAACTCGTATGGCGAGTTCTCGATATATTCGTGTTTGAAAACGCGAATTCGATATAGAGCTTGCGAGGCAAGCTCTCGATATGTTATAAATGCCGTTGCATTTATAACAATGGTCGGCAGCTCTGCCGAGTTGCCGATCTAAGACCAGAACTTATCGAGCTCGGCTCTGAGGTCCTTCGCATCGGACACGTACTGCATTCCCTCCCATAGGGTGGGGATGCTCTTTTTGTATATCGGGTCGGCAAAGCGGTCGTCGATGAGCACGATGACGCCCTTGTCATCCTCGCGCCTGATAACCCTGCCCGCCGCCTGGAATACTCTGTTCATACCGGGGTAGATGTAGGCGTATTGCTTGCCCGCCTCATACTTCTCCTCGAAGTATGAGGCGATTGCTTCTCTCTCGTAGGAAAGTGAGGGCATACCGATGCCGATAACCACCGCACCGATAAGGCTGTCACCCGCGAGGTCGATACCCTCGGAGTATATTCCTCCCATCACGCAGAAGCCGACAAGATACGTGCCCGAGTCCTTTGAGAATGCCTCGAGAAAGTCGGATTTTTCCTTTGCAGACATATTCTTCGTCTGCAGCATACTGCGTATCTTCGGATACTTCGCTCTGAATTCCCCGTGTAGCGCCTCCGCATATTCAAACGAGGGGGCAAAGACCATATAGTGTCCGCGCTTTGCCGACAGAGTTGCCGCAACTACGCGGCACACCGCGGGGAGCGTCCTCGACCTTTCAGAGTAGCGTATGCTTATTCTATCCATTATCGACACCGACAGCTGCTCGGGGTCGAATGGGGAGTCCACCTCGAGAGTATCGGCATACGGGTCGGAGGAAAGGATCGATTTATAGTAATTAAGAGGGGATAAGGTTGCGGAGAAGAATACCGCACCCGAGCCCTTGTTTATGCGTTTTTGTATCTCGCCTGAGGCATCTATACAAAGCACTCGGAAGGAGAGCTCGCCACCCTTATAAAACATCAAGAGGCGGTACCCCGTGTCAAAGGATTCGAGGCTTTTTTCCACCTTTTTGACCTTGTAGAGCAGGTCGCGTACAGCCTTGAGCCTAGGGGTCCTCTCGTCGTCCTTTGCCTTGATGTTTAGCTGCTCCTCGTCCTCAAGCTCCTCCCTCATTCGGGAGATTATTGCGTAGAGATTACCCGGTGCATAGGAGAGGTGAGTCGCGCCTATATCAAGGCCGTCCTCGTCCTTTCTCATCTCGTCCTTTAAGAATGGGTAGAGCAGCTCTGTGAGTGAGGCCTTTGCCTTTGGCAGCTCCTCGCGTAGCTTTGAGAGTGGGCCGAGATATTCCGACTCGAGAAGCTTGTCTATATCAGTGAGGGACAGCTCCGATGAGTACATCTCTCGTCCTCTGTCGGCGAGGTTGTGCGCCTCGTCTATGAGGAAGGCGTAGCGTCCGCCCTCGGTAAAGAAGCGGCGGATATATACCACCGGATCAAATAAGTAGTTGAAGTCGCAGATGACAACGTCGCACAGCTCGGAGTAAGCGAGCTCTAGCTCGTAGGGGCATACCGTGTAGTGCGCCGCTATTTCCTTAAGGTCGGCTATCTCTACCACACACTTGTCAAGTGTATGGACCGCCATAACTGCCTCTGCAAGCTTGTTGCACCTTGCCATCTCGCATAGGGCTGAGCTCTCGCGGCAGATCATTTTACAAGGACAGCTCTTTTCCTTGGAGGAGAGGATTATAGCCTTTATCTTAGCGCCTCTCTCGCAGAACAACTTGATACAATCCTTTGCCGCCTCCGCTGTCGTGCCCTTAGGTGTCAGATAGAATGCCTTGTCGCACCTATCCTCACCGAGAGCCTTGATGGCGGGGTATATTACCGACACCGTCTTACCCGTGCCGGTCGGAGCGCAGGCAAAGAGCGTGTTGCCCTTGACGAGTGCTCTGTATGCGCGTCTGATAAATTCGTCCTGTCCCTCGCGCACGTCGGCGTAAGGGAAGCGCATTGCCTTCATTGAAGGGACTCTTTCCGTCACCCTTTCAATCTCGGGAGCGGCGAAAATAGATACCGCTGAGGCGCACTTATCAAAGAAGGAGTCGAGCACCTTTTTCTCGATTATCTCCTCTGTCTCCTCGCTTGCTCCCGTGACCTCGTTTGCGTAGAATATCTTAAGCGTCACAGAGCCGAGGCTCTCATTATCCGCGAGCATTTTTCCGAGCACAAAGCCCTCGCCTCTCGCTTGTGCGATTTCAGCCTTTTTTGCCGCTTTAGTGCTACCCGTGCTGACTTTTACAAGGGTTATTACACCGTTTTCCACGGCATCTGCATAGCCAAACACACGGTAATTCACACCGTCAAGCGAGAAATCGTACTCCATTTTTCTCCGCTCGGTAATGCCAAGCGACGAGAGAAGTATTCTCGATGCGCCAAGGAGCTCGGGCTCACCCTCATCCGTCGGTAGGGCGGGCGATATCCTTCGTCTGGCGATGGAAACAAGCTCGCCAAGAGAGATCAGTATTCGTTTTTCACTCTGAATAAGCTTCATATCCACCTCCGGGAAAGTTTTACACGTATATTTTACTATAATTTTATACCAAAGTCAACACCGATACAAAAGAATACGCGGGGGCTCGGTCTGTGATTTATCTGCTGCATGCCAAGTGGCGGTGTCAGCAAGAAAAAACCGCCGCAATATATGCGGCGGCGGGTGACTCTTTTATTCTTCACCCTTTGTTATATTCCTTGAGGAATGCGTCGAGCAGACGGGATTTTGTCTCTATCCAGCCTATCTCGCTTTCCGTCACGTATTCGTATCCTCCGGAGTATCCCTTAAGACCGATTGCGGGAAGCGTCGAGAGCTTTACGAGCGCCTCTATCACTCCTGCCGCGCCGAGGTTATCCTTCACGCTTATCATTACAGATACGGTGAACAGCATACACACGGTAGACGGGATAAGGCGCATAATCAGACGTAAGAGCTTGTTCTCTGCAGGATTATACAGCTCGCTCTTTTGCCCCTTGTCGTTTGACAATAGGCTCGCGGCGGCGAGCTCTGCTCGCTTCATTTTCTTTACACGCCCCAGGTCTTTCATAGCCTTTTTGCTCATTTTCTCGCCACCGAGGTAGCTCTTGTATTCCTCCTCCGTGTAACCGAGGGAGAAGAGCATATTGCTCCTTCTGTACCCAAGCTCTGCCTCTCTGTAGTCAAGGCAGAATTTTCTTAAGGCGGCGAGGTCGTGTCCCTTTACGCTCTTTTTCTTTTCCTCGTATCTTTCTTTCACCGCCTTGTACGCGTCACTGTCGCGCCCAAGTCTCTCGCCCGCATCCTCTAGTGAAAAATACATCACGTATGAGGCTATCAGCATCATAACGAGAGTCCCCGTGAAGCTTTCGCTGCTAAGCTCGGAGAAGCTTATTTTGGTAAACAGTACGAGTGCGGAAACGGCGAGCGTGATAAGGGCGACAGTTTTTCCGACGTTGGCGATAAGGAATGAGTATCCTCGCTTTACGAGAGAGCCCGAGGATACCAGCCCAAGATCAAGTCCGTCCTTCACGTTCATCCTCCCTGCCGTATCCTTCGGCAAGCTTGAAGAAGATCGAGCCTATAAGATTGGTTGTAAAGCCTACGAAGGATATCACCGTCATTTCGTTTGCGATTTTTGACAGTAAGAGAAATACGATGAAGACGGCAAACCACATAAGCGGGGCAGACGGTGAGCGCAACATTCTGCCGAGGTATTTATACATCGGCACCAGAGCCGCTCCGATAAGAAGCACGCAGATGCCCGATAGCGCGCTCGCATCCTCTCTCGCAAGCCACAAGGGGAAGTAGGAGAGGGTTGCCACAACCACGGGGATTACGGATATGGCGAGTCCGAGCGAATTGAAGAGAAGTCTCTTTGCGGGATTATTTCTCGATAGCATTATTCGCCATCGCCTCCTTCATTTTCGCTATCCGCTCGCCTACCGCATCCTTCTGGTATTGGGGAAGGGCGGAGGACATAAAGACGTCGTAGAGCATATCTATCTGCGCGCCAACGACGAGCCTCAGCTCCTTTGCCTCGAGTCTTGCCTCGCTTTCATTTTCAAGACTTGCGCTGAGCGCCTTGTCGAGTGAGCTCACCTTTTCCG
The DNA here is from genome assembly GCA_017453245.1 of Clostridia bacterium. Classification (GTDB taxonomy): domain Bacteria; phylum Bacillota; class Clostridia; order Oscillospirales; family CAG-272; genus UBA1740. The sequence continues at coordinate 19,878 of JAFTKM010000004.1, forward strand.
CAAGAGATTCGAGCAGTGCCGAGGCGGCAGATAGCTGCTTCTCAACCGAAGCGCCGAGCGTGGCGCTTGCCTCGGCATTTTTGCCGGTGCTCTCCTTAATTCCCGACACCGCGTTACCGATGGCGAGGAGGGATTTCTCCACAAGGGGCAGAAGTCCCTTTTTGTAAGCGAATGCCAAGGTGAGCGAGCCCGCGAGCGTCAGAGTGCAGAGTATCTCGCTTGTGTATGCGCTGACCTCCTCGTAAACCCTTGAGAAGAAGTTTGACTCGGTCTGTGCCTCCTCGCTTTCTTCTGTTCCGTCCTCTGCGGATGCGCATACCGCAAGGCCCGCGAAAAGCACTGCCGCAAGGACGAGCGCGATTAAGTATTTAAGCTTGTTTTTCATTTTTCCTTCCTTTCGTAACTAAAGATGTTGTGACCGACGCATATCGCCTCGAGATTCCCGATACGCCGTGTGGCGGAGCAGAGCGACCTCTCAAGCTCGCGGCATCTGCCGAGAAGACGTCTTACGGTCGCCTCCTCGGTCTTCGCCATAGATACGGTTTTACCTTGCTTGATAAAGCCCTCAAGCTCGTATCTGCTCGTGTCTGCCTCGAGCACGGGGCGGTATTCTCCGTCGGGAAGAGCTCTCGTCGGGATACTTACCTCGCCGCCCTTCACGGTATAGAGCTTGCCTCGTAGAGTCAGCGCACCGTCACACTCCGGTGTGAAGGCGAGGGTGATGACGTCCGCATCCTCGGTTAGTATATCCGTCCATTCGCCCACCCCGTGTTGAGTTATATAGCGAATTTTCACTCTCCCACCTCCTTTTTGCCTTCTATGGCGGCGAGCCTTGTCTTCAAGGCGTCGAGCTCACCGTAGATTCCAATCACGTGCGAGAGCAGGCTCTTACCGAGAAAGCCGAAGTAGGTTGCCAGCTCTCCCGAGCCTATATCCTCAAAGAGTGTGCTTAGCGTGTGATCTTCCTTGATGCCCGTCGGGATAGCGCCTGCGAGCGAGTTTTCGCCAAGGTCGGTGACGTCCGAGAGCAGCTCGTTGTAGCGCTCAATGATATAGAGCGGAAGCTTGTCGAATGCTTCCTTCATTTCTCCTGCGCCAAGGCCCCGTCCGCCAAATGCTCTCGGAGCGGTAGGACGCGAGGGGAGAGAGGATATGAGAATGTCTCTGACGTCGGAGTTGTATATTTTCTTTGCTTTCATTGTTGTGTCCTTTCTGTGTCAGCCTCTCCTTCGGCTAAACGTTGTTTTTTATCTTGCCCTTTATAACGTATCGGTAGCTTATCGAGTAGAGTGAGATAGGCGAAGCGAAGCCATCCGCGCTCAGCGTGACTTGCTTTTCGATCCATTTCTTTTCCTTCTCTCCGAGGACGTAGGAGGTATAGTCTGATATCTGCCACGGAGGATTTGTAAAATCGAAGTCGGAGAAGTCTTGTCCCGCCATCGGAAACGCCCCTACGTATTTCGGCTCGCCCGCATCGGTCGACACCTCACAACTTATCGCATCTGTGACAGGGCTCTTTGCTTTTATGACCATCGACTTTTTGACCGTGTTTTTTGTCAGGTGAGGTACTCCGCAGTCGTCAAGCGACGTCCTTATAATGTAGCTTGGGGCGTGGCCGGCAAAGCTGTAAAAGAGGGGATGGAGTCTATGTCCCATTGAGGCAAGATAGACGTCCTCGTCAAAGTCGGGCGAGCTCTTTATACTCTCGGGAGCGACACCGCGCATATCGTTATTGAATACACAGACGTGTCCGTCGTCGGTGGCAAAGAAAAGGCGGTTTTTGTGGGAGATAAACACCGTCGCGGGGTGGAATTCTCCTCCGCTCATTTCCTCTGTGGGAACTACGCGGTATTTCACTCCGTCAAGTGACACGTAGTAATACATTTCGCCATTTTCATCAGCCTGGCTGATAACCGCACTGTGATCTGCTGCCTCGCCGACAAGGGTGGGGTGAACAGAGGTGTCTGCATAGGCGTCTTGAGCGTATCTGTATACGGTGTTGTCTCCTTTATACGCCCCTATGTCCTCAAGCAAGAACCACTCATACTCGCGTGAGCCCGCGGGGTGAGAGAAGGTTGCGCGTGAGTCGGCTAAAAATATTTTACCGTTAATTCCGACCGCTAAATAACCGAGCCACTCGCATAGTGATGCCTTTGATAAATCCTCTTTTAGCAAACCGTAATTTACATTATGCGACCTGCATACGATATTTCGCTGATAGTTGATATTCTCTCTGTTAAGAGCCATAACGCCGTTATCCGTCAGAAATACAGGGTCGTCAAGGAAGTTGAGAGATTCTCCTGTTGCCGAGACTCCCGAGTGTACGTATGCGACCGGATATATTGTTCCGAGCACTCCCTCGGACGTCCCCTCCTTTTTGTGATAGAAGATGCTGCCCGAGCCGTCGTCCTCCTCCTTGAATACCGCAAGCATATCTCTTACCGCAAGCAGGGAGCTGACCTTGCAGCTACCGACTCCGTCACAGAAATAGTTATATCTGCCGACGTACAACGCGCTATCCTGACCTTGCCTCGGACTCTCTGTGTAGAAGACGGTATTAGGGAAATCGGGGTTGCCCGAGAGAAATATTCTTCCGTCAAAAACCTCGGCTATCCTGCATCCGACTATCGCCTGATAGGGAGATATGTCCGAGAGGGTGGTCATGTCCGCCGCCCAGCCATCCTTAAGAGGCTGAAGCTTGCCCTCGATGACCACCGTAATTCCCGTGGCATCCTTAAGGCTGGGCAAGGAGATAATAGCCTCGGTGAAGCTCGTGCCGTTATCCGATGCGTCGTATATAACCTCCGTGCCGTTTACCTTGACCGAGCCTATTGCCTCAACTTCATCGTGGAAGGGCAGGGCTATCCTTACCGCTTCGTATCTTACGCCGTAGCTCATGACCTTTGAGCCGAGCTCCTCCTTGCCCTCTACCTTCGTGAGATTCTGTGCATCCATCGAATAATTCACCGATAAAAGAGAAGAGCATCCCGAAAAGGCGGACGAGCCGATGGAGCTGATCTTTGCGCCAAGATAAAACGTGGTGAGCTTTGTGCAGCCAAGGAAGGCGTTATCGCCGATGCTTGTCAAGGTCGAAGGGGTAACAACGGTCAGAAGAGATGTGCAGCCCTTGAATGCTCCGCTGCCTATCTCCAATACCCCCTCGGGAATATACACTCCGGTAATGTCGGTGTTTCCAAGGAAGGCTTCGTCACTCACCTTCGTCACCTTGTGACGGGCTCCCGCGATGTTTACGTAGGCGGGAAGGTATATTTCACCCTCAACCCCCTCGTCGACTCCGCTCACGGCGCAGTAGCAAAGATCAGGGTCTGTGACTGTATACTTTAGGCCCTCGGTCGAGTAGAAATACGCCTTTGGGTCCGCAACGTAGTATTCTTCCTTAAAGTCTCTGACAAGGAGGTTTCTCTGCTCGTATGCCTCGCCCGAGACGTAGGTGGTCGGCACGTAAGGATATGAGGAGCTGTCACCTATGGTGCGGCACTTGCCGTCCTCGTCTATCTGTAAGATCCTTTTTGTGTCCATCACGTAGAAATATTTGCCGTACTCAAAGCCGAAGCTCTTCGCATTCTCTACGGTTGCTATGACCTCGCCCGTGGTGTTTTTTTCGTAAATATCCGACACGGGGTGGCGGATAAGCTGATTTTCGACGTGTATAATGAGATGATCCTCACCGCCCGAGGGCGAGCGCTGATAGTACAGGGCGTGTATATGTCTTCCGTAGTGCGCAAAGCATCTGAAGCCCGGCACACTCTCGATCACGTCCGCTCCGTCACCCTCGTAATCCCTGTACATATTCTTCGCGTATGAGAGCCTTGAGTCCGAGCTTATAGATGCGCTTGCGTTGAGCTCGACTCCGCAAAAGCCTCTGTACACACGGGTGTATTCAGCGGTTGAATAGATGAGATTTCTATATCTGTTTGCCATCACGCCCACCCGTTGACACGGTATTCCGCATCGATCTTACTTGAAGAATATCTCTTTACGTTTGCGACCATATCGCGGTAAATACTCATATAGTATTGAGCCTTCGCGGCATCATCGTCAAGCCACATAAAGGATGCTGTGAGAAGCGGGAGCATAGGCGCACATTCGTCACTCACGTCTATAAGCTCGTTTTCGTCGTTGCCGCTGATCGGCGACGGAGATCTGTAATAGGCAATGTATATCTCGCCTCTGAAATCAAACGGCGCGCGTATCTTACCGTCTGTCAGCTTAACCGCGGATACGGGATCTCCGTCCTTGTCACACGGCTGGCTCGCAAAGGCGCGGAAGCCCTCGCACACGTCCTCTGCACAGAGCTCCACGTACGGCTTATACTCGGGGATGTCGGTCTGCCTTTCACTCGTCAGATCACGGAATACCGCGAAGCCGCTTACGGTGAAATAATAGTCACCGAAGAAGGTGACCGTGCCGTCTCCGTACAGAAACTGCTTTGTCAGCTGACCGTCGCCCGAGAGGGGGACTGAGATCGAGCCCGATGAGTCCGTGACTGTACACGAGCCCTTTCCGCTTGAGCGGAATGAGAGCGACTTTCCCGAAAAGGGAATTGTGATAACCTCGCCCGAGAGGTGCTCGATAAACTCTTTTGCCACCCCAACGCGCGGCCCTCTGAACGATAAGGGGGTGAGCTTTGATACAGGTCTGTCGGCGTATATCATTGAGAGCGCGCGGTTTGCCGAGGAAATAAAGACGTCCTCGTCCTCGATGTAGCTCTCAAACCCAAGCCTCGCTACGTCCGTTTTTAATTCGTTAAATGTCATAAACGCTCCTTTCGTTTTGTTCACCGCGTACAGACAAAGGGCGCGATAAGCGCCCTAAGCCCATACCCGTGGGGATTTATCAGAGCTGTGTAGAGGAATTTACCTCGGTGGTAGAATCCACGGCGAGAAGAATGTGCTTGTAGGAGCCAAATCCGATACCGAAACGGCATCTACCGTTCCAGTAGTAATTGCCGGTGTGGTTATCCACCCAGTTGGAAACGGTGAGGGGGATTCTGTTGAAGAACATATTACCCGCAAGGTTCTTGTTTGCCTCACTCGACATGATCATGAGTCTGTTGTCGACAGGGTGCCAGTTCGGGAGAATGATCACGTTCCAGTTGCCGTAGTGGAGGTTGATATCGTTGTAGCCGTTGCCAAGCGCACCTTCAGAGCCGCACACCTTCTTCACGATCTGCTCGATCTTAGGCTTGTTGCCGGGGAGAATGATCGTGTCTGCGGTGTATCCGAGCGCCTCGCCGTTTTCGTCCTTCATATTTCTGAGCTTTACGGAGAGCTCGGCGAGTGACTCCTCGAAGGTGCCGGCGGACAGAGTTCTTGTGTCTGTTCCGGTAGCAAAAATGTCACCGTGGAAGAAGTTTGACTGAGTACCGGTGGTGCCGGACGCTCCGCCCCAGACGTGTGAGGAAGAGAAGAGCGGGCGAGTGTCCGCTGTGGTCAGATCAAGCTCTGTTCCCGCGAAGGTGCAGGTTGCGTTGTATGCGTTTATAAGAGCGTTCTCGCAGAGTCTGTTCATAGTCTTGTAGTAAGCTCTGGTGAAGTTTTCAGCTCTGCGCTTGGCATCAATGGCGAGACCGTAGTTGCAGTCCTCGACCATCTCTGCGGTAACGATGAACTCCTTCATAAACTGCACGTGCTCGATGAACTTCGTGCCGGTCTCGGATACGGTATCGCTCTCAGCGCCTGCGCCCTCCGCTACCGACTTAAAGATGTCAAACTCATGCTGGTTAACGATTGTCTCACCAAACTTGTTGCTCTTTTCAACGTTGAAGAGCCAGTCACGGATGCCGCCCTTCTTGCTGAGAATGTCGCTTTCGTTCTCGATGACCATCTTGATGGGAAGCTGGATCTTGCCGAAGGCGGCGTTGTTTACAGTTGAATTTTTAGAATAAATTATCATATTTATCTCCTTTGAATTTTATTTACGGAATCTTACGTACACGTATTTGCCGGTGTCGTCTACTGCGACGATTCTTCCTTTGCCGCTCGTGTTGTAGGTTACTCCGTCCATTTTGCCCGTATAGTTCGAAAGGCCGACTGTCATACCGACAAGCGGGGAGGTTGTGCCGGTGAATTCGACCTTGAAAACCATATCCTCGGTAACAACCATTACGTTTACACGTCCCAAAGCATTATCCTCTTCGCCAAGAGCTATGTATTCCGGACACATGGTGGCTGTTGAGTTGGTTACCATTCCGCTTGCGATGATAAGAGCGCAGCCTGGGCTGATGTTTGCCGAGGGAGAGGGTTTAATCTTGTATACCTCGCACTGATTGTTTCCGTTTAAAACTTTAACAAGTCTGAACATTGTTTGGTCCTTTCTATTTTACTTGGTTACCCTTTTATACAGACGCTGCAGCTCCGAGTCGCTTCTTCCGGGGAAGAGCTCTCTGGCGGTTGCGAGCTCGAGCTGAGACATCATACAGGGGTCCCCCGCCATACTCCTTCCTCGTGCGCTTACAAGATGCGAGCGTGTGTCTCGGGCGCTTCTTTTTGCGGTTGCCATATATGCTTCCGCGGGGGAAAGGCCGAGATCGCGGAGTGCGGCGTAGCGCAGGGGATTGTTGAGGTCGGTGACGTCCCTGATGCCCGCAAGCTCGGGGAATTCCGCCTTGAGGGAGGCAACGTCGCTTGCGATCAGCGCCTCGTAATCCGTACCGTCACCGTAGTTGGCGTCCTGCGTTGAGGAGCTATCCTCGGCGTCCGCGTTATGCTCCTCGGTTACCTCATCGGGTATCTGTTCGGATTTTGCGTCCGCGGCGCTCTCTGCCTCGTTTTCGATAACGTCGTACAGATCCTCCATTACGCCTTACCTCCCTTTATTCTGAGGTCACCCTCGCCCTTGATAACTCTGCTCTTAGGCTCGCCCTCGGGTTTAGTGGGAGCGGTGATCTTGCCTATACCGAGATTGCGGTAGGGCGCGCTTTTGTCAATGGTATTCTTGTTCTTGTTATTCATGCCTTTATCCTTTCTTAGTGCATTTTGGGAAGAGTATCACTTCCCGTGATTTTTTGGATATTACGTCAGTCGTCTCTTTGCTCGAGATATTCGAGATACCCGTCGGAGAGACTGCGGTAATACTTCAGCAGCTCGTCTATTTCGTCCGCAAAGCCCGCGGCGTCCTCCTCGGACACGCCCATTTTGATGGCGAGTGCCTTGGCACCGTCCTTGTCGAGACCGAGTGAGACGGTCTGCTCGATGAGCTTGTTAAACACCTTCTGTTTGGTTACCTCGTAGGCGCTCTGTCCGACAAGCGTGGCATCCTCCCTTGAGAGTCCCGCGCTGATACCGTAGGCAACAGCGGTGTCAAGATCGACAACGTCGTTGTTTACAAGGTGCGACATAACGCTCCTCTTCGTTCTGTCGAGCTTGTCCCGATATTTATCAAGATAGCTCGCGTAGGACTGTCTCGACTTTGTCTCTGAGTTTAAGTAGCTTGACTCAAGAGAGCTAAGACCTGAGCTTAACGAGTTTTTTGCAAGTGCGTCGATGTAAGCCGCATATCCGCTGTTTTGTAAACCTTTGTTGTTAATTATGCGATTGTTAGCGCCAAATGTTGACAATCCGCGCTTTGAGGATGTGTACAGCTTTGCCGCCGCATCGGAGTAGCTTTTTGCTCCCGAGATGCCGTTTTTGTGCTTGTAGGTGTCGTAAGTGTCGGGGGTGCCGAGTGTGGACTTACCGTCAAGATATTTCTTGACGAGCTCCTCGAGTGTCTTTACCTTTTTCATAGCGTCTCACCTCCTGTGCCTCTGTTGATGTCCGAGAAGTACTCGACGTTTTCTCTTGCGTATGGGTAGTGCGCTCTCTCCTGACATTGCCAGTAGCGGAGCAGGGTGGCAGGGTCGGACGGGTCTCCGAGTGTGCCTGCCTTGAGATTGTCAAGATTTCTCTGCCAGAGAGATTCTCTCTGGTATTCGTTACCGCTGTTGAGGTCAACCGAGAAGAGGTATGCGTCGTCATAGAAGTATCCCCGATTCGGATCAAGCTCGATAAAGTCGTATCTTGAAAACTCCGACTCGTGTATTCTGCCGTAAGCGTCTCTGTATGAGAGAGCTCTAGGCTCATCCGCAAAGGCGAGATAGAGCGAGAAGATTATTCTGTCTATCCTTGCGTAGGCGGCGTGCTTCATCTTCTTTTTCGACTCAAGTCTGCCCGATGCCTGATTGATCCTCAGTTGCTTTGCATAGCCCGATTCGGCAAGCGCTCCGGTGTCCACGCCCTGGAATGCGTCGGATATACCGATGACTCTCTTCGCGTGGTCGTAGAGTCTCTCCGCCTCGGCTATATCCTGCGATATGTCGGGGGTCGTGTCGACTTTTCCGTACTGTGCGGCGCTCTCTCCCGGCTTCATCTTGATCACCTGACCGAAGACCGAGTTGTTCAAGGCTATCGTCGCATCCTCGGGGACTATGGGCGTGATGCCCGCCCTTAAGAGCTTCTTGAGTATTCTTGACTCGACCTTGTTTATCGCCTGCTGTTCGGGGCGGATATAGTCGCAGTCTGACTGACCGAAGAGCTGCTTTTCCGCCGAGGTATTCTTCCTTATTGCTATTGGGAAGAGCTTTGGCACGTAGTAGGGAATATCAACGCCCAAGGGCTCGTTTTCTCCGTAGCTTACGTGCTCGCATTCCACCTCGGTCAATGCGGTCTTTCTGCTTTTGCAGCGGCAGGCTTCCTCGTCCTCGCCGCAGGCAAGACAGACCTTCTTCTTTCTCATATAGTACCTCGGAAGGTCGGAGAGCGTGAGGTCTCCCGAGAAAATAAATCTGCCGATCTCGCCGTCATCATCGCGGTAGAAGCAGGTGACTACCTTGACTGTATCCGAGGCATCTGCCTCGCCGTCGTACTCGTATTCGAAGTCGGCAAGGGAGGTCTTCTCCTCGGGGATACCGTACCTTCTCGTCAGCTCGCTCCTTGTGGTGACGAACTTCAAGAAGCAGTATTCCATATCGTCGATATCGTATATACCCGGCTGAGGAACAAAATCGGAGGGCGAGATACACTCGACGCTTACGCCTCCTACCTCTCCCATATACTCCGAGGAGTTGTCCCAGTCCACGTACCATACGCTGCCGCCGTAGATGTAGGTGTATCTTTCATCCATATCGTTCATCTCGTCAAAGGGCAGACGGCTTCTTACAGAGCGGCACAGCCTCTCGATGGAGGTTGCGTTTCTGCCGCGCCTTTCGCTGTAAGATACCGCGTCCGCCTTGGGAGACGGTATAGCCGAGCTCACCTGACTCTCGACTATCTCGTAGGTGATATTTCTGACGGTGATTGCCGCCTCATCCGAGCCGTCTATCTCGGTCGAGCCCTTGTACTGGCGCATGGCTCTGTCAAAGGCTTCGATCCTTGAGGCGTATGAGTTTTCGGCGCATTTGTATAGAGTCCTGAAGAACTCCAGTCTTTGCGCCTCGTTTTTGCTTTCAATTCTCACTGCGGTTCTCCGTATTTTTGCTTGAGATATTTTTTGCCGCCCTCGTCTGCCGCATCGTAGTCCTCCCACATATCCCGAGTCCATCGCGAGTGCTTTAGCTCGCTTCTTGGATCGTTTGGGCGTGAGTGGAAGATGGCAAATCCGCGCAGAGCATCGGGGGCGTGCGTGATTTCGTGGGGCTCGTTTGCGCAATCCGTCGGGCGTATTTTGTCTACGGTAAGCGCGGGCAGGCACCTGATGATCTCGGTACAGTTTTTGAAGATCTTGAGCCTTACCCCCGCACCCGTGTCGCATAAAAGCTCCTTTATTGCGAGCCAACCGCACTCTCTGTCGTTAGACGTCTTGGTGAATGTCACGCCGAATTCGTGAAAGAGGCTCGCCTTCGTCTTTCCGGACTCCTGCGTCCTTGAGAAAACGTCGGGCGGAGCAAGAGTCGCGTAGATGTCCTCGCCTACGGGAGTTCTGTCGGTTATAGCCTTTGCCGCCGCGCTTATCGGGAGTCCCGATTCACAGTATTCGCGGTATACGTAGCTACATCCGTCGGGCGCGACAGCCACCCACAAGACCGCAAGTCGGTCAAGACCGTAGTCGATAGTCCTGTACCTTCTCCACGAGGGTGGTATTTCAAAAGGCTCGCACACGTGCCTCTCGGTCGAGAACTCGGTAAAGTACTGTCCCTCAAAGATGTTCCAGTCACCGTATAACAGCGCCTTCTTCTCTCTTTCGGGCAGAGCCTCGAGCCTCGACCGATAGGACGGATCGCTCTTTGTCAGAAAGCCGTTGTCCCCGAGCAGGGAAGGGAGAAACACGCGCGTCATCTCTCCCTCCCCGAGAAATCTCTCGCCGCTCGGGGCGGGGTCAACAAACCTTCTTTTAACCCAGGAATGTCCCACGCCCCCGGGGTTAGTGGAGGATTTGATCTGCTTTGGAAAGGCGTTTGCGCCTCTCACTCTTGAAATAAGATACACGTATTGCATCTCTGTGAAGTGCGTCAGCTCGTCAAATCTGATACAGTCGTACTCCGCGCTCTGGTATTGGTAAACGTCGTTCTCGTTTGCGCAGTAGCCAAAGTCTATGCACGATCCGTTCTTGAACTTGCCGGTGTGACTCGATGAGTTGAAGGAGTATATCTCCCTCGGGTAGAGCCCGAGACTCACGCGTATCAGCGACTTATCCAGCTCCGCGAAGGTACGCCTGAGAATAAGCTGCTTTGAGCCGGGATATTTCAGCGCGAAAAGCAAAGCGTCCACTATCTGCCCGTAGGATTTTCCGCCTCCGGCAGCCCCGCCGAAGAGCACCTCGGTTTCTCTTGCATCTATGAACCTCTTTTGCTTTTTCGTTACCTTGATATCAAGTCTCATCGCCTATCACCTCCAGCGTCACCTGTATTTCCTTGTCAACGTCCGTGTCCTTGTCGCCCATGCCGTACTCCGAGGTCAAGAGAAACTTGGTGAATGAAGAGTCAAACCGTTTTACCAGCCCATTGTCAATCAGATAATCTCTGCGGATTTCGCTGCACTCTTGGTAAGCCCTCTCGAATTCACTCTTGTCTCTGAAGCGCTCGAGGTCGGATAGCGTAGCGCCAATGCTCCTCGCAAATTTTGAGAAGCTCGGTGCTCCCGGACCGTCGTAGCCGAGGAAGAAGGTGTATAGCCTGCGTGGAAGGTCGGATGTGTATCTTAAGTGATTTTTCTTCATACGTCTTATCCTCCCGCCGATGTCCTTTTTGACCGCAAGAGCAGGGGAGATTCGCTCTCCATAGCCTCTTTCTCTCGGGCTCTATAGCGCCACCGTGACTCTCGCCGTTCATGACTCGGCGAGGCGGTCTTTCCTCATCGGCAAATCCATTATACCTCACCCCGTGTGAAAAGTAAGTAAAGTACCCATCCAAAAAAACGGCGCAACAGAGCCCCACCGCTTGGCAAAAAAGCACAAAAAAAGACCCCACCTCGGGGGTCGGAAAACGGTACGGATAAAAAACGCTGTTTTCAGGTTGTTTTGGTCTATCTTGAGGATGCGTTTTTGAAAGAGGTGAAGGGGATAAGTTCCATCCCGCGCTTTAACAAATATTAACAATTCTCCTATTTACTTTATCGGACATCTATGATATAATCAAAATGACAGATAGCTTTAATGGGAGGTATGCTCTATGAATGAAGAAGAGATCAAAGTCTTTGAGAAAAGATTGTCTAAGCACACGCTCAAACGCAGAATGATCACTGCGGCTTTGATGATTGTTTTTCTTGTTATCGGCATAGTTTTCTGGTCGCTAAGAGAAGCGAGCAGAGAGGTGACCGTTCATGGGGAAGGATGGCTCTCTTACGAAACTGTTACCTATAATAACGATTACGCGGTTGGGATCGTTATCGGCTTCGTAACGGCGATGATGATCGGTTGTTTTCTGTTTACCGATTTTCTGTGCTGCAGATTTCGCAGCATAGAGGCTAACGGCCATTACATAACAGTTTACAGAGGTATGATAAAATGCTCGGTGTACGTTAACGGCGAGGAGAAGGACGCCATCGGGATGGGATCGTTCACTAACGTTATTGACACGAGGCTACCCGATGGAACAAAAATCAGCGTCGCGTTTTCAGGAGGCGCTTTTATGGTAGCGCACATTTCGTTTTCTGATAACAATCCACCAATAGATTTATAAAAAAGATAAGGCGGCATTTCATCAAACAAAATACTGCCATTTCTATTAAAACGCCCCGAAATGACTATGTTTGTAGTCATTTCGGGGTTGATTTTTTATATAGAGCTTGTGATTATTCACATAACCAGCTCATAAAGCTCGAGAAGTTCTTCTTCTATCTTTGCCTTTTCTTCTTCGATCTCTGCGGCTCTTACGTAGTCGGATGCCGCGTCACCGAAGAGCTCCTCCTCGAGCTCGGCGAGTCTTTCTTCAAGCTCGGGGATCCTTTTCTTGGCTTTTTCAACTCGCTTTTCCTCCGAGCGGCGCTTGGCGTTTTCGCGCTTTCTCTCCTCGTAGTCTGCCTTTGAGTCGGAGGTCTTGGCAACGGAATTTACCGCCGCGTTTCTCTCCTTTATTATCTGGCGCATGCGCATATATTCCGAGAAAGCGTCATCGTAGCTCTCAAGCTCATAGTCGCGCATACCCTTGTCGCTCGTCGGGTCGAGCTCGATAATTCTCGTCGCTACCTTGTTAATAAAGTATCTGTCGTGCGATACCGCGATAATCGTACCGGGGAAGGCGATAAGCGCGCTCTCAAGCGCCTCACAAGAGCCGATGTCAAGATGGTTGGTAGGCTCGTCCATTATAAGGAGATTCACCTTTTTGAGTATCAGCTTTGCGAGAGTGAGTCTTGCTCTTTCGCCGCCCGAGAGGGCGGATATCCTCTTGTCGATATCGTCAGCGCCGAAGAGGAAGAGCGCGAGTGTGCTCCTGAGCTCCAGGTCCTTCTTCTCGGGATACTCGTCGTGCATTTCCTCAAACACGGTCTTGATGTCGTCGAGGCCTCTGTTCTCCTGATCGTAGTAGCCGATCTTTATGTTGTATCCGAGAGTAATGCGGCCCGCCTTCGGCACAAGCATCGAGTTCATCAGCTTCATAAGAGTCGATTTACCCGAGCCGTTAGGACCGAGGAACATAACTCTCTCATCCTTTCTTATAAGGAAGGAAAGATTCTTGATAAGGGCCTTTGCGCCATAGTCGAAGGTAAGCTCCTTCACCTTCATAACGTCGCCCGCGCTCTCCTCCTCTGCGGTAAATCTCACACGGATGTCCTTCGGAGCCTTTGGAGCGAGCTCTACGAGCTCCATTCTCGCAAGCTGCTTTTCCTTGGAGCGTATCGTCACAAAGTTGTGCTCACGGTTACATCTGCGCTGGAATTCGATATTCGCCTTGATTCTGGCAATCTCCTTTTGCTGCTCCTTGTATCTCTTCTCGAGAGATGCCGCCTCGGCCTCCTGCTGATCCTTGCACTGCGAGTACGAGCCGTGGAAGAGTCTTGCCTTTGTATATTGTATATGAAGCGTTTTATTTGTAGTGCGGTCGAGGAAGTATCTGTCGTGCGAGATTATCAGCACGGTCTTCTTATACGATGCGATAAAGCCCTCGAGCCACTCGAGCGCATCAATGTCGAGATGGTTTGTCGGCTCGTCGAGCATAAGGATATCGGGCTCTGTCGCGAGCAGGCGCGCGAGCGCTAAGCGCGTATACTGTCCGCCCGAGAGCGTGCGTATTCTCTGATTAATGAGAATGTCCTCAAAGCCGAGGCGCATCAGCATACCGCGGCAACGTGAGCGGAATTCAAGACCGCCCTTTTCCGAGAACTTTCTGTTCTGCTCATTCAGTCTGTCGGTCAGCTCTACGACCGCATCGTGGTCGCCGCGGTTTGCCGCCTGCGCCAGGAGAGTCTCGGTCCTTGTTATAGCCGACTCAAGCTCAAGTAGCTCGGGGAATGCCGTGTACATATACTCAAGGCAGGTAACCTCGCCCGGCAGGGCAGTGAGGTCGGGATTCTGCTCGAGCATACCGACAGTATGTCCCTTTTGTATATATACCGCGCCCGAGTCAGGCTCGTTTACTCCCGCGATAATGCGGAAGAGCGAGGTCTTGCCGGCACCGTTAACGCCGATAATGCCGACTCGGTCGCCGTCATTCACCGCGAAGGATATATCTTTTAGAATTACGTCCGTGCCATAGGCTAGCGAGACGCTTTCTGTGGAAAGTGCAATCATTATATCTCCTTGGCGCTATACGCGCCCGATTATTCTGAATAATAATCATTCTTAAAAAACTTACTACAATTCTATCATTTTTTCTCTTCTATGTCAAGGCTCGCACGCATCCTAAGAGCCAAAATAAGCAAAATCGCATATATTCACACTATTGCGCATAAATATTCATTCCGAAACGAATAAATTCATTCATTGACGTAAAAGATTTTCGCCCTCGCACGCAAAATATTAACCCGAAAATACTCAAAATATCTAAAGGTTTGTTCACTTTGCACAATATTTCTGTCTCAAAACGCCCCAATGCATAAAAATGCAACAAAAGTGAATTATTTTTCAAAAAAGTGTTGACTTTATGCATTTCGGGGTGTATAATTATGACGTTCCAAAAAACAGGGAGCAAGACTCCCGCCGAAAAAGAAAGAAGGAAAATCAAAATGAAAAAGATCACATCACTTATTCTTGCCATCGCACTTTGCCTTGGCTGCGTATTCGCAATGGCTTCCTGCAATAAGGAAGAGGAAAACCTCTCCGCCGCATATGATAAGGCTCTTGCAGAGATCAATTACGATCCCTCCCAGTACACCGAGACTCTCGTAGTTGCTATGTCTCCCGACTTCGCTCCTATGGAGTTCTACGACACAGCTAAGTCCGGTTCCGATGCTATCGTTGGCTTCGACGTTCTTCTTGCTACCTACGTTGCTAAGGAGCTTGGTATGAAGCTTGTTATCGATCCTATGTCCTTTGACGCTTCTATGGCGGCAGTTACCTCCGGCAACGCTGACCTTGCTATCTCCGGCTTCTCCTGGACCGCAGAGCGTGCTGAGACCTTCCTCATCTCCGACTACTATGTAGCAGGTGAGAACGAGACCGAGCAGATCCTTATCACCACTAAGGAAAACGCTTCCAAGATCACCGCAGGTATGACCGACTTCTCCGGCCTTAAGATAGGCGCGCAGGGCGGTTCTCTCCAGCAGCTTCTTGTTGAGGAGCAGCTTGTTCCCAAGGGGGCTACCATGGAGCTTTACGAGAACATCAACGTAGCGGCTACCGCACTTACCACAGGTGACATCGACGCTCTTGCAGTTGCTTACGGCAACGGTGAGGCTCTTGCAAACGACACTATCGTTCTCTCCGATTACTACTTCGAGGTTGATGAGAAGTACAAGAACAACGTTATCCTTCTTAACAAGGAGGACACTGAGCTTCTCGAGGCTGTAAACGCCGCTCTTGCAAAGGCAATGGCTGCTGACCTTTACGACACCTGGTATGAGGCTTGTCAGATCTACGCAGAGGTTAAGACTGCTGACGAGCTCGGATACGATGACGAGGGTAACAAGATTACCGAATAATCGAGATTAAAAACCTACTCACTTAAACCTTATATGAGCTGCCGTGCCCCATCGGTACGGCGGCTCGCTTTGTGTTATTACAACTGACAAAACACGGTTAAGACTGTACCCGTGTTGACTTTTTTAAGATAAAAAGGAGATAAATATGTATCTTATCACTCTTTTTGAGGATATGGGCAAGATCTTTGTCAAGTACTGGGATCTGTTTCTTATAGAGGGCCTTACGGCTACCATACTCCTCTCGCTTATGACGGTGGTGTTCGGTACTGTGTTCGGTGCTGTTCTTGCCCTTGTCAAGATCGGAAGGATCAAGGTGCTCAAGTGGATAGTTAACGCTGTCGTTGAGGTCATTCGCGGCACACCTATGCTTCTTCAGCTCTATATCAGTACCTTCCTTATTCCCGTAATTATCCCCGCGATGAACGAACTTGAAAACAAGAAGCTCATCTGCATATCCTTAACTCTTATCCTTAACAGCGCGGCGTACGTATCCGAGATCATCCGCTCGGGTATCGAGGCGGTTGATAAGGGACAGACCGAGGCGGCAAGGAGCCTTGGACTTAACGGCACAACGACTATGACGAATATCGTTCTTCCTCAGGCGGTAAAGAATATTCTCCCCGCGCTCGGCAACGAGTTTATCACGGTTATCAAGGAGACCTCTCTTGCCTCCACCTTCTACGTAGGCGAGCTTATGACCACATATCATATAATCGTAGGAAAGACTCATAACTCACTCCCCATCCTTATGATAATCGGTATCGTTTACTTCATACTTAACTTCGTACTCTCCAAGGCTCTTGGTGCATTTGAAAGGAGAATGAAGGCTCATGCTTAATATCAACAACATATACAAGAATTTCGAGGATCTCAAGGTCCTCAAGGGCGTTTCCACCGAGATCAAGGAGGGCGAGGTAGTTTCCATTATCGGCGCATCCGGCTCGGGTAAGTCCACTCTCCTTCGCTGTATGAACCTTCTCGAGGTGCCCACCTTTGGCGAGGTATGGATGGAGGGCAAGCTCCTTACTCCCGTTGATCCCTATCTTCACCGTGAGGTCATCGAGGCGTCCAATACCTACAAGAAGCTTGTCGCGGGCGGAATTGCTCCCGATGAGGCTATCGCAAAAATAAAGGCGGAGGACCTTCTCAACGAGAAGTTCTCCTCAGCAGAGGGCAAGGAATACAAGGCTCTTATCAAGAAGATATATAACGAGAATCACCTCGATATCAATCTCGCAAGACAGAAGATGGGTATGGTGTTCCAGCAGTTCAATCTCTTTAACAACAAGACTGTAAAAGAGAACATTATGCTCGCTCCCATCAAGACCCGTACGGAAAAGATCAAGAAGGCTAAGATCGAAAATGCCTTGACCAAGTGTCTGAACCTCTTCCGTAAGGAGAAAAAGCCTCTCGTCGAGATCACCGAAACCAAGGCGCAGATCGTTGCCGAGGCTGAGGCAAAGGCTATCGAGCTTCTCAAGAGAATAGGTCTTGAGGAGAAGGCTGACGTTTATCCCTCGACTCTTTCGGGCGGACAGAAGCAGAGAATTGCTATCGTCCGCGCCCTTGCGATGAATCCCGACGTAATGCTCTTTGACGAGCCTACCTCCGCTCTCGACCCCGAGATGATCGGCGAGGTTCTCGACCTTATGAAGGATCTTGCTAAAGAGGGTATGACGATGGTTATCGTTACCCACGAGATGGGCTTCGCACGTGAGGTGTCCGACAGAGTGCTCTTCGTTGACGAGGGCTACATCAAGGAGGATGCTTCCCCCGAGGAGATCTTCAGGAATCCTCAGGATCCAAGACTCAAGGACTTCCTTTCCAAGGTGCTTTAATTGAACTTAAATTGACACGGGGCAGGGGTAAGTATTGCCCCGTGTTGCTTTTTCGGAGATATATTATGGATAATCTTAAGAAAATAGCGGTTGACTCTATTGAGGAAAACGGCAAGATATTTACCGAGCTTTCGGACAAGATCTGGGATAATCCCGAGCTCTCGCTCAAGGAATATAAGTCGACTGAAATATACGTGAAGCTCCTCTCGGAGCTCGGCTTTGAGGTCGAGGAATCGGTCGCGGGCATTCCCACCGCCTTTCTCGGCAAGTGGGGAAGCGGCAGACCTGTCATCGGCATACTTGGAGAATACGACGCGCTCTCCGGACTCTCTCAGGTTGGCGGCGTGGCAGAGCGCTGTGAGCTCGTAAAGGGCGGGGCAGGACACGGCTGCGGTCACAATCTTCTCGGCGCGGGCTCACTCGCCGCGGCATACGGAGTTATGCAGTATCTCAAAAGGACGGGCCGCGAGGGAACCGTCATCTTCTACGGCACTCCCGGCGAGGAGGGCGGCGCAGGCAAGGCGTTTATGGCTAAGGAGGGTATGTGGAATTCTCTTGACGCGGCAATAACCTGGCACCCGGGTGACTGCAACGAGGTATCTACCGGTAGCTGTAACTCCTGTATTCAGACGCTCTACAAGTTCCGCGGTGTGGCATCTCACGCTGCGGGAGATCCCGAAAACGGACGAAGCGCGCTTGATGCCGTCGAGCTTATGAACGTGGGTGTGCAATACCTTCGCGAGCATATGAAGAGTGATGCGCGTATTCACTACTCGATCATTGACGGCGGCGGATTCTCACCAAACGTTGTTCAGCCCAAAGCCTCCGTGCTCTATATGGTGCGCTCACCTCTGGTGAAGGACGCTCTTGAGCTTCAGGCCAGGGTAGATAAAATTGCCGAGGGCGCCTCACTGATGACCGATTGTCCGCACGAAAAGGTCTTTATCGACGGTTGCTCGGGCACAGTTACCAATCACACGCTCGAGGGCGCGATTTATGAGAATATGAAGCTTCTCTCACTACCCACGTATACCGCCGAGGAGTGGGAGCTTGCCAAGTCCCTCAAGGCTACCTATAAGACCTATTCCTTGCCGACTATTGCGGCAGAGCATAGCGCAGAGGCACGCGCTAAGGTTGAAAAACTCACCGAGGGTAATACCCGCGCGATAAACGACTTCCTCTCGCCTCTCTATCTCGGCGACACCTTCAGCCCCGGATCGACCGACGTGGGTGACGTCTCCTGGCAGACTCCCACCGCTCAGCTTTACGCCGCTTGCTTTACCGCGGGTGCGCCCGGTCACTCCTGGCAGAACGTCTCTATTGGCAGGACGAGCATAGCTCACAAGGGTATGCTCTATGCGGCGAAGGCTCTTGCTATGACAGCGGTCGACCTCTTTGAGAACGCAGAGCTGCTCGCCGGCATTAAGGAGGAGTTTGCACAGCGTACAAAGGACGGTTACGTATGCCCGATTCCGAAGGATGAGTATGCTAAGCCCGTGGAAATGTGATTTTCTGAAAACTAAAGATTACAAAAAAACGTCATATAAGCACTATCAAATGCCTATATGACGTATAAAGAAAAATAAGTGCCGACTCAAAAAAAGAGTCGGCACTTTCACATTAATGTTTGTTTTTATTTCTCAAGGTTTCTATCGTTACGAGCAAAAGCTTTACGTCTTCATCCGAAAGATCGGAGACGTCAATGGTCTTTGCGCGCTCTATGCCGAGAAGGTAATCCGCGCTCACGTGGAATATGATTGCTAAATCCTTCAGTACGTCGGGGGAAGGAGTGCGCTCGCTTAATTCATAGTAGGATACTACCGATTTAGTTATACAGAGCTTATCTGCTAATTGTTGCTGTGTCATGCCTGCTTGCTTACGAAGCTCCTTCAATTTTAATCCAAAATCAATCATAATAATATGTTTTTAGATTTTAGCCTTGATCATCTCGTTGATTCTCTCGCGGATAGCAAGCATTGTCTGCTCGCTCTTTGCGCAGACGTCGAAGGCGAGAGTCTCGCCCATGATTTTCTCGATCTCGGCGACAACCTCCTCCTTAGAGTAGAGGCTCTCACAGAGCTGCATTGCTCTCATATCCTCCAGTGCATCGTGGAATACTACGATTCTGAGCGACTCGTAGACCTTGCCGTGGGGCGCGGGATATACCGAGAAGGTATCGCCTGCGGGTACCCAATGCTCACCGCTTGTGTCGGTGTAGGGCTCGCACTCGTCAACAGAGAACTGGTTGTTATAGAAGTTGTAGCCCCACTGAAGGAAGCCTACGATGTCATACTTGAACATCTGCATACCGATGGAGCGGTTACGCCAGGAGGGCATAGCAAGGAGTCTGTTGGAAACGCCGATGCACTGACCGCAGCAGTAGTAGGTCCAAAGACCGGGAACGGTATTCTCGATGAAGGGCTTGATGTGGTCGTTGCAGGGAATGGGTGTATCTACGATACCCATCTTCCAGAAGTCGTAGTCGGAGAGTGCGTCCATGATAACGTAGCCCTCGAGCAGGTCGGAGATGGAGTTTTTAGCCGCCTTGTAGAACTCGAGGTGCTCGAGCTGAGGCTCGTCGGAGATGTGGAAGAAGCAACGCTTATCGTCTCCGCGCTTCTTCATATGCTCGAGGAATGCGGGGATAAAGGTGCGGAGGAATCCTACGTACTCATCAGAGGTCGCGTCGGTCTCCCAGCCGAATATCTTCTTGTACTCACCGTCAACGGTAGCCATGATCTTCGGAGCGTGCTTTGCTCCCCACTGAGTAAAGAGGTGAGCTATCTCGAGGTACTTGATACCGATTCTGTCGCACATATCAACCCATCTGTCAACGAGGTCAAAGTTGAAGGAGTATTTTCCGCCCTCAACGGTAACGCCGACAAGCTGGTTGGTGAGTCTCTCGCCGCCTACCTGAGTGTCAAGCGGAGGGGTGAAGGTGGGGGTGAGAAGAAGGTTGATACCGTTCTTATGCGCCACCCGTGCGAAGTTTTCGACGATTTCCCAGTGCTTTTCGCTCCACACGGGAACGTCGTAGTAATTTGCTAAGGAGTCGCAGTGGAACCACTGAGTGAGCAGGAGTGTCTGCTCGGGGAGGACTGCGTTAATTACGTCAACGGTGACTGTCTCGGTGTTCTTTACCTCGCCGGACTCGTTTACCATCTCTATCTTAAGCTCGCTCACGCCAACCTCGGTCGCGCCCTCGGGTACGGTAACGTCGATCCAAAGAGCGGTCGGGAAGGTGGTCTTGGCGATAGTCTTTCCTCCGTAGTGCAGGGGACGGAGCACGTCGGGATAGAGGCCGGGAGTAGTGCGCTCGAAGTACTCGTCGCTGTTGCCGGGTACGATAGGCAGCTCAACGCCCACGTTCTTTACCTCGCGGATAGTCACGTACTTTGCGAGATCTCCGGACACCTTGGGGGTGAAGAGCTCTCTGTAATTATACATATTCTCGCCCTCCTCCATAACTCTCTGATGCGCGAGCTGGAAGGATACTCTCTCGCCCTTAAGGACGGAGAGCTTCTCTATGGGGGCGAAATCGTCGATAGAGCTGTCAACGAATACTCTTGAAAGTGAAGAGATAAGCTTGGTCTTTAACATTTCTTGATCACCTCTGTGGAATTAATATTGTTTTTCTAAAATTTCAATCAGTCTTTTGAAATTGTCGGGCAATTCGCACTCAAAGGTCATTCTCTCGCCCGTTCTCGGATGAGTGAGGGAGAGGCGTCTTGCGTGCAGTATTTGCCCGTCAAATAGGGGGGCGTGTTGCTTTTCGAACAGGGTTTTGGTGCTCGCGTATACCTCATCGCCGAGCAGGGCGTGTCCGAGATATGACATATGCACGCGTATCTGGTGCGTCCTTCCGGTCTCTAGCCTCAGCTTTAAGTAGGTCACCTGACCGTAGGCTCTTATGACCTCGTAGTGCGTCACCGCCTCGCGCGCTCCCTCGCCGCTTTTTATGACCGCCATCTTCTTGCGGTCCACGGGATGGCGTCCGATTGGCAGATCGACCGTGCCCGACTCCTCCTTGAAGCCTCCGCGCACAAGCGCGTGGTATTCACGCTCGATGCCGTGATAGCCGAGCTCCTCGGAGAGTGCGCGGTGTGCCGCGTCGTTTTTAGCCACCACGAGAAGGCCTGAGGTGTCCTTGTCAATTCTGTGTACAATACCCGGGCGCATCACTCCGCCGATGCCCGAAAGACTCTCCTTACAATGGTAGAGAAGGGCATTGACGAGGGTACCCGTGTAATTTCCCGGGGCAGGGTGCACCACCATACCCGAGGGCTTGTTTATTACTATAATGTCAGAGTCCTCGTAGACGACGTCGAGAGGGATATTCTCGGGCTCGGCCTCATATTCCTCCACCTCGGGCAGAGTTAACTCCACCTCGTCGCCTTCCTTGACCTGATACTTTTTTTCAACTCTTTTACCGCTTACCGTTACGGCGCCGGATTCAATAAGCTTTGCCGCGGCGCTTCTTGAGAGGTCGGTGATCTCTCCGAGATACGCGTCGAGCCTCTTGCCCGCGCTGATGTTGTCTACCGTATATCTCATTCTTCTTTGTTTTCGCTATTTTCGGCAGATGCCTCGGCCTTTTTCGCCGCTTCCTTTTTCATCTCCGCCTTCATCTCAAGGATAAGACCGAGCACGAGAAGTCCCGCTCCCACGCACACGAAGGAGTCCGCTCCGTTAAATACCGCGAAGTTGATGAGCCTGAAGTCGATGAAGTCAACGACGTAGTGAAGCACGGTGCGGTCGATCATATTACCGATACCGCCCGAGATCATCATCGCGAGCGCGATACCCGAGAGCTTCGACTCGGTGTGACCGAGGAAGAGGTAGGCGAGCATCACCGTGATACCGATGACCGAGATGGTGTTGAACACCCACGGAGCATTCTTGAGCATACCGAATGCCGCGCCCGTATTCTCAAGGTAAGTAAGATTGAGCACCTCGACGCCGCCTATCTTAATAAGCGGTACGGTGTCGATCGGCATAAGGAACTTGACCGCGAGCCACTTCGTTATCTGGTCGATGACGATTCCGCCGAGAATTATTGCCGCGAAGGTTATGTACTCCGCGAGCGTTTTTTTCTTGTATAAGTCCTGAAGTTTCATATTAGTACGTCCAAACGGTGTTTTAAATTATAGGCAATAGGCCATTTATGAATATGAGCGCGAAGTAGGCTATGTAGAAGGGCGCGTCGATCGGAGTGCCCTGGAACAGATTGAGCTTCATACACAAATATCTGAACGGCGTGACGAATATCTCGGTCACCGTGTAGATAAAGATGTAGAATCTGTTGCCGCTGACGTCGCGGGAGGTCATCATTGCGATGATCTCCATAATGACTCTCGTCGACATAGCGAGCGAGACCGCGCTGAGCAAAAGTGAGATGACCTTTGCGATTATATAAAAAATAGCTTCCATCAAAATATTCCTTTATATCGAAAGTTCCGTACCGAATGATCAATGGTGTCGGTACGGAACTTGTAGGATTTTTCCGACTGCGGATATCAATTACATATCGGAAATGTCAACGTCGCTGTGAGGCGTAATGATGAAGGTGCTGGGAGCAACTCTCTTGATCTCGCCGTCCTGGCAGTATGTAACGCCGTTAAGGAAGTCGAGCATTCTGAAGATGACGTGCTTGTCGAGAGCCTCAACGTTGAGTACAACGGTGCAGCCTGCGATAAGATTGTCAGCTACGGTTCTTACCTCCTCGTAGGACTCGGGGCGGATGACCTTGAGCTCAACGCCGGTGGAGCGGGTCTCCTGGGGCTTCTCTGCGGGCTCGATCTCCTTTACCTGGGGGGCGGCAACCTCCGCTCTCTGTGTCTGCTCAAAGGGCTTGAATTCCATTTCGTCCTTTTCAGCTTCTCTCTTAGAGAACTTTTCCATAAACTTTTCAAACATCTTTTTTATCTCCCTTCGTTTTTATCAAAAAGTTTTCTTCCGACTCGAATTAAGGTCGAGCCTTCCTCTATCGCCACGGCATAGCTGTCGCTCATACCCATCGAGAGTATGCCGCCGCCCACAAAGCCGTAGTCTTTGTTTATTCTGTCAAATATCTCTTTAGTAAGTCTGAAGTAGGGGCGCATAGCCTCCGCATCGTCAAGTGCCGGGCCCATTGTCATAAGACCGCACACGCTGATTCCGGGCAATTCTCTTACCTTAAGGAATAGCTCCTCAGCGCCCTCGGGCAGGGCACCGCCTTTGCTTTCCTCACGTCCGGAGTTGATCTCGATAAGGACGGGGACGGTGATACCAAGTCTTGCCGCCTGACGGCTTATTACCTCGGCAAGCTCGTATTTGCCCACCGAATGTATGAGAGACGCCTCGTCTATCACGAGCTTGACCTTGTTTCTTTGCAGGTTGCCTATCTCGTGGAATCTCGGCGTATAGCCCTTTGATCTTAACAGCTCGGCGCGTCTTTTTAGCTCTCCCGGTCGGTTTTCACCGAGGTCCGAGGCACCGGCTGCAACAAGGGCGCATAGCTCCTCGTCGCTTCCGCTTTTGGTTACGCATACGAGCGTTATTTTACGTCCGAGTCGCTCCTCGTATTCGCCTATCTCGCGACAGAGAGCCTCGTAGTTTTTCTTTACGTATCCGTATTCACTCATTCGGCTTTACTCCTTGAGTCTGACAGAACATACTTTTCTATTCAATATTATACCAAAGTATTTTTATCTTTTCAAGTATTTTCGCGCATTTTATTTTTTTATTTTATGAGGCGACTCACTTGACAAAAGTCCTCGCGTATATTATACTAAATAATAGAAATATTTAAAATGGCGAATTATACGCAGTTGTACGGCACCGGTGAACAGACGACCGCAGCCCTCCTGCGATACCGCCGTCTTTACCGACTTATTAAGGAGACGTAAGCTTTGCACGATAAAATAATCGGGGCGTCGCTCCCCTCGACTCAGGCGCTTGCATATCTTGGCGACGCGGCATACTCGCTCTTCGTCAGACGTATGCTCGTTGAGCGCGGGCTGACTAAGGCTAAGGACTTAAACCGCGAGACGCTGAAATACGTGACTGCCGAGGCGCAGGCGGCAATGTACAGAAGAATAGAGCATCTTCTTCTCGATGACGAGAGGGAGGTATTCAAGAGGGCGGCGAATTCGACGCATCTCAACAGACCCAAGCACGCCAGCGTGACCGACTACCGCTACGCCACCGGCTTTGAGGCTGTTATTGGTATGCTCGCCTGGATAAAGGACGAGGAAAGAATTGAAGAATTACTGACAGAAGCACATAAGGAGAATAGTGAAAATGATACAGAAAATTAAAGGTACGATGGACATACTTCCGAGTGAGACTCCCCTCTTCAGACACATCGAGGGAATAATGCGCGAGGAAGCTGAAAAATACGGCTACGGCGAGATACGCACCCCCACCTTCGAGAATACCGAGCTCTTCGTCCGCGGCGTAGGTGACACCACCGACGTTGTGCAGAAGGAGATGTACACCTTTGCCGACAGAGATGAGAACAGATCTATTTCGCTCCGTCCCGAGGGCACAGCATCCGTTGTAAGAGCGATCATCGAGAACGGCAGATGCTCCGATCCGATGCCGCTTAAGTATTACTATATCATCTCCTGCTTCCGTCACGAGAAGCCTCAGGCGGGCAGAAGCCGTGAGTTCTTCCAGTTCGGTACCGAGATGTTCGGCTCCGAGAGCCCCGCTGCGGACGCTACCGCTATCGCTCTTGCCTCCTCGGTTCTTAAGAGACTTGGTCTTACCAACGTTACTCTACACTTAAACTCCATAGGATGCAAGAACTGCAGACCTGATTACAGAAATGCGCTTGTTGACCACTTTGGTTGTCAAAAGGACAAGCTTTGCGATACCTGCAAGTCGAGACTTGAGAAAAATCCCTTGAGACTTCTTGACTGCAAGAACCCCGATTGCGCTAAGATCGCGGCGGGTGCTCCGAGGACGGTTGACCATCTTTGCGAGGAATGCGCGGGCAAGTTTGATATGCTCTGTCGTGCACTCGATGCGATGAAGATAGACTACGTTGTTGACTCCTCCATCGTAAGAGGTCTTGACTACTATACCGGCGCGGTATTCGAGTTTATCGCAGAGGGTATCGGCGCTCAGTCCACCGTTTGCGGCGGCGGTAGATACGACGGCCTCGTTGAGTCGCTCGGCGGACCTAAGCTCTCGGGCATCGGCTTCGGTATGGGTATCACCAGACTCATTCTCGCTATGAAGGAGCTTGGCATCGCGGACGTTGAGATTCCCACTCCCGACCTTTATATTGCGGCTCTTGGCGAGAGAGCTACGGTTGAGGCTCTTGCCATTACCGAGAGACTCCGCTCCGAGGGCAGATACGTTGAGTGCGACATCGTTGGCAGAAGCCTCAAGGCGCAGATGAAGTATGCAAACAAGATCGGCGCCAAGTACACCCTCATCATCGGTGACTCCGAGATCGACGCGGGCGTAGCTCAGCTTAAGAATATGGCTGACGGCACACAGACTGAGGTACAGCTCGCAACCTTTACACTTTGATTTTCCATACTCCGATCGCTACTGAATAAGAGTCGCGATCGTGATTGGTATCAACTATTATCCCGAGGTCTAATATCCGGCTTCGGGATTTTTTAGAAGAGGTAATACTCATGACAGACAGATTAGCATTTCTTCCGGTGAGTGCCGCCGACGTCAAGGCGCGCAACTGGTCGGAGGTTGATTTCGTATACGTAACGGGCGACGCTTACGTCGATCACCCGTCCTTTGGCGTGTCGATCATCTCGCGCGTGCTTGAGGCTGAGGGCTTCAGAGTGGCTATACTCTCCCAGCCCGACTTCAGATCCTGCGAGGACTTCAAGCGCTTCGGACGTCCGAGGCTCGGCTTCCTCGTCACCTCGGGTAACATCGACTCGATGGTGGCTCATTACACGGTTTCGAAGAAGAAGCGCTCATACGATTACTACACAGCGGGCGGCAAGATGGGCAAAAGGCCTGACCGCGCCGTTATAGTCTACTGCAACAGAATAAGAGAAGCATACGGCGACGTGCCGATCATCATAGGCGGACTTGAGGCATCTCTTCGCCGCTTTGCACACTACGATTATTGGGACGACCGTGTAAGACGCAGTGTCCTTGTCGACTCACGCGCGGACATACTCACCTACGGTATGGGCGAGAATATTCTCGTAAGACTTGCAAAGCTTCTTGACAAGGGCGTGCCCGTCAAGAAGATACGCGACGTGCGCGGTACTGTCTATCTTGCGAAGAAGGGTGATCCCGTCCACTTCGAGAGCCTCGAGGTCGGTGACTTTGATGAGCTCAAGACCGACAAGCGCGCCTACGCCAAGGCCTTCTCCATACAGTATAAGAATACCGATTCCATACACGGAAAAGCTATAATAGAATATTACGGCGACAAGATGCTCGTACAGAATCCGCCTATGCCTCCGCTTGAAAGGGAGGAGCTCGACAGAGTATATTCCTTGCCCTATGCGAGAGACTTCCACCCCGACTATATTGCCGAGGGCGGCGTGCCCGCCATAACCGAGGTCAAGTTCTCCATTACACACAACCGCGGCTGCTTCGGCGCCTGCAACTTCTGCGCCATAGCCTTCCATCAGGGCAGAGCGGTGCGCTCAAGGAGCGAGGAGAGCGTTATCAGGGAGGCCGAGATCATAGCCTCAATGCCCGACTTCAAGGGCTATATAAACGACGTTGGCGGACCTACCGCAAACTTCCGTTATCCCTCCTGCGATAAGCAGGCGACCTGCGGCGTATGCCCGGGTAAAAAGTGCCTTGCTCCCACCCCATGCAAGAACCTCAAGGTTGACCATACCGAGTACGCGCATATGCTCGGCGAGATAGAAAAGATCAAGGGCGTAAAGAAGGTATTTGTACGCTCGGGTATCAGATTCGATTACCTCATTCTCGACGAGGATGACACCTTCTTCCGTCAGCTCGTCACACATCATACGTCGGGCCAGCTCAAGGTTGCTCCCGAGCACTGCGCGCTCAACGCCCTCACTATGATGGGTAAGCCTCCGGTCGAGGTGTTTGAGAAGTTCAAGAAGAAGTTCTTCAAGCTCAGCGATGAGGCGGGGCTTGAGCAGTATCTCGTGCCGTATCTTATGTCCAGCCACCCCGGCTCGACTATGAAGGACGCTGTGGATATGGCCCTCTGGCTTAAGCAATGGGGATATTCTCCCGAGCAGGTGCAGGACTTCTATCCCACCCCCGGTACCATCTCCACGGTAATGTACTATACCGGCATACACCCGATGACGGGCAAGAGCGTGTACGTAACGACCGACTATCACGAGAAGCAGCTGCAAAGAGCTCTTCTTCAGTTCTCCCGTCCCGAGAATGCAAACCTCGTAAGAGAAGCATTGAAGATAGCGGGGCGCGAGGATCTTATCGGCAACGGTCCCGATTGCCTTGTCAGACCTGCCTTCGGTCAGGACGGCCACACCAGATATATACCGCCCAAAAAGGGAAATAAAAGTAGTCATAATTCGGCAAAGGGCTCAGGTCCCGCGGCGAGAAAGCCCTCAGGGGGCAAGTCCTCGGCTTCAACAAAAGGTAAGTATTATCAGCCCGTTCTTGACGCTAAAAAGCCTAAAAAGAGCAAGCTTGAGCGTATTTTCGGCGAGGAAGCATCGAGAATTCGCATAGAAAGCGCCAGAATGTCGGACAATGAGCAGAAAAAAGGCGGCGCCTCAAGGTCCCGCGGACAGACTCCTCCCTCGCAAAAGGGCGCAAATGTAACCAAAAGGGCTACAAAAACGGGCGCAAAGGCAAAGAAACGCTGATTGCGGCAAGGAATTGCCTACGCCTACCTCCCGCGTGGAGAAAAACACTTCAAAAACCGTCTGTTTCTAACTTGGTTCGTAAAAAACGCGAAGTCCCGAAAACGAAAAAACAGAGCAGAGAGACAAGTTCCTTCAAAAGTTCGCTAATGAAGGTCTTTTTGGGTAAAAATGACAAAAGACGGAAAAGTGGAGATTTTCACGGAAAGCGAACTTTTCAACATCTTCAACAAGGATAATGTTGATAACGTGTTGATTTTCCTGTTCAAAATCCGCCCGACCTTGGTAAATCGAGGGTTTTCGACAAGAAATTTTCCACATTTTCAACACCTTGAAATGTTGATAACTCAATCGTAAGTTCTCCTTCTCTTATAAAAAATCGGGGAATTTGGAAGTTTACGAGCTGAAAAACGGCAATTTGAGGAAAAATAAAAGCGAGTTTTTTAAAGCATTTTGCAAAATCAATTGCGCATTTTTTACGAAAGCGCTTTGGATCATCAAAAAATACAGTAAGATCATCGGGTAATATAATGGACAGAAGTATAATTAAGGAAGAATTTATAAAAGCAAAGAGAGCGCTCTTTGACAAGGTCTACTCGGAGCATCTTAACCCCGAGCAGCGCCGCGCGGTCTTTACCGTTAACGGCCCCGTTCTCGTGCTTGCGGGCGCGGGCTCGGGTAAGACGACGGTTCTTGTCAACAGAGTCGCATACATAATTAAATACGGCAACGCCTACTTCTCGGAGCATCTTCCCGATGACGTTGATATGGATACGGTGGAGGCGCTGAGGGCGGCTCTTGATATGTCCGCGGAGGACATAGCCGAGATACTCCCGCAGTTCATCACCGCGCCGTGTCCGCCCTGGTCGGTCCTTGCCATCACCTTCACCAACAAGGCCGCGGGTGAGATAAAGTCGAGGCTCCTTTCCACCTTCGGAGATGAGGAGGTTGCCAAGAGCATATGGGCAGGCACCTTCCATTCCATATGTCTGCGCATACTCCGCAAGTACGGTGAAAGACTCGGCCTTCGCGAGGGCTTCTCGATCTACGATACCGACGATAAAAAGAGAATGATAGCTCTTTGTATGAAGGAGCTTGAGCTTGACGAAAAATACCTTGCGCCGAAGGCTGTTGCCTCTGCCATAAGCATATCCAAGGATAAGCTCGAGCGCCCCGAGGATATGGAGCTCACAAGAGACCCGCGCACAAAGGATATAAGGAACGTTTACGAGCTCTATCAGAAGAAAATGATGGCTAACAATGCCGTTGATTTTGACGACATCATTATGATGACCGTAGAGCTTTTACAGGAGCATCCCGACATTCTCGAGTATTATCAGAATAAATTCAGATACGTCCTCGTTGACGAGTATCAGGATACCAACTACGCGCAGTTCGTTCTCACCAAGCTTATTTCCGACGGACGCAGAAATATTATGGTAGTCGGAGACGACGACCAGAGCATCTACCGCTTCCGCGGCGCTACTATCGAGAACATACTTAATTTCGATACGACCTATCCCGACGCCGCGGTTATCAAGCTTGAGCAGAATTACCGCTCGACCGCGAATATTCTTGCCGCGGCAAACGCTATAATTGCCAACAACACCGACAGACACACAAAGAGTCTTTGGTGCGCTAAGGGTGACGGCGAGAAGATCACCGTCAAGGAAGCCGCCGACCAGAATGATGAGGGCAGATTCATCGTTGATAAGGTGATCAGGGGCGTGCGCACAGAGGGACGCAATTACTCCGATTTTGCCGTTCTCTACCGTGTCAACGCGCTCGGACGAGCGCTTCAGACCGCCTTTACCAAGAGCGGCGTGCCCTTCAGAGTCATCGGAGATATGGGCTTCTATGACCGCAAGGAGGTCAAGGATATGATCGCGTATCTGTCCGTAGTCTCCTATTCCGGTGATAATTTAAGACTTAAAAGGATAATAAACGAGCCTAAGCGCAAGATTGGCGCGGCGACCGTCGAGGCGATTGAGTCCTTGGCGAATGCAAACGGGCTCTCTATGTATAATATAATTGAAAGGATCGACGAGTATCCCGTGCTTTCAAAGAGCAGGGATAAGCTTCTTTCCTTCCATACGCTTATCGAGGAGGTAAAGAGCACGTGCTCGCTTCCCTCCGAGATGCTGACTGCACTCTTTGAGAAGTCAGGATACCTTGCTATGCTCAAGGCTGAGGGCTTTGAGGGTGAGGGAAAGATAGAAAACGTCAACGAGCTTATTACAGCGGCTCTCGAGTATGAAAAGCGAGTATCCGAGAGCGGCGAGGAGATAACTCTCACGGGCTTCCTTGAGGAGGTATTCCTCATCAGTGACGTTGATAAATACGATGAAAATGCCGATGCAGTTGTGCTTATGACCGTACACGCGGCAAAGGGACTTGAATTCCCCGTTGTATTCCTTGCGGGTATGGAGGACGGAATATTCCCCTCCGAGGCTGACAGAGGCAGCGAGGCTGAGATGAGCGAGGAGCGCAGACTTGCCTACGTAGCCATCACAAGAGCGAAGGAGATGCTCTATATCAGCTATGCCAAGGAGAGAATGATGTACGGAAGAAATCTTTACGGCAGACTTTCCTGCTTTATCAGGGAGGAGCTGCCCCCGGAGCTTACCGTGCGCGACGTACCGAGACGCGAGCCCCCGAGACGCACAGCGTATTACTCGCCATACCGCAGCGACAGCGCGTTTGCTCCGTCGCCGAAGGCATCGGGCGAGCTTTCACGCCGCCCCGAGATAGGAAACGTGCGCGATAACAGGCGCGGAGCGGAGAAGTTCGGTGTAGAGAAGCTTACTGTCGGTGACAGAGTCGCTCACGCAATGTTCGGAGAGGGAACCATTCTCTCCTCGCGCGATATGGGCGGTGATGTCTTATATGAGGTCAGATTCGATAACGGACAGACCAAAAAGCTTATGGCAACCTTCGCTAAGCTGAAGAAAATATGACTGAACATAAATGAACCCCGTTTTTCCGGATGGCAAAATGGTAATTTTCAAAGATTATCGTCTGCAAACCTAAGAAAAAATATAACTTTACCCCGATTTTCGGAGAAATACTGTAAAATGATTAAATACGTTCTTTTTGATCTCGACGGAACTCTGCTTTCTACTCTTCCTACCATCACGTATCACCTGAATGGAGCGCTCAGCGCTCACGGTCTTGGCAAGATAACGGTAGAGAATACGCGAGAATATATAGGCAACGGTGCGAGAAAGCTCGTAACAAGAGCGGTTAACAGATGCGGAGTCGATGACGAGGCGGTGATAAGCGCCGTGCTTTCCGACTATAACCGCGCATATGATGCCGATCCCTTGCCAAAAACAGAGCCTTATGATGGCATAACCGCTCTCGTCGATAGGCTTCATGCTGAGGGATTCAAGCTCGGGGTTGTAACCAATAAGCCCGAGCCGACGGCGAAAAAGCTTATCAGTCACTTCTTCAAGGATAAAATATCGATCGTCAGCGGCGGCAGAGAGGGTATAGTGCTTAAGCCCGACCCGACAGAGTCGCTTAGCGTGCTTGCCGATATGGGCGGCGTGCCTTCCGAGTGCGCCTTCGTAGGTGATACCTCGGTTGATATTCTTACCGGCAAGAATATGGGCGCGGCTTTATCCATTGGCGTGACCTGGGGCTTCAGGTCGCGCGAGGAATTGCTTTGCGCAGGCGCTGACGTAACGGTTGATGATGCGGAAAGCTTGTACGCCTCACTTAAGGGGGAGCGCCTATGATAAAGCGCACACTTTCCGTTTTTCTTATACTCGTCATTTTGCTCTCGTTTGCTTCGTGCGATGACAAGGATAGATTTGAATATTGCGAGCTTGGAATAATTCTTACCGAGGACTTTGAGCCCTATGATTCGGAGGGCGCATTCAACGTCGCCTACTCCGATGGCAATACTATTGTCGGTATCGCGAGATATTCCTTTGTCAACTGCGAGGAGCTGGGACTTCTTAGCACCTACACCCCGAAAAAGCTTGCCGAGGTCTATCTTGATATGATGGACAGGACCGTCGACGAGGGTGTAAAGGTTTACGGCGACGTGCCCTATTTCACCTACACCGAGACTGCCGAGGACGGCTCCGAGTTCTTCTATATGCCTACCTTTTACCGCACACCCTACGCTTACTTTGTAATCACCTTTATTACCCCGAACTCAAGGGAAGTGGTGGGGCGTGTCGAGTTTTTAGAGTATATCAGAACTGTTTATATTCTTAATGAATATTTGCAGTGAATTTGTCCTTCACTGTGAAAGTTTTTTTGAATAAGCGCTGAGTAAATTGGCTTAATACAAATAATTGCAAACCATAGTTGACATAAAACCATATTACGAAAGGATAGCAGTAAAATGAAAATGAAGCTTACATCTTTCTTATTGGCTCTTGTCCTTCTCTTCAACGTTTTTCTTTTCTCGGGGTGTGTAAGACCCGATGATAAGGACGAGGATGATACGGACACAGATGACAGAAAGGAATATTTTACTTGCGATTGCGAGCCGAGCTCCGAGATAACAAGAGAGAAGCTTGAGGGAGCTCTTGCGGACGCTATTGCCAAGATCGATTACGCTTTGCCTACCTTCACGGATAAGTTCCCCTCGCACAACAGTACAAATAACGTTTACAGTGCCGTAAACAATGACAGCGGTTGGAATACCGGCTTCTGGACGGGTATTCTCTGGCACGCGTATGAGATGACCGGAGACACAAAATACCGCGACGTTGCTACCTCTCAGATCGATTCCTTCTATTACAGAATAGATAACAAAATAGGCGTCAACCATCACGATATGGGATTTCTTTATACTCCCTCGTGCGTTGCGGCGTATAAGCTTACCGGAAACGCTCAGGCTAAAAAAGCGGCGATCAAAGCGGCGGATCATCTTATCTCAAGATACCACGAGACAGGCAAGTTTATTCAGGCTTGGGGATCTGTTGGCGCTGATGACAACTACCGCCTTATCGTTGACTGCCTCCTCAATATCCCCCTTCTTTATTGGGCAAGCGAGGTTACCGGAGACAGTACCTATCGCGACATAGCGTACAACCATTTTAAAACAACGATCAGTGTTTGCTACCGCGAGGACGGAAGCACCTATCACACCTATTACTTTGACAAGAATACAGGCCTTCCCCTGAAGGGCGTTACCGCTCAGGGAGCGAGTGACGATTCCACCTGGTCACGCGGTCAGGCGTGGGGAATGTACGGCCCGCTTCTTACTTACATTTACGAGCCCGACGAGGCGGCTCTCGATACCTTTATTAATGCTACCGATTATTATCTTGAGTATCTTCCTCTTGACTACGTAGCTTATTGGGACCTCTCCTTCACAGACGGCGCATATGAGCCTAGGGATTCGTCCAGCGCGGCAATTGCACTTTGCGCGATGCTCGAGGGAATCAAGCATATGGACGAAAACGATCCCAAGAGAGAGGTATACGTTAAAGCGTGTAACAAGATAATGAACTCGCTTATCGATCACTACACCACCAAGGATGTTCCCGAGGCAAACGGTCTCCTTCTCCACGCGACCTACAGCAAGCCCGGCAACAACGGTGTTGACGAGATGAACATCTGGGGTGACTACTTCTACATGGAGGCGCTTCACAGAATGCTCGACCCCGAATGGGAGCTCTACTGGTGATATTTTGCGCCTAAGCCGCCTTTTCGACCAAAGCTCGCCGTAGGTTTCTACGGCTTCGGGTCGAAGAAGCCATCTTATGCATCAAAATATCAGCGCCCCTGATTCACTTGTCGACAGATCTGCGCCTAAGCCGCCTTTTCGACCAAAGCTCGCCGTAGGTTTCTACGGCTTCGGGTCGAAGAAGCCACCTTATGCCTCAAAATATCAGCGCCCCTGATTCACTTGTCGACAGATCTGCGCCTAAGCCGCCTTTTCGACCAAGGCTCGCCGTGGGTTTCTACGGCAACGGGTCGAAGAAGCCACCTTATGCATCAAAATATTGGTGATTTAACAATAACTAAAGACAAAAACAGATATGAAAAAGTTAGCTTACTTATTTTTATTCGCTTTATTGATACTGACCTTATCATCGTGCCATAAAGACGCACCCGATGAGGGTGGTGAGGCAGGGCCTCACGTCTGCGAATTTGTCGAGAAATCCACGAAGTCTAAGTACATCAAGACCAGAGCGACCTGCATCCAGCGAGCAGAGTATTATTACAGCTGTTCCTGCGGTGAGATGGGTACTGAGGTGTTCGAGCACGGTGACTTTGGCGGACACAGCTATGGCAAAAATACCGCGGATCAATATCTCATCAAGGAGGCAACGGTGAAAACCTCTGCTATCTACTACAAGTCGTGCTCAAGATGCGGCACGGCGAGCAATGACACCTTTGTAAGCGGCACTCCTATCGCGCTCACCGATGAGGAGAAGCGCTACGTCCCGACCTCTGTGACCGTAACGCTTTATGATACGGAGGAGTCGGTTTACGGCTTTACCTACAACACCTATAATGCTCCTGGGGATCCCGTGATACAGATCAAAAAGGCAGGGGATACCGAGTGGGAGGAGATAGCTCCCGCGTCCTATGAGGCAACGACTCAAGACGGCGACGGAGTCTCGGTTTCTTACTTCATTTCCAAGGCGGAAATAACCCTTAAGAGGGGTACCGTGTACGTTTATCGCGTGCTTGACAGAGCCTTTGGCATAATAACGCCCGAGGTTACCTTGAAGGCATGCGACCCCGCCTCGACCTCCTTCACCTTCTCTCACGTGAGCGACTCTCAGGCAGGCCCCGCGGAATTCGGCCGTGTAATGAAATCGATTGCGGACAGCTCGGATTTCGTCATCCACGGCGGCGACGTTGTACAGTATGCTCATAAGGAAGCCGAGTGGACGGAAATGCTTGACGGCAACTATGAGTATATTATGGGTATGCCGATAATACCTATCACGGGCAACCACGAGACCTCGTATAACAACGCAACCTTTGAGATTTACAAGCACTTCAACAACAAGATCCCCGAACAGACTTCGGTTGCTCTTGGATACTATTACAGCTTCGTATACGGTGACGTAAAATTCATTATGCTCAACACCAACGACCTTGAGGATAACAGACTTAAGGCGGAGCAATATAATTGGCTCGTAGATGAGCTTCGGAACAACACCTGCAAGTGGACTGTCGTATCGATGCACAATCCTATGTATTCGGTAGGTAAGTACGGCGCTGACCAGACGAGAAATCAGATAGCCCTCGCCCTTCGCGAGCAGCTGGGCTCATTATTTGCCGAGTACGGTGTTGACCTTGTGCTTCAGGCTCACGATCACGCGGTATCGAGGACCTTCCCGATTGACGCAGACGGCGCCACGACCGCTGAGATGACCGAGACTGAGAATGGAGTAGAGTATATAGTTGACCCCGACGGAGTCATCTATATAATGAACGGTCCTGCAGGCACTCAGCAGAGAGCCCCCGTTGCGATAGAGGATGGCATTTACGCTTATGCCGAGACCGGCAGGAGAGCCTCCTGGGCGGATATTACCGTGGACGGTGACACTCTTACCGTGACCGTAAAATGGCACGACGGTACCTCGGAGCAGGTATACCACACCTGGGGTATAAAGAAGAGCTGAGCCTTTTATCCCCGACAAGTCAAAGCAAAATAAAACGCAAATAAAGGGGCTGATTCATTTAGGCGTAATCGAAAAAGAGTCGAGAAGTCAATGAAAACAACCCTAAAACTTAATATTTGCATAAGTAAGAGGTGGAAATTGCGAGAATTTCCACCTCTTACACTCTTTTTCTATCGCCGTTTCCTCGCTCAATGTATTCATATACATCTCTCGCTCGTCAGCCGACGATTTCCATCCTAAATTAATCTAGCCCCGAAAGGCGCTTCGCACCAAGAATTCAGGGCTTTCTGATTGTTTTAATCCTTATAGTATGCGATGACTGAATTCTTAGTGACTCAGCCCCTTATTTCACACGGGTAGCGGCCTTTTTGGCTAAAACGTGTGTTTTTTATTTTGATTTTACACGTAAACCTCGACTATGGCGTTGAGCTTTCCCTTTCTGCTCGTCGAGTCAAAGCCTCGGTAGATAAATCTGCCGTATCCTCGCACGCTGACCTTGTCCCCCTCCTTCGGTGTGTAGGAGGCGCTGTCGATCTCGCGGCCGTTGACGTAGACTAATCTGCGCTTTATTAAGGTCTGGGAGTCATCTCGCGAGAGGGAGTAGACCTTCGCCACTACAGCGTCGATTCTCTCGCTCTGTATCTGTATTCGCTTGGTCTCGGTTTTATAGAGCTCACCCTCGGGCAGGGCGTCGGTGACGGTTGCCTTAACGTCCGTCCTTTTTACCCGTAAGAGCTCACCCGTGATAAATTCCGCTATCTTTTCCTCGGCGAAAACGTAGCCTACGTTATCCCTGATGATTATATCTCCGAGCGTGCTTCTCTCGATTCCGAGATTTAAGAGCGCGCCGAGAAAATCGCGGTGCGTGAGCTTGTCGGCAAATTTCGCTGAGAGCGGCTCGACCTTGACACACAGAATGGGGAAGGGCGTCTCGTATCCGACCTCCTCCGCGTTGCCAAATCGGGCTATCACACGCTCAGCCCCGTCAGCGCCTCCGTAGAGAGTTATCTCGCTCGGGCGTATTCTCGGCAGAGCCTCGCGGAGTGCCGACTGCTCGGCAAGACCTAAGAAGTCCGTAAAGGTGAAGTAGCCGCCTCTGTCCGCCTTGTTATACAGCTCGATAAAGCGCTTCTTTAAGAGCTCAATATCGTCGTTCATCAGATGAGCTCAACGGGGTAGAGTATCTTGAGCTGGTTGATCTTTCTCTCGTACGCCTCGCGTCTCTTTTCGTTAAGCACCATCTCGGAGAGCTGGGGAGCGATCTCTTCGTAGGGCATTACGCTCGACTCGGACTTGGAGTTGAGCTTGATAAGATGGTAGCCAAACTGAGTCTTTACGGGAGCCTTAGTTATCTCGCCTACCTCGAGCTCGAATACCGCGGTGTCAAACTCGGGCACCATCTGACCTCTGCCGAAGTCACCGAGGTTACCGCCTCTCTGTCCGGAGGGGCAGGTGGAGTATTCCTTTGCCGCATCACCGAAGCTTACCTCGCCGCTCTCGATCTTTGCGAGAATCTCAAGAGCCTTTTCCTCGCTTTCCACGAGAATGTGGTCTGCGTTTACGGTCTCGCCCTGACGGAATTTGTCGAGGTTGTCCTCGTAGTATTTCTTCACGTCCTCATCGTTTACCTTTACCGATGCGAGGACCTTGTTGCCTGCATAATTGATGAGAAGGTTTTCGCGCAGCTTTGCGAGCTCAGCCTTGAACTCGGGCTCGGTCTCGAAGAGATTGTGTCTTGCATCGAGAAGAAGGAGCTTAGAGCTGATGATCTGCTCGAGTATCGCGCGTCTGCCCTCGGGGGTATTGTAGCCCTGACCGCGAGCGCCAAGCTCAACGAGGAAGTCGTCAACCTCTTTTTCTGTTACGGTGAGCGCGCCCACCTTTGCTAAAATCTTGTCCATTTTTGTATCTCCTTAAAATTTAATTATCTTGTTCTTAATCCCTTGGGGTAGTGGTTTTTGATCTTTCCCGAGGATGCCTTTCCGCCGCCGAGCGCCGCGCCCTCAAAGAGCACCGCGCACCAGCCCTTAATGTCCGAGCTTGCCTCTATCTCCTCGCCTCTGAGATATTTCTCAACTCTTGCGTCGCCTCGTCTGAGGTTTTCCTTTGAGCGGAATAGCTCCGCGTATGCAGAGAAGAATTGGTGGTGAGGGAAGAAGGTTGATCCCTTTATCTCGCCGAGAAGGACACCCGACATAAACACCGAGCCGCGAGGTATCGGGCAGGAGTGACTCACCATAACGATGTTCTCGCCGACCTTTACAGCTCTGCCCTCAGGAGCCCTTGTGAGCGCATCCTTGAAGAAGGCTGACACTACCGCACTCTCCTGCTTGGACAGCGGTTTTGCTTCGTCTTTGTAAAGTATTCTTTGCTTAATTTGGGCGTTTTCATCCCTTTGCATCAAGGCAAGAAATTGACCCTCACCGTCGCTTACGTGAGGATAGAAGCGTCTTGCGTACTCAATGTTGAGAGCGCCCTTGGCGTATTTTGCGATTGCAGGTCTTGTCCTTTCCTCAAGCGACTCCTTGACCTTGACGAGTGCGAAATCGGGATTGTTGCCAAGAAACTCACCCACCACGCCCTCGTTCTCCTCGGGGGAGTAGGTGCAGGTGGAGTAGAGCAGGTAACCGCCCGACTTTACAAGCCCCTTGGCGTTGCCGAGGATCTCCTTCTGACGCTTCGCGCACATAGCTACGTTATCCTCGCTCCAGTCCTCTACCGCCTCCTCGCTCTTTCTGAACATACCCTCGCCGGAGCAGGGAGCATCGACTATAACGAGGTCGAACACACCCTCGTACATCTCGCGGAGCCTTGCGGTATCAAGCGAGGTGACTATGGCTCCTCTGACACCGAGTCTTTCGAAATTGCCGACGATTATCTTCGCCCTTTTAGGCACGTATTCATTTGAGAGAAGGAAGCCTCCGTCACCGAGTCTTTCGGCAACCTGTGACGATTTACCTCCGGGCGCCGCGCATAGGTCGGCTACCCACCAGTCGGGCTTTATATCGAGCGCCGCCGCGCTTGCCATAGCTCCGGGGTCCTGCATATACACCATGCCCGCGTGGTGGTAGGGGGATGCGCCCATAGCTCTTTCCTCTCTGAGGATAAAGCCGTTATCCACGTAGCCGAGCGGCTCGAGATTAAACTCTCCGTCCGAGACGAGCTTCTCAGGGGAGCACTTTAAGAGGTTTGCGCGCATACCGCGCACAGCCTCACCGCTCTTGAGCGCTTCGATAAAGGCAGGGTACTCGTCCCCGAGAATATTTTTCATTTTTTCCATGAAGCCTTCGGGAATCATCTTGTAACCCTCCCTTCAAAAATTCCACATAAAGTATACCGCATTTGACGGGCAAAGTCAATCTTTTTTAGAGTCTAAAATAAAATATTCACTCCGAGGCTTGAGCACGTTTTCCGTAAAGAGCGCAGGACGGTTGCCGCGGCACGGAGAAATTACGTCTGTTCTTTCTTTTTTCAAGTCTTTTTCCAACTCCCTTGCAATAATTAAAAATATATGGTACAATAACTGTAAAAGGCAAGATGGAGGTGTCCCTATG
The DNA here is from genome assembly GCA_017453245.1 of Clostridia bacterium. GTDB lineage: Bacteria > Bacillota > Clostridia > Oscillospirales > CAG-272 > UBA1740. The sequence continues at coordinate 59,179 of JAFTKM010000004.1, forward strand.
TATGAAAAAAGAATAGTAGCAAAAAACGGGATACCCGTTTACAGCCTGACGAATGAGAATAACCACAGCTTCTTTATCTCGATGTTTTTGAAGGCGGGATGCATGTATGAGAGTGCGGAGGAGAATGGCATCACCCACTTTCTTGAGCACGCCGCGATAAGAAACGTCAATAAGCTGATGGATTACAAGCTGTACCGCGAGCTTGATAAATACGGCATGGAATTCAACGCCACGACCTATTCTGAGATGGTGCAGTTTTACATCTCGGGCGCGTCCTCCCATTTTAAGGTGGCGGCAGAGATGATATCGCGCATTCTTTCTCCCATAGTTCTTGACCGCTCGGAGCTTTTGGCTGAGCGGGAGAGAATAAAGGCTGAGATAAGAGAGGCGTCGGATAAGAGCACGCTCGCCTTTGTTGCCGCCGAGGAGGAGTGGCGGGGAACGTCTCTCACACAGCTCATCGCAGGTACGCTCGGCTCGGTATCTAAGGTATCACTTAAGAGCCTCGAGTCGTACAGACGAAGAATTTACAATAAAGAGAATATTTTCTTCTATGTCACGGGAAATGTCGATAATGACAACTTAAGTTATCTTACAGACCTTGTTGGCGCGTATGAGCTTGTCGGAGATGAAAAGCATGATAACAAAGCGCCCGTGCCAAAATGCTTTATGAGCCGTCAGCCTAAGATCAGGATAAAGAACGCGGACTTCACCAAGATAAGATACTCCTTTGACGTGGATATGTCATCCGTGAAAAGCGCGGAGCTCGACCTCCTTTACGATATTGTGCTACGCGGATACAGCTCGGATTTCTTTATTGAGCTCAGTGAGAACAAAGGTCTATTTTATGACCTCGGAGGCGCGGTTGAGAGATACTCCAACGTGGCGCTCTTCTCCTTCTCTTACGAGCTTAAGGAGTCAAAGCTCTATGAGGCGGCACAGATGACAGCAGAGCTTCTTCGCGGCTATACTGAGCGGCTTCTTGACACCGATAGATGTATGAAGGCGAGCTACGTGGATAATGCGTATATGCTCTTTGACGACCCGAGCGCGCTCTCGTTCACCTTCGCTTATGATAACCATATCCTGAATCTCGGTTATTCCGGTATTGAGGACAGAAGAGAGGCTTACGAGCGGATAACTCCCGAGAGGCTCCGTGAGGTTGCTAGGGAAATATTCCGCCCTGAAAATATGACGGTCACGCTTAAAGCAAACAAAAAGAAAATAGATGCCGAAAGGCTTGAAAGAATAATTTTTGGAGAATGATCATGGATTTCAAAAACGTAGACAAAAAGTATCGCCCCATACCCTTCTGGTCGTGGAATGAAAAGCTCGACACCGAGGAGACGAAAAGGCAGATCGGCATTATGGACGAGGCAGGCATCGGCGGCTACTTTATGCACGCCAGAGGCGGCCTTCTGACCGAGTATATGGGTGAGGAATGGTTTGACAACGTCAAGGCCTCCATCGAGGAGGGCAACAAGAGAGGAATGCACTCCTGGGCATATGACGAGAATGGCTGGCCCTCGGGCTTCGGCGGCGGCAAGGTCAACGGCCTTGGCGATGAATACAGACAAAAGAGTCTGCATATCGAGCCCCTTACCGATGAGAATAAGGATGCCGATAACACCGTGCTTATCAAGGACGGAGTGAGATATTTCTACCGTATCAACGAGTTCTACGTTGACACCCTCGACAAGAAGGTCATGGGGAAATTCATAGAGGAAATCTACCGGAAATACTACGATAAGTTCGGCTCGACCTTTGACGGCTTCTTCACCGACGAGCCGCAGATTTTGCGCGGAGACGGGTACCCGTGGAGCTTTATTCTCGAGGAAAGCTTCAAGGAAAGATACGGCTACAGCCTTGTCGAGAAGCTCGATATGCTCTTCTTTGACAAGGAGGGCTGTGAGGACGTGAGAGTTGACTATTGGCAGCTTATCACCGACCTCTTCTCCGATGCATTCTTCAAGCAGATATACGATTGGTGCGACGCCCACGGCTACAAGCTCACCGGTCACCTCGTGCTCGAGGAGGATCTGATGTCTCAGATCGTTTCCAACGGCGCGTGCATGCCTCACTACGAATATTTCCACGTGCCCGGTATGGACTGGCTCGGCAGACCGGTTACAGAGTGTCTTACACCTATGCAGCTCTCCAGCGCATCTGCGCAGATGGGCAAAAAGCAGATACTCACCGAGACCTACGCTGCATCCGGACACAACGTCTCACACGGAGAGCTCAAGCGCATTCTGGAGTGGCAGATGGTCCACGGCGTAAACCTGCTTTGCACTCACCTTGAGGGTTACTCTCTGCGCGGTATCAGAAAGCGCGATTATCCCCCGGCGATGTACTATCAGCAGCCTTGGTGGGCGGATATGAAGGTGTTCTTCGACGCTATGTCGAGAGTCGGTATGCTTATCGCGGAGGGCAGGGTAAACGTTGACACCCTTCTTATCCATCCCGAGACCACCGCTTGGACTATCTACAACGGCTATGAATTCAGCGCCGAGTCCTCAAGGCTTATAAGATCCTACCACGACTCCTTCCTTGCCGATATGCGCTCCATCGAGGATAAGCACGTCGAGTATCACCTTGGCGACGAGACCTTGATGCGCCGCCACGCGAAAGTGGAGAACGGCGAGCTCGTTATCGGTCAGATGAGATACAAGACCATAGTTCTTCCCACTAAGTACAAGAGACTGCTTCCGAATACCGAGAAACTTCTTGACGAATTCCGCAAGGCGGGCGGCAGAATAATCTCCGTCTCCGAGGTCGAGCCGAATGACATTATGGCTCCCTCGCGCCTCAGCTACACCTCGCGCTCCTTCGACGGCTTCGATATGCACTATATCGTCAACACCGACAACTCCGAGATCACCGCCGGGATCAAGCGCGGCAATAAGCAGATGATCATTGAGACGGGCGACCTTGTTCCTTTCTCCGGTATACATACCTTCGCTCCCTACGAGTCGCTTGTACTTATCGACACTCACGAGGAGAGGGAGGAGATCACCGAAACTTCCGCGTCGGAAAGACTCAGCCTTATGGGCGAGTGGGATGTAAAATCCTTCACTCACAACTCCTTGACTCTCGACTTCTGCGACTACTACTTTAACGGTGAGCTTGTCGAGAAGGAGGGGTACGTGTTAAATATTCTGCCGAGAATCAACGCTCTTGAGAGAGCGGTTGCTCTTAAGCAGGACTACCGTTTCACCATCTCATCGATCCCCTCCGAGATATTCCTCGCTACCGAGACTCCCGAGATATTCAAGATAAGCGTCAACGGCAAAGAGATAGATAAGACCGACTGCGGCTACTTCCGTGACAGCGCCTTCAGAAAGCTCAATATCGCTCCTTACGTCTGCGAGGGCGAAAACGTCATCACCTTCGAATCTGTGATAGAGCAGACTCCCGCGTGCTATGAGCATCTCTCCAAGTCATGGACCTTCGAGAGTATGAAGAATTGCCTGTCCTACGATATGGAGATCGAGCCTATATACATCGTCGGTGACTTCGGCCTTGACTTTGCGGGTGCGGTGAGTGAGACGAGTGACAAGACCTTCTTCATCGATAAGCAGCCGATAATCGCCGCAAAGCCCACTCGCGTTGACGCCGCAAAGCTCGACTATTCCGGCTTTGCCGAGTTTGCGGGCGAGCTTACTCTCAGCCGTGAGGTAGAGCTCGACAGCACCGATTACCACGTAATGCTCACGGGCAGAGGAATGAACGCGATAAGGCTCAGCGTCAACGGCGAGCACGTCGCAACCAAGCTCTATCCCCCCTACCGTGTAGAGCTTAAGGACCATCTGAAGCCCGGAAAGAACATCCTCGAGGTGACCGTTGTAAACAACCTTCGTAATATGATGGGCCCCCACCACCTCAAGAACGAGGAGGAGAGATGGGTATGTCCCGGTAGCTTCTACAAGGAGTCCAACATATTCAACCACAGAGACGGTGTGGGCGCTGACTGTCACGAGGACCTCGGCGTGCACCGCGACGGCTATCTGCTTGTAAATTACGGATTGACTGAATAATGAGAAAAATAACAACTGTACTTTTTGACCTTGACGGCACGCTTATCAGAATGGATCAGGACGAGTTTATCAGACTCTATTTCGTGTCCATTTTAGGTAAGCTTGGCAGTCTTGGATACGATACCGCCATTATGAAGGACGCGCTCGAGGGCGCGGTCGTCGCAACACTGAGAAACGACGGCAAGCTCTCAAACGAGGATCGCTTCTGGCAGGTGTTTGATGAAATATCGGGCGGTCTCTCCTCGTCGGTCAGAGCGGAAATAGAGTCCTATTACGCGGACGAGTTTGGCTCTGTCATAGCTGCCACCTGCGAGGCATATCCGAGAGCGCGTGAGGTGCTCGAGACCGTGAAGGAGAAGGGCCTTCGCCCCATTCTCGCGACCAATCCGCTCTTTCCTATGGTTGCCACGCACGGCCGCATACGGCTAGGCGGAATGACACCCGAGGATTTTGAGTATATCACGGCGTACGAAAACAGCAGCTACTGCAAGCCGAATCCCGCCTACTTCACCGAGCTTCTTGCAAAGCTTGGTATATCCCCCGAGGAGTGCGTGATGATAGGCAACGATACCCGCGACGATTTCTCGGCCCTCGCCCTAGGCATTCCCGTATTTGTGCTCACCGAGTGCCTGATAAATACACGCGGAGTTGACCTTAACGATTATCCCCACGGCGGCTTTGATGAGCTGATCGACTTTATCGCGAAGCTTTAATATAGAAAGAGACCCGGCTTTATCGGCTGTGTCTCTTTTTTATCTTTTAAGTTGATTTATTGTTGCCGTGTTATTATGCCAAAGGATAAAGCTTTCGCCAAAGCCCATCTCTAAAAAAGCGTAACACAAGTCCGATATCTGTCCAAGAACTTGACAGACTTTTATGCATTGTGCTATACTGAACCAGCCGCACGACACTGGGCGGCAAGATTTAATAAAGGTGACAACTATGAGTATTACGATCAAAGAGGTATTGACAAAGTCCGAGCTTTCCCGTTGGGTTGAGTTTCCGAACACGCTTTACAAGGACAACGAATACTACGTGCCCTTCCTTAAGAGTGACGAGATTGCAACCTTCACCGAGAAGAAGAATCCCGCATACGAATTCTGCGACACCAAGCTTTTCGCAGCATATCGCGACGGCAAAATGGTCGGACGAATCGCAGGCCTTGTCAATCACGCGTACAACAAGAAGTGGGAGAAGAATGCGATAAGATTCACCCGCTTTGACTTTATAGACGATCCCGAGGTCTCCTCGGCTCTGTTTGACGCCGTTGTCAAGTGGGGCAGGGAGCGCGGACACACCGAAATAATGGGACCTATCGGCTTTACCGATATGGACCACGAGGGTATGCTCGTTGAAGGATACGATGAGCTCAATATGTCCATCACCTTCTACAACCACCCATATTACCTTGAGCATATGGAGAGGCTCGGACTCAGAAAGGATATCGACTGGATAGAGTATCAGATATTCGTTCCCGAGTCGATCGATCCGAGGATTGAGCATCTTTCCGAGAGGGTGATGAATCACCACGGTCTCAAGGTAGTGACCTATACCGACCGTAAGAAGCTTTACGAGGAGGCGTTTGAGGCGTTCACTATCATCGACGTTGCCTTCTCCCGTCTTTACGGCACGGTGCCGCTCACACCCGCAGTTATCAAGCGCGCGGTAGATGACTATATTCCGCTCGTCAACCTCGACTACATCTGCTCGGTTAAGGATAAGGATGGAAAGATCGTCGGCTTTGCCGTTATGGTGCCCTCGATCGCCAAGGCTCTTAAAAAGTCGGGTGGCAAGATGCTCCCCTTCGGCGTATTCAGATTACTTAAGGCTCTCGGAAGCGATAACGATACTCTTGAGATGTTCTTCGTTGCGGTCAAGCCCGAGCTGCAGAGCCAGGGTATCCCCGCCATTATGATGAACGAGCTTCTCAAGGTCTGCATCAGAAACGGCGTTAAGATCTGCGAGACGGGACCTCAGCTTGAGACCAACGGTGCGGTGCAGAGTATGTGGAAGCCGTTTGACAAGCGTCAGCACAGACGCCGCCGTTGCTTCATAAAGGAGATATAAGCTATGAAAAACAAGGAGCTTATAAGAACGATAAAATTCACCCTTTTCTCCATCAGCGCGGGCGTGATTCAGGTGCTCCTGTTCACTCTTATGAACGAGCTTTTACACCTCGATTATTGGGTGAGCTACCTGACGAGCCTTGTCGCATCGATACTCTGGAACTTTACGATAAACCGCAAGGTGACCTTCAAGTCGTCGAACAACGTCAAGCTCTCAATGCTTCTCGTCTTCCTCTTTTACCTTGTGTTTACTCCGGTATCAACCGTGCTCGGTAACCTTGCCGAGAGGGCACAGATAAACGAGTATATCGTCCTCGCGGTAACTATGATATCCAACTTCGTGCTTGAGTATCTTTATACAAGATACGTGGTTTACAGAAACAGCTGTGATACCGCGGAGTCCAAGAATGAGAAAACAGAATAAAAACAAAAGGCGGTCGATTGACCGCCTTTTTGCATACAAAGGTTAGCAAATATTTGCTTATTTGCCCTCTTCCTTGGAGAGTTGCTTAAGATAAGCGTTGATAAATCCGTCGATATTACCGTCCATAACCGAGTCGATATTACCGTCCTCGAAGCCGGTTCTCGTATCCTTTGCGAGAGTGTAGGGCATAAAGACGTAGCTTCGGATCTGGCTGCCCCACTCGATGTTTGCCTTGTTGCCCTGGATATCCTCTATCCTGTCGAGATTCTCGCGGATCTTTATCTCCATGAGCTTTGCCTTAAGCATCTTGAGTGCAGTCTCCTTGTTCTGGAGCTGGCTTCTTTCTGTCTGACAACCAACCACGATACCCGTGGGCTTGTGCACGATACGGATAGCCGAGTCGGTCTTGTTGATGTGCTGACCGCCCGCACCCGATGAACGGTGAGCGGTGATCTCGAGGTCCTCGTCTCTGAGCTCAACCTCGGTCACGTCCTCAAACTCGGGCATAACCTCAACCGACGAGAAGGAGGTGTGACGTCTTCCCGAGGAGTCGAAGGGAGATATTCTTACAAGTCTGTGTACGCCGTTCTCACTCTTGAGATAGCCGTACGCGTTCATACCCTCGATCATAATGGTCGCAGACTTAAGTCCTGCCTCATCACCGTCGAGCCAGTCAACGAGCTTAACGTTGAAGCCGTGCTTCTCACCCCATCTGGTGTACATACGGTAGAGCATAGATGCCCAGTCCTGAGCCTCTGTTCCGCCCGCACCGGGGTGGAAGGAGAGGATGGCGTTATTCTTATCGTAAGGACCGGAGAGCAGAACCTCGATTCTCTTTCTCTCAGCCTCAGCCTCGATAAAGTCGGTCTCGGACACTACCTCATCAGCGGAGTCCTCGTCATTTGCCTCGATGGCCATCTCGCAGAGCACGGTCGCGTCCTCGAGCCTTGATACGAGCTCCTCGTAGCTCTCGACCTTGTCCTTGAGCTGTTTTATCTCGCGCAGCTTCTTCGACGACTTTTCCGCATCGTTCCAGAAGTCCTGCACCATAGTCTCTCTTTCGAGATCGGCGGCCTTTTCTCTGGCCTCATCTATTCTTAACTGATTGCCGAGCTCGACGAGTACGTCCTCGAGCGCGACAAGTCTTCTTTTTGCTTCTTCAAGCGCAACTATCATAGATTGCTCCTTTTAACATTATCTAGGATATAATAACATAAATTTCTAAAAAAGTAAAGAGAAAAGTAGAAAATATATGTTGATTTTTTCCCCATACTATGTTATACTGTTATCACAATAAATAAACAAGAGGTAAATTCCAATGAACGTAACTAAAGATAGCATCATCGGCGACGTAATTGATTTTGATCAGAACGCTGCGAAGATCTTCCATATGAACGGCATGTTCTGCACCGGCTGCCCCCACGCGAGAAGCGAGTCTATCGCTGACGCTTGCGTAGCACACGGTATGGATTGCGACGCGCTTGTAAAGGCTCTTAACGAGTATTTCGAGTCCAAGAAGTGATGAACGGCTCGCTTGACAAACGTCTCTTGTCTTGCGCCGACTACGTGAGGGCAGGAGCCGTCTTTGCCGATATAGGCACTGACCACGGCTACCTGCCCATTTTTCTTTTGAAGGCGGCAAGGATCGACCGCGCCTACCTCTCGGACGTCAATCCGGGACCTCTTTCCTCAGCCGAGCGCAATGCGGCCGCTGAGGGACTCTCGGACAGATGCGAGTTTATTCTCACCGACGGTGCCGCGGCGCTCTCGGGCAAGGGAATAACCGACTACGCCATATGCGGTATGGGCGGCGAGCTCATAGCGAGAATTATAGAGGACGCGCCCCATCTTAAGGACGGGTCGGTAAGGCTTATTCTTCAGCCTATGACAAAGCAGGAGCACTTAAGACACTATCTTGCCTTGGCGGGCTTCCGCATTATCTGCGAGCGCTTTTCCTTCGACTCGGGCAAGTACTACGTGACTATGGTTGCCGAGTACTCTGGCGAGTGCCGCGAGCTCTCCGACGAGGAGGCGGAGCTCGGTCCCGATTTCCCTCACGAGGGGGACCGTGTCGAGTATTTAGGCTTCCTTGAGGGCAAGAGAAAGGCGGCAAGAAAGGCTCTTACAGGCAAGAGCGCGGGCGGATATGAGACCGTCCGTGAGGAAGAGCGTATCGGTATTATTGAAAAAAGAATCGCAAAATTAACAGGAGCTTGATATGACTGTAAAGGAAATATACGAAAGATTATGTGAGCGCATCCCCGAGGAGCTCAGAGAGGATTGGGACAACGACGGTCTTATGTGCTCGTCCGACGTGCAGAAGGACGTACATCGCGCCCTTATCACCCTCGACGTTACCGAGGATATAGTCGACTACGCCGTGTCGCACGAAATAGACCTCATTCTTTCACATCACCCCTTGATCTTTAAGCCTCTTGGCTCGGTTACCGAGGACTCACACGTGGCAAGAAAGGTCATTAAGCTGATAAAGAACGATATATCCGTTATGTCCTTCCACACCAGAGCGGACAAGGTAGAGGGCGGAGTAAACGATATTCTCGCCGACATTCTCGGCATCAAGGACGCTGTCCCCTTCGGCGAGGGCTTCCTCGGCAGGATAGGCACTCTCGAGGAGGAGCTCACTATGGAGGACTTTTCCTATCTTCTCAAGGGACTTCTCGATTGTGACGGCGTAAAGGTTGCTGACGCTCTTATCCCCGTCTCTAAGGTAGCCGTTGTCGGCGGTGACGGTAAGTCCTACGTATCCGCGGCGCTCAGAGCCGGAGCGGATACCTTCGTCTCCGGTAGAATCGGCTACAACGTAATGGCTGAGGCTGGTGAGATGGGCATCAATCTTATCGAGGCGGGCCACTTCTTCACCGAGCAGCCCGTGACTCAGTTCTTCCAGACTCTCTTACATAGACTCGACCCCGATATGTACGTCGAGATAATGGACTCTAACGTAATCAGACTTATCTGATCATTTATTAATAAAACGCTCAGGGTGTGCACTTTTCGCCCTGAGCGTTTTTTTTGTTACTTTGTTTTCTCCTTGTCATATTTCTCGATGACACGGTCGATCTTATCCCTCGTCGCCTTTGTCGGCAGCCACATCGGCAGCCTCATATCTGCCTTGCATAATCCCTTCTGTGACAAGGCATATTTGATCGGCGCGGGGTTGGTTTCAAGGAATAATGCGTAAATGACGGGTAATAGCTTTTTCTGTGCATCAAGGCTTTTATCTCTGTTATTTGCAAAATAGAGTTTACAAATATCCAGGGTTTCTTTGGGATAAAGATTTGACACCACCGATATAACGCCAAGTCCTCCGAGTGATAATACGGGGTATATCTGCGAGTCGTTGCCCGAGTAGAGTGAGAGCCCGTCTATCCTCGATATACCAACGAGTCTGTCGAGCGAATCCGACGCCTCCTTTATGCCGACTATCCTCTCGTTTTCTCTGAGTCTCTCGAGCGTATCAAGGCTCAGGTTAACTCCCGTCCGCGAGGGCACGTTGTAGAGCAGGACGGGTACTCCGCTCGCGTTTGCGATTGCCTCATAGTGCCTTATCACACCCTCTGCTGTGCCTCTGTTGTAGTACGGAGTAACGACCAGGACTCCGTCGCATCCGAGCCTTGAGGCAAATTCCGTGTGTCTCACCGCCACGCGTGTGTCATTCGTCCCCGTGCCGAAAATGAGCTTGCATCTGCCCCCTATTATTTCTTTTGTGCGTCTGAAAAGCTCATACCTCTCCTCGTCCGAGAGCGTTGCCGCCTCCGCGGTAGTCCCGCCTATTACAAGCGCGTCTATCCCTGCCTCTATCTGCCTTTCAATCAGTCCCTCCAGCGCGGTATAATCTATCTCACCGTCAGAAAACGGCGTTATCAGCGCGGTTCCCACACCGCGGAATATTTCTGCCTTTTTCATATAGCCTCCTAAAATTTACGCGTATGCACTTGCAAAATCTTTAAATATGTTATATAATACGAATAGGCAAGAGAGGACAATACGAACTAGTTTTAAAGAGATAAATTTCGCATAATCCATCGGTAAAAATTCTTATAATATCGTATATTATCTCAAATTTTTGACCTTGTCTTAAGCAAAATTTATTCTCTTTAAAATTCGCAGAACTCTCAAGCTTGAATTTTTAGATGATTTTGGTGCTTGGCTCTCGCAGTCAAGTACAACTTTGCAAGAGAGATAAGTGCCGAAAGCGCTGAAAATTCACGCTTTAGAGCTGGTTCGTATTGTTCTCTCTTGCCTACTGTGCGCATTTTCATTTTATGCGCGCGTGCCGATTTTTGATATGTGAGGATAAATGGAAAAGCTTAACGAAACTATTATAAACGAGAGGGTAGAGACCTCTCTTACCACCCACGATTTTTACTACGACCTTCCCGAGGAGCTTATCGCGCAGTTTCCCTCTGCCGAGAGAGATATGTGCCGCCTTATGGTGCTCGACAGAGAGTACGGGACAACAGACCACAAGGTCTTCCGCGACATTATAGACTACCTCAACCCCGAGGATATGCTCGTCGTCAACTCGTCTAAGGTCATTCCCGCCAGACTCCTCGGCACTACCGAAAAGACGGGCGCTCAAATGGAGCTTCTGCTCCTTCGTATGCTCGATAGCGGTGAGTGGGAGACTCTCGTCCGCCCCGGCAAGAGGGCAAAGGTTGGCGCATCCTTCGACTTTGGCGGCATACTCAAGGCTACTGTCACCGACGTGGTCGAGGGTGGCAACCGTGTAGTGAAATTCGACTACGATACCGAGAAATACAAGACCGTCTACGAGGTCCTTGACGCGATAGGCAATATGCCCCTGCCGCCCTATATTACCAAGAAGCTTGAGAATAAGAGCGACTACCAGACCGTCTACGCCAAGGAGGAGGGCTCTGCCGCCGCGCCTACCGCGGGGCTTCATTTCACACCCGAGCTCCTCGAGCGAATCAAGGCAAAGGGCGTCGGCTACGGTGAGGTAACACTCCACGTCGGACTCGGCACCTTCCGCCCCGTAAAGGTCGACAAGATTGAAGAGCATCTTATGCACGGTGAATACTTCCACATCACCGACGAGGTAGCCAAAGAGATTAACGAGCGCCGCGCCAAGGGAGGCAGAATTATTGCCGTAGGTACCACCTCGTGTCGAGTTTTGGAGAGCGTAAGCACTCCCGACGGCAAGGTACACCCCATCGACGGCGAGACCTCGATATTCATCTACCCCGGATACAAGTTCAAGGCGGTCGACGCCCTTATTACCAACTTCCACCTTCCCGAGAGCACCCTGATAATGCTTGTCAGCGCCCTCGCAGGCAAGGAGTTTGTTATGGACGCCTACGAGGAGGCTGTAAGGGAAAAATACCGATTCTTCTCCTTCGGCGATGCGATGCTCATCAAATGAGCATTGCAATGAATTGCAATTTTATTGCATGAATTGAGCCTTGGCTCATGAATTGCCTCCGGCATGAATTGCGCTATGGCGCATTTAGATTGCAATTCAATTCATGGAGCACGAAGTGCGAGAAATCATGGTGCGGAGCATCAATTCATGACGGTTCACCGTCAAATCATCTGATTTCTACTAATCAGCAAAGTGCCCCGATTGCATAAATCGTCCAATACTGCGTTAAAGCGTCGACTTGTCACCCTCGACATAGGTAACTATGCCGTCGGGCTTCGCGCTCGCTTTGCCTTGTCTTGAACGATTTCTACTAATCAGCACAGTGCCTCGATCAATACGGGGCAAAAACAAAACAAAAAAGGAAACACCAATGGATTTTGCTTGTCCTAAATGCAAGGGCGAATTGATCCTTGACACAAATACTAAAAAATGCAATAATGGCCACTCCTACGACCGCGCGAAGGCGGGGTATTACAACCTTCTTCTGGGCGTCAAGGGAGGCACTCACGGTGACAATGCCGAGATGGTTGAGGCGCGCCGCGCATTTTTGTCGCGTGGCTTCTACGAGCCGCTGGCGGATAGACTCTCCGCGCTTGTTACCGAGCTCACGCCCGTGGTCGGCTGCGTGCTTGACGCAGGCTGTGGGGAAGGGTATTACACCGACAAGGTTGAGCACTCCCTCCGCGCTCGTGATGGGGACAGCAACGTCCTCGCCTTTGACATCTCCCGCGACGCGGTGAAGTATGCGGCAAAGCGCAATCGCAACCTTTCCTTAGCGGTTGCCACCTCCTACGATATGCCTCTTTCCGATGGCTCCGTAGATACCGTTTTCAACGCCTTCTCGCCTCTGGCTATCCCCGAGGTCAGCCGTGTGCTGAAGCTCAGTGGCCGCTTCGTGATGGTCTATCCCGGCAGGGAGCACCTCTTTGGTCTTAAGTCGGTTATCTACAAGACACCGTACAAGAATGAGCCCGAGGAGGTGGGGCTTGACGGCTTTAAGCTCCTCTCGCACGAAACCCTCTCATATACCGTAAAACTTAACACGGAGGGGGACATCCGCGCATTATTTATGATGACACCCTACGCCTATCGCACCTCACGTGAGGACAAAGAGCGTGTGCTCTCGCTTTCCGAGGTCACGACCGAGGTCGAATTCGTGATAGACGTTTACGAAAAGATATAACAAAATTTTGGAGGAACCTCTTTTGGACATTACTCATGGAAAATATCTCGGCGTTGACTACGGTGACAAGCGCACAGGCCTTGCCGAGTGTGATATATCCGGCCTTATCGCAGGAGGCATCGGCACCATCTCCGAGGGCGGAATGAGAAAGACCGCAATTAAGGTTGCCGAGGAGGCAGAGAAGCGCTCCTGCAAGAAAATCATCATCGGCCTTCCTAAGAATATGGATGGCTCGGAGGGCCCCCGCGCCGACGTTATCAAGGCGTTTGGAGCGCTCCTCTCGGAGCTCACCGAGATTCCTATCGACTACTACGATGAGAGAATGACGACAATGGTCGCTTACCGCTTCCTCGGCGAGACGGGGACTTACGGTAAAAAGCGCAAGGACACCGTGGATACCCTCTCTGCGCAGATAATTCTGCAGAATTACATCGACCGTGAAAGATCGATGAAAAAATAAAAACAAAGCAAGCTGTAAGAGACCGGGACAAGCCGTCCGACCTCTTACTACGGGGTAACAAAGAAAAGAGGGATAATATGAAAAATTCTAACGAAGCCCCTACCCGTGTGCGTTCTTTCCTTACTAAAAAGGGCGTTACACTTTCACCTAAGGTCTATTTTGTCGACGCTATGAGCGCAATGGCGCTTGGCCTTTTCGCCTCGCTTCTGATGGCTACTATCTTTGGTACGATACTAAAGTACGTACCCGAGGGCAACGTATTCCACGAGCTTCTGTCCTTGCTCTCACGCTACGCTCCCGCATCGGGCGGAGCAACGGGCGCTATTCTCGGCGTTGCGGTTGCCTACGCTCTTAAGGCGCCCGCACTCGTTATGTTTGCCTCGGGCGTTGTCGGTATGTGCGGCAACGATATGCTCACCGCCATCACCGCCGCGGACGGAGTCACAAAGTCGGTCTCGGCAGGTCCTGCGGGCGCGTTTATCTGCGTGCTCATCGCGTGTGAGATCGGCAAGCTCGTCTCGGGAGAGACCAAGGTCGATATACTCGTCACCCCCGCGGTCACTCTCACTGTCGGTATGATCACCGCAATGCTTGTATGCCCCGCGGTTGCCTACGTGATGTATTGGCTCGGCTACTTTATCAACTACGCGACAACGATAATGCCCTTCTTTATGGGCATAATAATCTCGGTTGTCGTTGGAATAATACTTACGCTCCCCATCTCCTCTGCCGCCATCTGCGCGATGATCGGTATCTCAGGACTTGCGGGCGGCGCGGCAGTTGCGGGCTGCTGTGCTCAGATGGTCGGCTTTGCCGTTGCTTCCTTCCGCGAGAACAAGTGGGGCGGTGTTGTAGCTCAGGGCATCGGCACCTCAATGCTCCAGATGGGCAATATAGTGAAGAAACCCCTGATATGGCTTCCCGCCACTCTTGCCTCGGCTATCACGGGACCCGTGTCGACTTGTTTATTCAAGCTCGAGTGCTCGGGCGTGTCCGCGGGCATGGGCACGTGCGGCCTTGTCGGACCCATCGGAGTGTTCTCGGATATGGGCTTTACACCTATGTCCGTCTTCGGCGTCCTTACCGTTTGTATAGTCCTTCCCGCCATTCTGTCCTTGGTCTTCTCGGAGATTATGAGAAGGCTTGGCTGGATAGAGTATGGCGATATGAAGCTTAATTTGTGATTTAACCTAAGGAGAAAAAATATGACTAACTACACTCTTCTTTGCGATTTCTACGAGCTTACGATGGCTAACGGATATTTCGAGCTTGGCAAGGCTGATGAGATATCCTACTTTGACGTCTTCTTCCGTAAGGTTCCCGACGGCGGCGGATTTGCAATTGCCGCAGGCCTTGAGCAGGTGATCGACTACGTTAAGAATCTCAGGTTTACCGAGGAGGATATCACCTTCCTCCGCTCGAAGAAGCTTTTCTCCGAGGAATTCCTTAACTACCTTCGCACATTCCGCTTCACAGGTGACATCTACGCGGTACCCGAGGGTACACCCATATTCCCCGGCGAGCCTATTATGACTATTTGCGCACCCTCTGTCGAGGCGCAGTTTATAGAGACCTACGTGCTTCTCGCCCTTAACCATCAGTCGCTTATCGCCACCAAGGCTAACAGAATAGTTCGCGCGGCGCAGGGCAGACCGGTTATGGAATTCGGAGCAAGACGTGCTCAGGGTGCCAGCGGCGCTATTATGGGCTCGAGAGCCGCATACATAGGCGGATGCGCGGCTACCGCCTGCGCTATCTCGGACAAGGAGTTCGGCATTCCCGCCACGGGTACTATGGCGCACTCCTGGGTACAGATGTTCGATACCGAGTACGAGGCGTTTGAGTCCTATTGCAAGCTTTATCCCAACAACGCGACTCTCCTTGTCGACACCTATGACGTTCTGAGAAGCGGTATTCCCAACGCTATCAAGGCGTTTGATAAGGTTCTTAAGCCCCTCGGCATCAAGAAGTGCGGCATCCGTCTTGATTCGGGTGACATCACCTACCTCTCCAAGAAGGCAAGAAAGATGCTTGACGAGGCAGGCTATACCGAGTGTAAGATAGTAGTTTCCAACTCGCTTGACGAGGTGCTTATCCGCGACCTTATGCTTCAGGGCGCGAGAATAGACCTTTTCGGCGTTGGCGAAAGACTCATCACCGCTAAGTCAAACCCCGTATTCGGAGGAGTATATAAGCTCGTCGCGGTAGAGCGTGACGGCGAGATAATACCCAAGATAAAGATATCCGAGAATCCCGAGAAGATCACCAACCCTCACTTCAAGAAGGTGTACAGAATCTTCGATAACGAGACGGGCACAGCGGTTGCAGACCAGCTCTGCGTATACGACGAGACCATCGACGAAAACGAGCCCCTTGAGCTCTTCGACCCCGTGCAGGTATGGAAGACCAAGACCGTGACAAACTTTACCGCAAAGGAGCTTCTTGTTCCCATCTTCAAGGGCGGCGAGTGCGTTTACGAGTGTCCCTCCATCCACGAGGTGAGAGATTATTGCAAGGCGCAGATAATGACTCTTTGGGATGAGGTCAAGAGATTTGAGAATCCCCATAAGTACTACGTCGACCTGTCGAGAAAGCTTTGGGATATCAAGCACGGACTTCTTATGAACAGAGGAAAGAATAATGCAAAATAACGATCAGGGCAGGGGAAAAAAGGTCTTAATAATTCACACGGGCGGCACCATTGGTATGAAAAAGACCGAAAACGGCTATACCCCCGTCGCAGGCTATCTTGCGGGTGAGCTTAAGAACATTCCCGACCTTAACAGATATGATTTCCCCGCGTGGGACCTATTTGAGATGTCACCCCTTCTCGACTCGTCCAATATGAGCGTTGACGAGTGGAACGAGATAGGCAGAGTCATCTATGAGAAATATGAGGACTACTCGGGCTTCGTTATCCTGCACGGCACGGATACGATGTCCTATACCGCCTCGGCTCTCTCCTTTATGCTTGAGGGCCTTGACAAGCCCGTCATTCTCACGGGCTCGCAGATTCCTCTCTCCGAGCTTCGCTCCGACGGACGCGACAACCTCATCACCTCGATTATGATAGCGAGCGAGGGCGTGGCGCGTGAGGTCTGCCTTTACTTCAGCTCAAGGCTTCTTCGCGGCAACCGCTCGATGAAGATGAGCGCGGACGGTCTCGTTGCCTTCGACACCCCGAGCTATCCCCATCTTGCAGAGGCGGGAATTACGGTTAAATACAATCATTCCGCGATCCTTGCCAGGAGAGAGGGAGGAGTTAAGTACCACCCCTTTGCCAAGGTCCCGATCGGTGTTCTTAAGGTGTTCCCGGGCATTCAGTTCGGTCTCTTTGAGGACATAATGACAGAGAAGCTCTCGGGTATCGTGCTTGAGACCTTCGGCGCGGGTAATATCCCTATGGGCAACGGCGACCTTCTCCCCATTATCAAGAAGGCGTTTTCCGCGGGCGCGGTCATCACCGTATGCTCGCAGTGTCCCTCGGGCACGGTCTCTTTAGGCGCATACGAGACCTCCTCTCAGCTTAAGAGCGCGGGCGCGGTCAGCGGCAGAGATATGACCACAGAGGCAGCTGTCGCAAAGCTCTACCACCTCTTCAGCCTTGGCGTACCCAAGGAGGATATCAAGAGGCTTATGGAGGAGAATATAGCGGGAGAGCTCGCCGAGTAAAAAAAGAATAGCCGAGCTTACCACGGGCCGAATAGCCTTTACCGCCTGAGGGCGCTCGACTCTGCAAAATACAAAGGCAAGAATTATTTTGCCAAAAGCGTCATAAACTCCTATACCGAAAAAAGTCGGGCGCATCTTGTCCCGACGCGAAGGAGTTTGTATGAAAAAGGCGCTTTCCCTTATACTTTTGATGTCTCTCGTTTTCCTTACCTCTTGCTCTCATAAAAAGAGCGCCGAGGCGATCGCCCTTGAGTTTTGCCGCGTCTATCCCCTTGAGGCTCGGGTGTATTCCTCGCTTTCTTCCAAGTATGAGGACGGCTATATTGACGAGGAAATGCTTACGGCTCTGTATGGAGACGTCGAGGTCCTGACAGAGGAATATGCCCTGATTTTGTACGGTAAAGTTAGCACTGTGCGGGAAATAGGCGTATTTATAGCAAAAACGAGCGACGAGAGAATGGAGCTTTATGAGCTCGCAACAAACAGAATAGAGCTTCTTTCCTCCTTTGCCGAGGGGGAAGGATTTATAAGAAAATACCGCGACGTTTTCGTCTACGGCTTTGTCGACGATGCTAAGCGGGCGGAAAGAATATTCGACGGAATAGCTTAAGGCGCCGTCGGGAAGGAGAAGGATGAGAAAACTGAAACGTGTTATATCACTGTGCCTGTGCTTGTGCATATGCCTTGGCGCGGTGTGCTCGCTCCTTGAGGCGAGCGGAGTGAATATTGCCGTAGCGGCGGATTACACGTCCGAGCTTTGGTTAGTCGACAGCGTGAATCACGCGCTTCTTGGCGGAGAGCGAAGGACCTTGTCGGAAGAATATGACCTCTCACCGTACAAGACCGATTCGGGCTCGATGTACGTACCCGTGTCGATAGTATGTGAATATACCTCCTCAGGCTACGCCCTGACCGGCTCAGCCGTGAAGGTTTCTTTGTCGGGTGGCGGCACGGCTCGTCTGACCGTCGGCTCTGCATCCTGGACTCTTAACGGTATTTCGATGGCCGACTTCACGAATCCCGTTGCAGAGAAGGGCGGAGTCCCCTTTATCTCCATCTCTATGGCAGAGGATATATTCGGCCTTGAGTCCTATTACGACGAGGCGATGGGACTTCTCGTCCTTTCCCACAGTGAGATCAGCGGATACAGCTCCGCATATTCATCTCTGAAAACTCAGATACCCATCATTAACAGTATAGTGATGGACAGACCTACCGGAGAAGAGGTATATTCCGATCTTCAGTCCTATTCGGGCAGTACCACACATCCGAGACTCCTTATTAATGAGGAGGGGTTTGATGAATTACGCCGCGCCTATGCGAGCGGCACTCGCGGTGATCCTTACTACGAGGGCATCGTGCATCAGCTTTATATGGGCACAAGCTATTTTAACGCCCATTTCACAGTTAACGATAGCGGCAAGGTCGTCTGGCTTAACGATCAGGTAAGAGAAGCCATCAGACAGCCCCACTACATCTATGATGAAAACGGAAACAGACTTGTCGGAGAGACAAGCTATTCATACACAGACATTAAAACCGGTGAGCTTATCACCGTAGAGCTTGGCAGTAACTCCTCGGGCTACGGAGACGGCTATGACCTCGGCGGCAGGTCAAACGTCGGCACCTACACCGAGAAGATGAAGAGCATAGCCTTTGCTTACCAGATGACCGGCGAGAAAAAGTACGCCGACGCCTTCTACCTCTTTGCCAAGGAGCTTGACAAATGGGAGCACTGGGGAGAGGGGCATTTCCTCAATATAGCTGACGGCTCTTATGCTTATGCTATCGGCTACGATTGGGTATACCACGCATTTGACGACGAGCCCGAGAAACGCCGTGAGCTTGCCGACATCCTTTACAACAAGGGTATGATGAAGGGCTACTACTCGATAAAGTACGACGGAGTAGGCTCGTCTATTCAGAATAAGTGCGACTTCTCCGTATCCAAGGCGGCGGGCGCCTCGGGTGCTTGGCGCACTATAAACCGTACCAACAACTGGCAGACCGTATGCGGCGCGGGAATGATAGTCTCGGCGCTTGCCATCGTCGAGTATGACGAATACCGTGACAACTGCCTCTACGTTATAGAAAACTACGTCAGCTCCTTTGAAAAGTGCCTTCTGCAGTTCGCTCCCGACGGCTCGTATCCCGAGTCTCCGTCATATTGGTCTTATTGCGTGGATACGCTTCTCAATACACTCGTAGCATTTGAAACAAGCTGCGGCAGAAGCTACGGCTACAAGGACGCGGTAGGCCTCTATGAGAGCTTCTACTACGCGGCGGGAATATGTGATTCGGATTACTACATTTGGAACTACCACAACTCGTCAAAGTCGCGTATTGACGGCTCGTATTTCTACCTTGCGGCAAAGGTGTATGACGATCCTTGTCTTGCGGCATTCAGAAATACTATGGTATTTGAGCGTGACTTCGCAATGTCGCTTATGGACGTAATATTCTACGATCCCGACCTTGATACAGAGGGGTACGAGATGCCCCTTGACAACAACTTTAAGGGCATACATACCGCGACCTTCAGATCCTCTCACGACTCGGAATCTGTTTACACGGGTCTGCACGTCGGCCCCGTAGCGCACGATCACTCCGACTTTGACACGGGCAACTTTATACTCAGGATGGGCGGCGTGGATTGGTGCGGCGACCCCGGTACCGAGAACTACAACGTCAATGGCTTCTGGAACAGCTCCGAGGGTGGCACACGCTTCAAGCTATACAGAAAATCCCTTGAGGGGCACAGCTCGGTTATCATACATTCGGACGAGCTCGTCCACGGACAGAGATACACCACCTTAAACACGGATTATCCCGTGATAAACAGCTTTTACTCGGATGAGAACGGCGGATACGCTATATCGGATATGACGAAGCAATACGGCTCCACCTGCGAGAGCGCATATCGCGGTGTTTTGCTTACCAACTCACGCCGCACCGTCATTCTCCAGGACGAGATCAGCTTCTCCTCGCCGACTACGCTGACTTGGATTCTTAATCTCATTGGCGGCATAACCATATCGTCCGATGGCAAATCTCTCACAAGCGAGATGTGGGAGGACGGTACGAAAACCGCGATCAGACTCACTATGCTCACCGATGACGAATCGCTTCGCTTCCGCCGGCTCGGATCGAACGAGACGGTGCTTGATGACACCGTAACCAAAAACAATTCGGGTATGTCGCTTGCGTGCAATCCCGAGTCGAGAGTGGTCATCGAGGCTACCGACGTCACCGAGTTTAACGTCGCGGTGGTCTTTGATCTCTTAGGACACAAGGATGAGGCTGTTGGCTACTCCTACCTGCCTATGAGTGAGTGGACGACCACAGATGACGAATGGCTCGATGAGGCAAACTCGGACATAGTCTATCCCGGAAATCAGCCGACCTATAAGTATAAGGCGTCGGATTTTGCCAGAGCGAACAGAGATCTTGCCGCGGCAGACGGAGATTTCGCAAAGATTGGAAGGATACTTTCCGAGACCGCGATCTACTTCACCGATTATAATAAAAACGATCCCACTGTGATCGAGCTTGTCAAGGAGTATAACAAATACCGTAACAGATACAACTACGAGGTAAGCAAGATCAATCAAGAATTTATGGACGCGATGCACGTTGTCTCTCCCGTTATAGACGATGAGGAGTAGACGATAGGGCAGGGGCGTGTAGGCAAGAGAGAATAATACGGACTATTATTCTCTCTTGCTTAGCCGTAAGGGAGTCGAACTAACAAGTCTTACGGCTATCGATATAAAACGCGTAATTTCACAATAGGAAAGAGAAAATATGGACTTTATGAATTCGTTTGAGGAGAGATCCTCATATCCCGAGGTTATCCTCTGTAAATTCGGAGAGGTTATCTTAAAGGGAAATAACAGACAGAATTTTGAATCGGGGCTTGTCAAGGAGCTTAGGCGCCGCGCCTCGCCTTTTGGCAACTTCAAGATATACTTCAAGCAGAGCACCATCTACGTTGAGCCTCTTAACGACGAGTGCGATATGGAGGGTATGTACTCCGCGGCAAAGAAGGTCTTTGGTATCGTTGCCGTAAACCGCGCCGCAGTCTGCGAGAAGGATATGGACTCCATCAAGGAGTGCGCGAGAAACTATCTTCCCCTGAAGCTTGAGGGCAAGAGGACCTTTAAGGTTGACGCAAAGCGCTCGGACAAGAAGTTTCCCCTCACATCGCCCGAGATATCACGTGACATCGGCGGTGTTATCCTCTCGACTGTCAGAGGCATCAAGGTTGACGTAAAGAATCCCGACGTCATCGTTACCGTTGAGGTGCGCGATGACCACGCATACATCAGAGCAGGGCAGGAGCCCGGCGCGGGAGGACTTCCTCTTCGCTCCGCAGGCCGCGGCCTTCTCCTCCTCTCGGGCGGTATAGATTCTCCCGTCGCGGGCTGTATGATGGCAAAGCGCGGTATGGAGATAGAGGCGTTGCACTTCGAGTCCTTCCCCTATACCTCGGAAAGAGCGAGAGAAAAGGTGCTCGAGCTCGCTCAGGAAATGTGCGAGTATTGCGCTAAGATACACGTCCACGTTATCTCCTTGACTCACATTCAGGAGGAGCTCAGAGATAAGTGTGAGGAGGACTACTTCACCATACTTCTTCGTATCTTTATGATGCGCCTTGCAGAAAGATGCGCCACTGACTACAAGTGCGGCGCTCTTATCACGGGCGAGAGCCTTGGTCAGGTTGCCTCGCAGACTCTTGCGGCAATCGGCGTTACCGACAGCGTAGTGAATATTCCCGTATTCCGTCCCTGCATCGGTCTTGATAAGAATGAGATCATCAACTACGCAAGACACTACGGCACCTTCGATACGTCGATCCTTCCTTACGAGGATTGCTGCACCGTCTTTACTCCCAAGCACCCCAAGACTCAGCCCAAGATAGAGCTTGTTATGAAGGAGCTTGAGAAGATAGACTTTGACGGTCTCTTTGAGGAGGCATATGCTTCTATGTACACCGAGACCAAAAAGGTGTTTGAAAATTACAGATAACCAAAAACGGCATTTTTGCAAACCAAAACTGACATATTGATAGAAAAGAGGATATAAAATGCTTTTATTCTATGTAAGACACGGTGATCCTATATACAACCCCGACTCGCTTACCCCTTTCGGCCACAGACAGGCCGAGGCTGTCGGCAAGATGCTATCGCAGTATAGGATAAACGAGATATACGCCTCCACCTCCGAGCGTGCAAAGCTCACAGCAAAGCCGCTCTCCGAGATAATCAAGAAGGACGTCACCCTCCTCGACTTTGCCAACGAGGGACACGCTTATCGCGACCTCACCTGCTATTCCAAGGCGAGGGGATGTCACACCTGGCTCTTCTTCGCTCCCGAGATGAAGGAGCTATTCCACACTCCCGAGCTTATCGCCCTCGGTCACGAATGGTATAAGCATCCCGTATTCCGGACGGAGGAGTTTAAGGATAAGGACTACGGCGCGGGCGTTGCGCGCATACAGAAGGGAAGTGACGAATTCTTCGAATCCCTCGGCTACAAGCGTGTCAGCGACGGAAAGTACGAGGTTATCTCGCACTCGGACAAGCGTGTGGCATTCTTTGCTCATCAGGGCTTCGGACTCAGCTTCCTCTCCTGCGTGCTCGGTATCCCTTACCCCTACTTTACCACGCACTTCGACATCTGCACCACCGGTGTTACCGTCATAGAATTCGGCAACGATAACGGATACTCCTACCCGAGGATACTCACTCTTTCCTCCTCGGCGCACCTCTACCGCGAGGGACTTCCTACAAGATATACTTAAAAGACAGTAGAAAACAAAAAAGAGGGGCTGATTCATTTAGGCGTAATCGAAAAAGAGTCGAGAAGCCAATGAAAACAATCCTAAATTTGCATAAGTAAGAGGTGGAAATTATCGCAATTTCCACCTCTTACACTCTTTTTCTATCGCCGTTTCCTCGCTCGATGTATTCATATACATCTCTCGCTCGTCAGCCGACGATTTCCATCCTAAATTAATCTAACCCCGAAAGGCGCTTCGCACTAAGAATTCAGTCGTTTTTACCTAAAAATCATATTTATGCCCTTGATTTGACTGAATTCTTAATGACTCAGCCCCTTGCCGTTTATTAAGCGCCGAAAATTGCTTTGAAAATATCCTTGATCAGTTCAATAAGCAGTTCAAAGAACATTACGATAATACTTTCCTTGGCGCTTGGGTTTTCATCAGCTTCACCCGTGTCATCCGAAATAAGCGCCATCTGCTTTGAGCACAAGTCACATAGCCCGTTGTTATCCGAGTCGGTATGATTTTCCTTATCAGACTCTTGAGCTTTACACACTGTACATTCACGCCAGTGAGACTCCTCATCATTTTGCCATTCGCCAAAGATGTGTCCCACAGCCTCGATGTGGTCACCCGTGTAGCTATCTCCACACTCGCAGACGTATGTAGTATAGCCTCCAACGGTGCAGGTGGGTAGGGTAACTTCGCTCGCGTAGGAATGACCGGTTGCGGGTATGATTTCTGTCTCATAGTGATCACAGCTTGCGCAGTTGCGTTGCTCTTGTCCCTCGTTGATGCAGGTCGAGTTGTCTACTACAAACCACTCTCCAAAGCTGTGTCCCACAGCCTCGACGTGGTCACCCGTGTAGCTTTCTCCGCACTCGCAGACGTATGTAGTATAGCCTCCATCGGTGCAGGTGGGTAGGGTAATTATAGAGGTGTATGAATGAGTATGCACTTCGGGAGTGCTTAAGAGGATTTTACCAGCAGAACGAGCAATTGTAACGGCTGTTACATTGCTACTGGGAAGCAACAAAGCGAAAAGGGTATCTTCTAAAGACATTGTATCGCCGACGTAGAAGTCTTTTGCGTACCAAGGACAAGTGTCAATGTCAAATTGTTTGTACGTAATCTGTGCGCCTAAATCCTTGTAAATATCCAATGCGCAAATCGCGGTTAAGACCTTTGTGATGGAAGCAAGATTTTGCTGAGCGTCAGCATCTTTCTCATACAGAATTTTAGTTTCTTTGTTTGTAGAAAGAACGCAAGCGATAGCACTAGCGCAACATACATCGCTAGCAGAGCTATCAAAAGTGGGATCATTATATTTGCATATAGCTATTTCTGCGATTTCTTTTACTGCCTGATATCGGTTTTCGTCCGAATCATTAGCACCGTTTGCGTATAGTGCCACTACAATCAATTTGTCTTCGCTATTTGGTATTTCTAAAATTACTGCTAGATTTCTTTTATCACCTAAAGTTCCGGTTTTTCCGCCGAGGATATGATAATACTCTTCTAATTCTTGTTTATGAACTGTGGAGATGACTTTTTGCGTTCTCGCGTTTATTCCGTTGACATTAACATCTTTGCTTGCTAAAGACCAAATTTCCTCCAATTGAGCATATTTGTCAGCGTAAATTAGCAATTTAGCGATATCTCGGGCTGACGCATAGTTGCAATAATTGCCAACTGGATCGCAAAATGTACTTGAACTCATACCTATATCTTCAGATTTTTTCTGCAGATATACCATAAAAGCATTATACATTTCGGCATCTGTATAAAACACTTCTGCACGGTCACGAACTTTCTCTATCTGGACATATTGCTCGTAAAGCGTGGTCATTTCTTCTGCTGAAGGCTGTGTAGTAAATATATTCATATTAATGACCACGGGATCATCTACGTAGCCATCTAAATCTGCGCTATGTATGCTTCCAATATATATCTTATGGTTGCGCGTCATTGTTACGATGGCCGAAGAAGTTACAAAGCTATCTGTTAATCCTGTAATTCCTACGGTGATATTGCCTAGGCATACACCAAGCTCTCCCTTTGTATAACGGGTGCAATATACTTTTGATGCAACAAAGTATTCCCCGGACTTGTTGGATACAGATGAGACAATCTGCTGAGAAGGTGATCCGAATGCCTTTAGACTGTAAGGGGCTGTTACATAGATGTCGTCTGTTATAATATTAGTGCCTGCATATTGTGAAAACGACCCCCAATTGTTTTTATTGAATCCGTCTACATATGCTAAATTGTTTTCAATGAAAATATCATAGTAGGTCAAATTTTCCCACGCAATACTATCAAGTGATAATTCCGTGTTTGTCGTAGCATTGGCCTCAATTGCAGTCACGTTAATCGATAACAGAGCAATCAATATTATTCCTAAAAAAATTATCAAGAAAGCTTTTTTCATAATCTTCTCCCATTATATGAATAACGCACACAACAAAGGTAAAAGCGTTATAGAAGCTTTTTCATTTACGTCCATTATATCACGTTTATATCTGTTTGTAAATCCGTAAGTGATTTTATTGTAGGCGAAAATGTTTAAGCAAAATGTTTAATATATTTTGAAGAATTGTCAATCCCTTGTCAGTAATGTTTACAATTTGTTCACAAAGTTTTTTGTTGGGGTGGGGTGGAGTTATTTTTATATATAAAGATTACTCTACCACACCCCAATCTTTTAGTAAATGCTCTCGCCTTGCTTCTTTCGGGGATTTCCAATTCAATACGCTTGTGGGGATATTGTTGCTTCGTTTGAGGTATGCTCTCATTTGGTTTTGTAAATCCTTGAATGAATAGAATTTGAGATATTTATAAAACCTCTCGTTATCGCACCTATGGGAACGCTCTACTTTGCCGTTATGCCTTGGAGTTCTCGGCTTTATAGTTTTATGTATGATGTTGTTCTGTTCGCAGAATATATCTAATTTGTGCCTACGATTGTCTTTTGTCTGTTTTGTGTATGTAAATTCAGAGCCGTTGTCTGTTTGTATCATTTTGGGCTTATAGCCGAAATATATAAATGCTCGTTTGAGAAAGTCTATGGTGTTATCTGCTATCTGTTCTTCGTAGGCGTAGATAAATCTTTCCCTCGTACACTCGTCAATGATAGTGTATTGATAAAAGTTCCTGTCAGCAAGGATTTGTGTACCTCTGCACTCTCTCGGTACATACTTAACATCTAACTGCATTTTCTCACCGATTGTTATAGGCGTATCATAAGGCTTTGGCTTATATGGAGTTATCTTTCGTGTTTCCTTGAAGAATTGATTTTTACGGAGAAAACGATATAGTGAGCT
The DNA here is from genome assembly GCA_017453245.1 of Clostridia bacterium. Lineage (GTDB taxonomy): Bacteria > Bacillota > Clostridia > Oscillospirales > CAG-272 > UBA1740. Next base: position 85,533 of record JAFTKM010000004.1, read on the forward strand.
TGGGTGTCTTGTGTAGGCGTACTTCGTTCTTAATTTGCCGTAAAGCTCATTGAGTGAGATCTGCGGATTTCTCCGCATAAGGTCTTGGATATGCTTTATCTCTGCCGGAGTATGTGAATTTGGGTGGGGAGTTTTAGGCTTGGAAGATTTGTTTGCAAGACTTTCTAAAGTTCCGTCATAAGCCTTTTTCCAACGATAGAGTGTTCTTTCGCTACAATGGTATCTGTGGCATACATACTCTATTGTGGAGTGTCTTAACAGCTTTAAGGCTTTCTCCTTTTCTTTCGGTGAATAAGGTCGGTTATGTCTGTACGCTTTCACTTTGTTTACCTCTCATTAAGTGAGTGTTAGCCATACCCCCTCTATAACAAGCCACACGCTCGCTACGCTCACGCGCGGGAGGGGGTATGGCTAACACCCCCTACCTATGCTACCTAACTGACAAGGCGGTGAAAACGGCTAGACCGCCTTTCTTTTTCACTCGCCCTTTGTTGTTCAGTTTTTGAGGTAGTCAATTTATAGGTTGTTTGGGTTGTATTTTTGGGTAACACTCTGTATTTTCTTTTTTATTTTTTTATTTTCCTTTGCTCTATACACGCTTGTGTGTAGGGCGTTTTTTATTTGTTGTTATTTGTGATGTTTTGTTTACATTTGGGCGTTATTTTGTGTATTTTGCTTTCATTTTGTGTGTCTTTTTTCTCTCGTTTTTGCGAGGGATTTTTTGTTTTTGGGCGTTCCCTTACGGTCGGGCTTTTGCGGTATAAGCTCGGGGCACGAGCTTTCCGTTCAGACTCTGCGGAGTCCTAATCCCTTTCGGGACTAACAATCCCTAACGCAAGGTACGAAGGAGTTAAGAGGTTGAAATTGTTGCGACAATTTCTTCTTTTTATCCTCAATTATTTTTCTGTTGCTGATGAGGTTTTCACCCTTGAAATGTTCTCCACCTCGCAAATTTCATCACTCCGAAAGCCGTTTTCTGTTGAGTATGTTGCAGGGTAAACCTAACACAAATCTTGCCGATAGTCAATATTGTGCTTCGCTCGGTTTTTTCTTCCGTCCTTTTTGCTTTTGTTGAAAAAACCTTATCAAAAAAATAAAAAAACTTTTTCTTACACACGGGGAAAAACTTTTTTGATTTTTTTGCCACTGCAATGACGATCTGCAATCTCTGTGTTCCCCTTTGGGTGCAACAAACTCGAAAACGGCATACGAAGCGATGAAATTTTCTTCGCGAGGTTTCTAACATTTTGTGGGTGAAAACCTCGCAACTGAAAAAAATTGAGGGGTGCAACTCCTCTCCACGAGCAAAACAAAACGATAAAATTGGTTTTCGGCTATCCACAAAACCGAGTGCAGAAAGGAGCACAAAATGATTTCCAACTACACACCTTCCACCTTTGAAACCTCTGTCGAGTACAATCTCGTGTTTGATGATGGACACCATAACGGCTTTGGTTTTCCTTGTGACGATAAAGGGCAGATTTCCAAAAGCCTTTCTCCCGAAGCCTATGCGAATTACAATTTCTGTCTTGAACACCCCGAGCGTTTTTCTCGTTTCAACAAAGTTGTAAAGTCCGAATACAGGGTTCAAGTCCCTGCTTTTGGCACTTGTCATTGCGGTGCTAAGGTTGAACTTGTTAATATGTACCACGGAGCTTGTCAGTGCGAAAAATGCGGTCAGTGGTATAACCTCTCTGGGCAAGAACTTTTACCCCCGGAAGAGTGGCAAGAAGAACTTGAGGACGATTACTATTTTTCAGCCGGTATGAGTTGGTAAGAAAGGAGCGTAGAATGGAACTTAAAAATTATTTGAGTAGATTTGCGGAGAGTGTTTGCGAAGAATACCTCTCCGAGAACGGACGGAAAGCACTTGCAAGAGCCGTTAGCCATTTCAACGATGGCGATTTATCCGACTATTATGTTATCAAGGTTGAGGGGTACAACTGTATCGCTCATACCTCTGATGACTTTACCCCCTACGAACTTGACGAGCATATTTTTCCATACGATGACAAGCAAGTATATCCAATGCAAGGACTTGTCACAGAGTACGGCTTCAAGAGATTTTAAGAGCAAGGGGAGAACAATCTCCCCTACATAGAAAAGGAGTTACAGAAATGAAAATCAAAGAAATCACCCTCAAATCAAGTGAGGAATTACGAGTGCTTGAAAGTGCCGTTAATTTCTTGAATAAGCGACTTTTTGACAATGCTTTGTCAAAAATCAAAATCACCATACAAGCCGACACGGGAACTAAAAACCTTTCTTATGGTTGGGCTTCTTGCGGTAGGTGGAGAAAGGGAGAGCAAACCGCCCACGAACTGAATATAACGGCAAATTCAATCAAGCGTCCATTTAGTGAAATATGGATAACTCTCGTTCACGAGTTAATTCACATATACGCCTTTTGCCAAGGTGACGAGAAAGGAGCAACGAGCCGACAAGGGCGTTACCACGGCAAAGAGTTCAAGCGACTTTGTGATAAATTCTATCTTATCACAGAGAAAGAAAAGACTATCGGTTACATAACGCCACATCAAAAAATGATGAAAGAGCAAAAGGCATTATACACCGAATTTAAGAAGAATTGCAAGGCTGATTTTTCAAGGCTTTTCAAGTATGAAAGACCGCTTGAAGAAAAGATAGAGAAACCGAAGAAGCCGAGCAAGAACAGTAAATATGTTTGCAACGAATGTGGGATTGAGTTTACCGCTTTGAAAGGCTTGAAGTTGATTTGTGCTTTATGCGGTGAAGTGATTGAAGAAATCCCGAAAGACTAACGGCAAAGGGGAGAGCCTTTCTCCCCTCTACAATAAAGAAAGAAATGAGGTACTAAAAAATGTCACTTAATTGGGAATGGAAAAATAAGATAGGAACGGCTAAACTCGTTCAAGAACAACACGACGGAACTTTCCGTAGATTTAAGATAGATTTATATAGGTGCAACGGACTTTTCGTTGCGTGTTACCACTACAAACAGGACGGAAGAAAGGTTTATGACCTTGTGAACTTCGCTTGTGATAAAGAGCATTTCAAGAGGTGTCTTGGACTCTCCAAAGGCTATGACAACATTTACAGAAATGCTTACTCTTATTATACCGCTTGGAAGTTGAACGCCTATTATAGCGAAACTTGGACTATGGCAAAACTACTTGTAGAAGCGGGATTTACTGTTACAATGTTTACCAAATCGCCAAAGGAGAAAAAAGCAAATGACGGTTGAATTAACGGCTAAAGAGGTTGAGCAAGTTATTTCTGTTTGCAATACTGCTATTTGTCAATGCGACCACCAAATTGACTATTGGAACAGATTTGATACAGAATATGCAAACCACAAGAAAGAGCAAACAATGATAAGACGGACAAACATCGAAAATCTAAAATCAATCTTTGAAAGGAAACAGAGAAAATGAAAGTAATCGTAATTGAGCAGAACGGACAGTTAATTGAAATATCGGCAGAAATCACAATCAAGGAGTTTACCGAGAAATACGGCACAGAGCCGAATATCATTGAATACAGATAAAAAACAAAAAAACCACTCTTGCAGATGTGCGAGAGTGGTTTTTTTGCCCTCAAATAGTGTCACCCTACTTGCTCTTGCAAGACCTCTATTTTCGTGTTACAAAGGGGAAATTGCACCCTAACCCGAATTTCTACCCTTTTAATTTTCTTCGGATAGCCTATAAAGTTCTTTCGTCAATGGTATGTACTTTTCTTCACCTAATACGGAATAGGGAGAGTCCTTTCCTACTTGGCATATTGTGTTGTTATCGTAGTCAACAAGGGCGTATGTATCGTCCTTAATTCCTCGTGAGTAAACAATCCTATTTTCACTTTTGCCGATATACTTCAAGATGTAATCAAGGGAGTGTGTAAAGGTTATATCTTGCTTCGTGATAGGCTTAAAATCGTTTCTACCGAGTAATTGCTCAAAATCCTCATTTATATATGAGGTTGCTTTTTTCTTGGCGTTGGTGTCCCAATATCTTTCCTCGCGTATGTTTCCTCGCATTGATCCGGTGGGAACATACACGAGTCCGTGAAAATGGAGTCTGTCCGTTTTGCTTCGTTCAAAGCACCCCATATATAACCACCCATAGCGTGTATGTAGGTTTTGGAGCTTCTTTTTGAGCGTTGATACAAATGTTTCTTCCGTATGCTTTTTATCGTCATAGGTGAATGTAACAAAGTAATTCCAATCGTTGTTAAGAGCTTTTCTCTTAAAGGTTTTCTTACGAGCTTTCAAGTTCTCATATTCGTTTTTAACAAAGTTTATAATGTAGTTTACAATTTGTTCCTGTTCTTGTTCATCGTGTAGTTTGTATTCTTCGTAGTATTCAAAATCCTCAAATATCAAATTTATTAACAGTTCCGTATGTTCTTTTATTCCTTTTGTTTCGTACAAAGATAAATACCATAACTCTTTTAGATGTTCTTTCAGTTTATCAAAGTATGTGCTTTTCTTCTTTTCTTCCCCTGCTTGTCTGCGTTTTGGGTAGTGCTTTTCCGCCCATTCGTTTACAAACAAGTCTGTTTTCTCTTGGCTTTCTGTCAAGCCTAAATAAGCCTTGGGAAGATTGATAATTTGCTCTGTGGCTATATATCCATTCAGCTTTTCAGCCGATATGTTTTTATACCGCATAGCAAGATGGTGGTTTCCGTCAAATCGTATTCTACATAATTGCATATCTTACCTCGTGTTTTTGACATTCGCTTGTCAAGTTTTTAGTGCTTCTTTTATCCTCGATATTAGAGCATTTAACTTTTCGACTTGCTTTTCCCAACGGAGTTCATTATCTGACTTGTAGGGGAAATTCTTGTGTCTTATGTAGTCTGCAAATGTAGGCTCTGTTTTCGTGTTATAGAAAGGCATTGTAGCAATCTTTCTACTGTATTCTGCTCTTGCCATTTCACAAGCATTTAACAAGGTTTGCAATTCTTCTTTATTCAGTTGTAACATTTTATACCTCGTTTTGACAATCAGTTGTCAATACTGTCTTTGTCTCTTAATTGATTTAGGTCGAAGAAGAAATAACTGTTCATAGACATCATTTCCTCAAACGATGCTTTTGTCTTTTCAAATTCGGGTAAATCGTCTATACCAAGATTTGAACGGAGTGCTTTTTCATTAAAGAAGTCCGAGAAACAATCCGTTGAAAACCTCTTTGAATAGATTTTCTTGCTCATAAGGTAATATTTACCCTCGTGCTTGTCTCCGTCTTGTCTGCCACTCTCTACAACGGCTTTGATTTTGTAATAACCAAAGGTATTGTAAATCCTCTTATGGTATCTATGCAAGAACGCCATTAAACCGTGTGCCAAATACATACGGAGAGTGTTATCTCCACGCTCATATCGGTATTGGTAATAGCTCTCCTTGTGCTTTTCTAAAAGCCAAGTGATAACCAAATCTTCGAGAGCAAATAAGGGCATAGCAAGAGACATTTTTGAAACCTTTTCTACAAAGACTATCTCCGCTAAATCCCTTGCATCTGCTCCCCAGCTTGCAGGGCGTTGATCGTCGGTTAAGACTCTAACAAAGGGGAAATTATCTACTGTTGCAGAGTGCCTAACCATTTTTAACCACGAGTTAAACAAATCGTTCTTTTGGTTAGCAAAGGCATCGTTTTTCTTCGTTTCCTTGTTTTCAAGGGTGTTTCCTCGTTCCTTGCCTATCTCTGTAATATCTATAACGCCAAACTCAAAAACATTGGCTTTTTCGTTTTCGTCTATAACTTTCTTTCCAAGACGGAGCATATCAAAATCAAGGATATGAGCGTGTCGGCTATATGCTTCTTGATACCTCGCGTCTCTCCTAAATAGGTCTGTATTCCATATAGGGAAATTGCCTAAATCTTCGATAGTGTTATCTACACGAATAGAATAATTACTGATAAGCAACGAACTTTGAATAACATAGATAAAATATAATTGGCTATAACTTTCTATCATTTCCCAAATGTTCTTGACAAAAAGATTATTGTTGTATTCCGTGCCGTAACGCTCGTAGTCATAGCCGAATATATTTCGTCTGTGGGGGTGTTTTTCCCACTTTCTACGCTTGGATTTTGCAAACCGCCTTGCCGTTGCTAGATTATAAACAGAGTGGTTATCCATAGCCTTTTTAAGCTCGTTTTCAAGGTTTATATAGGGGAAGAATGGGAACATCATATCGTTTTCCAAAATAAGCTCAAAGGCTTTATCCCTAAACATAATTTCTTGTGATATGGATATATCTGTAACAATCGTTGTTTTCTTGCTACCCATAGTACCGTATAGCATTATGACGATAGAACGCTCATTAACAAATCCTCTGTCCTTATGCTCGTAATGTTCAAGGCGGTTATATCCTATTTTTGTTCGTATAATGTGGGTGACTATCAAACCGAAAGTAAACCACACTATACCGGGGAAGAAGTCTATCATAGTCGAAAGATCCATAAGGAGCTTTAACACTTGTATGTAAAGAGTGACGAACTCCATAGACGAGATTATGTATAGGTAATAAGCTATAAACTCAATCACTATTGCTATAATGTTAAAGTTATACGCCCATATCCACAACCACGCTTTATAATAATACGGATTTTCCTTTACAAAGCCGATAAACCCTTTTACCCAATTTTTGATTGGTACATAGACTTTCTTTTCAAATCTTCGCCACTTTTTGAGTGCCTTGCTATCCTCGTTGTAATTGTTGTTTCCGTCTGCGGATTTGAATTGCATAGCCATATAAATAACCATAAATATTGGCATTACAATAACAAGAAACTTTGAGGAATAGTAAAGAATATCCGAAAGCCACATTGTATACTTATTGAAGTTTTCCTCTGTGATAAACAAATCCCAATACTGCCCCCAAAGGAGAGTAAATTCTTCCCAAGTGTTTGGGAGATTTAGGGGCATTGTCAAGGGAGTTTTCGTAAATTCAAGAACTGTTAATTGCCCCGATAAATTAAGCTCAAACAATTCAGAGACATAAAATATTGCGGAGTTTTTAACATCTATAAGGCTTTCCCATATTCGCAAATGCTGAATGTTAAAGAGCCACGGAATAAGGGAAAGGAAAAATAGCGTTATACCTATGCAGATAAAGTGTCTATAATCGCTCTTAATGGTATCGAGACATTTTATTGCATATTGCTTGTATTTGTTCATTCTGCCCATAGTTATACCTCGTTTTGACATTTTAGTGTCAAATACCTATTTGTTTTGCCGTGAAAACAAAATAGCCTAAAACGAGAAGAACAACAAGACCGAGCAGAACAAAGAGTATATTTCTTTTCTTGCTCATTGTGTTACCTCGCTATTTACGGAATAATGAATTTAGGAGCTTAAAGGGGAGTGAGACTACCCATAAGACAACATCTATTGCGACTTTGAATATAACTGTAATTATGTTCATAAGCGGAGGTACGAAATTCGCAAGAACACATACGAGGACAACACCTAAAACAATAGCGATTATTTCCATAATCTCTTGCATTTTGTCCTCTAATTCAAGGAGTCCTGCACCAAAACCGTCAGCAATAGCATCGGCGGTTGTTTTGTCATTTACTACCGATAAATCATAGATTTTTTGGTCTATATTCAAAAACTTTATACGAAGTATTGTAGCATTGGCAATTTCAACTCCGTAATCGGTTGAATAAATTGTTACACCTTCTACTCGTGTACTTGATGAAGCAATCGTCTCCTTAAAAGCAAATACCCATTGTGAATTAGTCAAATGTGTTTTAGCTTCTTCCGAAAATTCCATTCCTTGATCTTCAAAGGTTGATATAAAGTCCTCGGCTTTCATTATACGCTTGTATGTATAACTCTCTTTCAAGAAAGGGATTTTGCGATTATCTTCTACACTCACACTATCTATGTCGGATAAATAGACAGTATCGGGGATAGGTTCTTCATCTAACCAAGTTCTTTCGGTAAAATTAGAATTCACATAATGGTCATTATACTGTTGCGAAGTGAAAGACAAATCTGCATTATAGATATGTTCTGCAATATAATCTTCCAAATTGAACGCTATAAACCACATATCCTTAAATCCGCCCGAAGTGCTATTATCGAATATATCTGTTGATATGCTTGAGTTCATACGAAGAAATCCGGTATAGGTTGTTGTAACCTCAAGAGTCTCAAAAGTGTTCATTTCGTAGTAAATTCTATCGTTCAGCCAATAGGCGTGCCACTGTTGACCAACCGAGTATGATTTTTCTGTGGTAGTTCCACCCGCAACATCGGTGTCTATAACCTCATTTACTCGTCTGTAAATAGAAGCGATATTGTAGTATCTGTGTTCATCACCCCTTACCTCAAAACCATTTACGAGGTATTTATCGAAGCACCCCTCGGTTGATACAAGAGAAAGGGTGTAATTGGTAGGGGTAATTCCCGAGCCGTCGGGAGAAAAGCCGTAATAAATATTTATTGATGAAGCAAGCAAATCTATCGAATTGTGTGCAGGTTGGAAAGTATATACATACAATTCTCCCTTGTTGCTTTCGGCTACTTGGATAACTCGTATTGAATAATCGGTAGCGTTTTCTTCATAATCTGCCGTGGAGAACATAGGATCTCTTGTTAAATCTGCCATAACTCCGTTAGCTTCATACTCACTTGCATAACAAGTGATTGACGAACATAGGAGCAGAGAAATCGCAAGGAATACCGCAAAAATCTTTGTTACTTTAGTTCGCATTTTATTTGTTGTTTCAATTTTGATTATTTTCTGTTCCATAATTCCTCGCTTTCGTTTTGACATTGTGTTGTCAAGGATAGAAAAAGGAGAGTAAGAATTTCTCCTACTCTCCTTTAATTTAATGATAATTTTCCTTAATGAAATCTGCTAACTTCGGTGCAAGGTTACTTGACAAAAATGCTTGTGTCGGGTGTACTCCGTCCGTGTCATAATTTGCTTCGTTGAACGCTCCGCATAGAGTATATAAATCGCATACATCAAAGCCGTGATTTGTGGCTACTGTTTTTATAGCGTTGTTCATATCTACTATGGAATAGTTCGCACCATTCAAATCGTCTGCATCTTGGTATTTAACCGAGGGAAGAACAGTACAAAAGACAACATACGCTTTAGGGTAATTATCTTTAATTCCCTTGGCAATTGTATTCAAAGCTCCGTAAAAAGTGCTTGTATCTGTGTCAGTTTCCGTGCCAAGAGGAATATTAGCGTAAAGGTCATTTATTCCACCCATTACTGTAATAATATCCGCATTGTTAGGAATTTGCGTATATCTCAAACACATAGGGGAACGATTGGTACAATTCGTTACTGTTGAGCCTGCAACACCCAAATTTACCGAATTGTAGAGACCTAAAATCCTTTCAACTGCTTGGGGATAATATTCCGTATATCCGTGTGCAAGGGTATATGTTATACTATCTCCCAAGCAGGCTATAATTTTATCGTCAAACTTTGTATCTTCCTTTTGAGGTGAGGGCATTTTCGTACTGCCCGAATTGTCAAAACACGATAAAACAGATAACATTAAAGTAAAAACTACAAAGCAAATTAAAATCTTTTTGAACATTTATATCACCTTTTTTCAGTTTTTACTTTATTATATCACAAATTAAATAAGAATACAAGATTCTTTTACATTTGTTTTATTGTTATATTACTTTGCAAGCCAAGCATCGTATGTAGCGGAAATGTTCATAACGATTCTTACATAGTGAGCATCGTTAGGAAGGTCAATCTTATACATACCTTCACCGTCATACTTAATATAATCTACCTCAATAACATTTTCGGAGCTATCAAGAATTGCATAACGATAAGTCTGTCCGGGAGTAGTAGACTTAATGAGAAGTGCAGAAGAATCGTCTACCTCGATAAGAGTAGATACAGTAAATTCTTCCTTTTCTGCATCGTAAACAAGAGGACTACCCTCTGTCTGCGAGTTGGTGAAGTAAGTACCGTTGAGAGCTACATCGGCAGTAATATCAACCTTTTCATAAGAAAGCTGATCCTTAAATACCTTAATCTCAATATCGTTTGCTAACTCAATCTTTTCAATGAGACCAATCTTATCATCATCGTTTTCGTAGGTATTCTTGGGAGTAAGAACAACACGAGCGTGTGTTGCAAGGTCGGGTACATCATAAGTGGTAGTTACGGCAGTCTTGGGAACAAGAGAAATAAACTGTCCGTTGGAATCGTAGAACGCTACCTTAAATTCTACCTGCGAGTCAAAGGCAGGGGTAATTGTAAGTCCTGCACACTCAAAGGCATCACTATACATAGCGTTTTCATTTTCGATAGGAGCGCCGCTATTATTGAGGTCTCCGATATGATAAGAGACATGAACTGTTTTCAGTTCCTCGCTCTTATAGTCTGATACGAGGGTGAAGGCGCCAAAGATAAGGGCAACACCGAGTACACAGAGTAAAATCTTCTTGAGAGTGTTTTTAGTCTTTGTGTTAATTTTCATTGTTTTTTCTCCTTTTGTTATGTTTTAATTTTCATAGGGGGTGTAATATTCATATCCCGAAAGGATATACTTTGCGAGATATTGAGCAATCTTTTCGTGACCGCTTGTGTTAGGGTGAAGTGTATCGTTCATATCATCGTCAGTAAGATTTGCCAAAGCGTTTACATCTGCATACAGCAGACCGTTTCTTTTCGCACAAGTCATAATAACATTGGATATATCACGAAGTGAATATAAGTGACCGCCAGCCACTTCGCTATCAGTACCCTTTTGGTAAGGGGGAGTACAAATAATTATCCTTGTATTTGTGCCCTCAAAACGCTCTGCAAGTTGTCTGCACATCGTTTCAGTCGCACCCCAAACTGTTGTTGTGGTAGTGTCTCCGTCTGTACCAAGAGTATATTGTGAGCTATTGGCAAGGTTTTGGTCGTTTGTACCGAGCATTACGATAACGAGGTCGCTATCTGTGGGAATATTTGAAATGTTCTGTAATTGAGAGCTACGAACACCACCGGTACAAATAACCCAACCGCTATTACCCATATTGTTTTCTGTTGCTCCAAGCAAAGTTGAAAGAACAGTAGAATATCTCTCGGTTGCGGTATCAGTAGCACCCACGCCCGCAGTAATGCTATCTCCAAGGAAAGTAATAGTCTTTCCCGAATAGTAATCGCTTGCGAGTGCTACTCCGCTAAAAACCTGTTCTGTGTCCTTATCCCAACCAAACTCTACGAGCTTAATTGTTCCACCAGATCCCCAGAAAGAGAAGTAATACTTATCGTTATATGCGTAAGTGAAATCAATAGTTGAAGTTGTTACAAGAACATCGTCAATGTAAAATTCAATTTCATCAGCAAGAACAATCTTTACTTTTACTGTCTGTCCACGTAAATCCGTGGAGAAAGGTATAGAACAATCTTCCAAAGAGGGATTTGAAGTAGTTGTAATGTACTTCCAAGAGGATTGATCTGTACCAAAATACATATTGTATTTAGGTGCAAACAATGTGGTAGCACTTGAAATCACCCACGAGTTATCTGTGGGATTTGCAATCTGCTCACTTGAAGCAAGACCAAAGTCAGAATTGCCACCGATAGTCCATTCTACTGTAACGGACATACCTTTTTCAAGGGGCATTTCAAGATAGTTAATATCCGTCCATTTGCTTCCGGTAAGGGTATGTGTGGAACTATCCCAAGTGGACGAGCCTTGTGCAATAACAAAGTCTATATCCTCGTAAACTGCGGTGAGTTCCATTTCCTCGGTGGCTCTGTAACGATATGTAGGTGATGTGCTAACTGTTTCACCCTCACTATCCACCCATTTTACAAACTTCTGCAAGTCCTTGTATTCCTCGGTGGTAGCGGTAAATGTTGTTTTTCCGTCTCCGCTTTCTTCTCCGCTAATACCGCCACTTGACTGTGGCTTTTCAAAAAATATGGAGAAAGAAGAAATAATCGCTACAATCGCAAGAATGAGAGCGATATTTTGTGCGGAGAAAAATGATTTGTTTTTGTGCATTTACTTTCTCCTTTTGTTGTGATTTTTCTTTTGATTTTCTTTTGATAAAAAGGCTTTGAGGTATATAACGCTACATAACATAGCCCATACGCCTGTAATCATCATCACTATGTGATAAAGTTCGCCAATAGTTAATTGCATATTAAATCTCCTTTACAATCCAAAGAAATCTAATAGGGCAGATGTAAATGAGCTTTCGTGTTCATTTGGAAAGTCTGACATCATTGTATCTTTGTACCGATTTTCAGCCGTTTTCCTCATTTCGTATTCATAAAAACTCATTTTCTTTTGCTTCTTTTTAGCGCATTTGTTTGGGTGGTTAGTTCGATTTACGAAATCGTTTCTTTCTCTTTATACCTCGCTTTGCATTGTAAGCGTCAGCATTGTCCTGTCTTGCGGTGAGATAACCGCCACGCCAAGCCTTTTCTGTGTTATTGAGTGCTTTGCCTGTTTCGGCAACTCTACCCGACTTTAGCTGACGAGCATATCTCTTACCTTTTTCGGCAGGGTTACGGAGAACGATTTTCTTGCCATTTTTCGTGTTGATAAAATGTGCCATAGTCTGTCCTTTCTTGTGATTTTTTTTGTGGGGAATTTATGTTTTGTAGCTACCAAAAACATTCACTTTTGACATCTTTCTGTCAAAACAGAGAAAGGGTAGGCTTGCGACCTACCCTTAATATATTTCAAGTGGAACGAGGTATATTTTCCACAAGAAAACAATTTAAGAATAGGATTTAGTCCTCGTCATCTTCAACAAGCGTTTCCTGCTTCAAATCAGTATAGAGCTTGTCAAGAAGCGCGTTATTGCTTTCACCGCTTGGGATAACACGAGCACGGAGTGTTCCGTCCTCACTTACTACCTCATAGCGATATGTGGTTGTCTTTCTGCCGGTTGTAACATCACGATTGACCTTTGCAATCTTGTAAAGTTCAACTGCCTTTCTGTCCTCGAAAACCATATCAAGAACATCGTACATTCCCACATCGTTCTTGGGAATATCCATACGAATTTTCTTTTCTACGGTCTTTCCTCTTACTACAAAATTTCCTCTTACGAAATAGTTGGCATAATCTTTGCCGTTGACATTTACAATTTCCTGTTCCAAAATAATCTTTTCCATTTTGTTCTGTTCCTTTCGGTTTGTTCAGTTTAGTTTTGTGAGTAAATAACCTCGTTACCTCGTTCAAGGCTCGTTTACTGACACACCTATTGTAACAAAACAGTTTAAGCAAAATGTTTAATATATTTTGTATTGACATTCTTAAACTTTTGTGTTAGAATAATGCTATCCTCGCGGAGGAGTAGTCGATTTTGATGCGCTTCAGAGAGTGGGCGGTTGGTGCAAGCCCTGCGGTCGGTCGGTGAAGGTAGCCGCGTTGTAACCGCGAAGAACGGATCATTCCTATTAGACCGCGGCGTCACTCGCGATAAGAGTTAATGAGGAGGCGTGTTTTCACGCCTTGAACTTGGGTGGTACCGCGATTTATTCGCCCCGAGATGCATAGCGCATCTCGGGGCTTTTTGTTTTTTAACCCCCACCCGTGTGAGGTTTTTGCGCTAAAACGCACATACGTTTGCTTAATAAACCGAAAGGACTAAATAAAATGAGAAAAGAACTCGCAAAGAATTACAACCCCTCCGAGTTTGAGGACAGACTCTACTGTGAGTGGTGTGACAAGGGCTACTTCAAGCCCGATCCCGATGAAAAGAAGAAACCCTTCTCCATAGTTATCCCTCCGCCAAACGTTACCGGTCAGCTCCATATGGGACACGCCCTTGACGAGACGCTCCAGGACATTCTTGTAAGAACCAAGCGTATGCAGGGCTACTCCACTCTTTGGGTACCCGGCACCGACCACGCGGGTATCGCAACTCAGATCAAGGTTGAGGAGAGACTCCGCCTTGACGAGGGACTTTCCCGTTACGACCTCGGCCGTGAGAAATTCCTTGAGAGAGTTTGGGATTGGAAGGATTCCTACGAGGCGAGAATCACAGGTCAGCTCAAGAAGCTCGGCGCATCCTGCGACTGGTCCCGTCAGAGATTCACTATGGACGAGGGCTGCTCAAGAGCAGTAAGAGAGGTATTCGTTAACCTTTATGACAAGGGCCTTATCTACCGCGGCCACAGAATTATCAACTGGTGTCCCCGTTGCCTCACCGCGCTTTCCGACGCGGAGGTTGAGTACAAGGATCAGCCCGGCAGCTTCTGGCACATCAAGTATCCCGTAAAGGGTGAGGACGCATACGTTGAGATCGCTACCACCCGTCCCGAGACTATGTTCGGCGACACCGCCGTTGCGGTTAACCCCCAGGACGAGAACACCAAGCACCTCATCGGCAAGACTCTTATCCTCCCCATCGTCGGCAGAGAGATCCCCGTTATCGCGGACGATTACGTTGAGATCGGCTTCGGTACCGGCTGTGTAAAGATCACTCCCGCTCACGACCCCAACGACTTCCTCGTTGGACAGAGACACAACCTCGAGCAGATCAAGGTTATGAATGACGACGCTACCATGAACTCCTACGCAGGCAAGTACGAGGGCATGGACAGATATACCTGCCGTAAGGCGCTTGTTGCCGATCTTGAGGCAGAGGGCTATCTCGTTAAGACAGAACCCCACGCCCACAACGTTGGCACCTGCTACCGTTGCGGCACTACCGTTGAGCCCCTCACCTCCGATCAGTGGTTCGTTAAGATGAAGCCTCTTGCCGCTCCCGCTATCGAGGCGGTTGAGAACGGCTCTGTAAGATTCGTTCCCGAGAGATTCTCCAAGAACTACTTCAACTGGATGAACAACATCCTCGACTGGTGCATCTCCCGTCAGCTCTGGTGGGGACACAGAATTCCCGCCTTCTACTGCGACGAGTGCGGACATATGGAGGTTTCTAAGGTTGATATCGACACCTGTCCCAAGTGCGGCGGCAAGGTAAGACAGGAGGAGGACGTTCTTGACACCTGGTTCTCCTCGGCGCTCTGGCCCTTCTCGACACTCGGCTGGCCCGACAAGACCGCAGACCTCGCTCGCTACTATCCCACCTCCGCTCTTGTTACCGGCTATGACATCATCACCTTCTGGGTATCCAGAATGATCTTCTCCGGCCTTGAGCATATGGGTGAGAAGCCCTTCAGCACCGTATTCATTCACGGTCTTGTAAGAGACGCGCAGGGCAGAAAGATGTCCAAGTCGCTCGGCAACGGTATAGATCCGCTTGAGATCATCGAGAAGTACGGCGCAGATGCTCTCCGTTTCGCGCTTGCAACGGGTAACGCTCCCGGCAACGATATGAGATTCTCCGACGAGAAGATCGAGGCGGCAAGAAACTTCGCTAACAAGCTCTGGAACGCATCGAGATTCGTTCTTATGAACCTTAAGAATGATGACGAGACACTCCTCACCGAGCCGAAGGCAGAGGACCTCAAGATCGAGGACAAGTGGATTCTCTCCCGCCTTAACGAGCTCATCAAGAGCGTAACCAATAATATGGAAAATTACGAGCTCGGTATCGCTCTTGCAGAGATATACTCCTTCACCTGGGACCTCTTCTGCGACTGGTATATCGAGATGGTTAAGAGCCGCTTCTTCGAGGGTGGCGAGACCGCTCTCACCGCAGAGAGAGTGCTCGTAAAGGTTCTTACCGCGATCCTCAAGCTCCTTCACCCCTATATGCCCTTCATCACCGAGGAAATCTACCAGGCTATTCCTCACGAAAAGGAGAGCATCGTGATCGAGAGCTATCCCGAGTATGATCCCGCCCTTAACTTCAAGGAGGACGAGGGACATATCGACAGAATCATCACCGCTATCACCGCTATCAGAGCGCGCCGCCAGGAGATGAACGTTCCTCCGTCAAAGAAGGCTAAGCTCTACGTTGTTACCAAGTATGAGAGCACCTTCAAGTCGGCTGAGAAGATCATTGAGAAGCTCGCATCCGCATCCGAGGTCATCCTCACCGATTCCTACGATTCCGATGACGCAGTTATGATCGCTACCGACTCAGGCTCGCTCTACATTCCTCTTTCCGAGGTTATCGACTTTGAGAAGGAGAAGGCTCGCCTTAGCGCTGAGATGAAGAAGAACGATTCCGAGATCGAGAGACTTGAGAAGAAGCTTTCCAACGAGGGCTTCGTAGCTAAGGCTCCCGCCGCTGTTATCGAGGGAGAGAGAGCAAAGCTTCAGAAGTATCTTGAAACAAGAGTATCTCTTACTGCGGCTCTTGAAAAGCTTGGTTAATCAATAATTTGTAAAACTAGGTTTACAATAATGACTGATTTTATCAAAAATCCTCTCGACGAGGAAAACAAAGTTTTATACAGAGGCTTCTATGAGGACGGCATAGATATGAGTGTCGTCCGCGTAGAGGAGGGCATCGAGGAGATAGGCGAGAACGCCTTCCGCGACTCGGCCGAGCTTCGCGAGGTCTACCTTCCAAGGAGCCTTAAGAGAATATCCGCCTGCGCATTTGCGGGGTGCTCGAATCTTAAGAGAGTGTATATGGAGTACGGTCTTGAGACCATCGGTGACGAGGCGTTTTCAGGCTGCTCATCCATCTACGACGTAAATATCCCCGACACCGTAAAGAGAATAGGCGAGGGAGCATTTGAGGGTTGCGCGAGCCTTTCGAAGGTCAAGCTCTCCGAGTCGGTCTATATGATCGGCGCGGGCGCGTTTGCCTACTGCTTCAACCTCACCGAGATTACGATTCCCGACTCCTGCGTGCTCGTTGAGTTTAACTGCTTCTACTCCTGCTTCTCGCTTGAGGCGGTCAAGCTCTCCGATAATATGGGTATGATAGACGACTCCACCTTTGAGGGCTGTCGCTCTCTTACGACGGTTGAAATGCCGGTAAGACTTCAGAAGATAGGCCGCCGCGCCTTTGCGGGCTGTACATCTCTTCGCTCTCTTATCCTTCCTGTCGGCACCGCATCAATAGGTCTTGACGCCTTCTTCGGTTGCTCCGCGCTTTCCCGCATTGCTATCCCGAAAAGGCTTATGGAGCTTGAGGATATCGAGCTCTTCAACGGGTGTGATTCTCTCACCGATATATCCTTCGGCGGAGACGAAAGACTCTTTGAAAACCTCACACGGGGCAGGACTATTACCGTGCAGAGGAGCGATCTTACCGTCCACACACCAAAAATAACCTTTATGGATTTGAAAGATGAAATATAAATGTCTTGTACTTGACCACGATGATACCGTGGTCGCCAGCTCCGAGGCTATCCATTATCCGTCCTTCATGGCATATCTCGAGGACTACCGTCCCGAGCTTGTGAAGAATTATACCTTTGAGAGCTTTATAATCAAAAACTTCGATCCCGGTATTATCTCCCTTCTTGCCGACGAGGTAGGACTTAACGAGGAGGAGATGAAGCACGAGGAGGAGTATTGGCTCGAGTTTATCCGCACGAGATTCCCGAGAGCTTATCCCGGTATGCGCGAGATAATCGCCGACTTCAAGGCGAAGGGCGGCATCGTTGCCGTAGCCTCTCACTCCATGACTCACTATATCGTCAGAGACTATGAGCACAACGCTCTGCCGAGCCCCGACGTTATCTACGGCTGGGATATACCCAAGGAAAACCGTAAGCCGAGTCCGTGGTGTATCCTCGACCTTTGCCGGAGGTATAACCTCCGTCCCGAGGAGATACTCGTCGTTGACGACCTCAAGCCCGGCTACGATATGGCAAGGGGCGCGGGCGCACACTTTGCCGCGGCAGGCTGGGCGTATGACGTGCCCGAGATTGCCGAATTTATGAAGAAAAACTGCGACTACTACTTCTCAAGTGTAGAGGAGCTTAAGGCTCTGCTTGAAGAGTGACAGGGCGCATCCGTGTGAAATAAAATTCATTCTGAGGAGGTGAAAGCATATGAAAATACGTTGTGACGCAATAAAGAGGCTGTGCGCCGTTTTATGCGTGGTATTGATTGTTGCTTGCGCCTCCGTTGTTTTTTTTACCTCACTCTCACGATAATGTGAATACCGATTGTGCCGCGTGTCTGATAATCGAAAGCACACTTGAGCTTCTCTCCTTTGCGGCGCGTATTATGACTGTCGGTTGGATGATCCAATTCTTCATATTCAACCATAAGCTGTATATTCATATTTTTTCTGGCCGCGAGTCTACTCCGGTCGGCCTTAAGGTGAAGCTTTCGGATTAAGCTTGTCCTGCCGGTGTTAATCTGAACAGAATATGTTTTGAGTTAACATTGACTAACCTGGAAAAGCTTAATACGAAAGGAAATTGAAATGATTGAAATAAAAAATCTCGGTAAGCAGTTCCGCAATGAAACGGAAATTTCTTACCGCGATATGATCTTTGAAAACGGAAAATCCTATATGCTCCTCGGAGCATCCGGCTGTGGAAAATCCACCCTGCTTAATATGATAGCGGGAATACTGTCCCCGACTACCGGCTCCATAACCGTTGACGGCGTTGAAATGACCGATCTTACGCAAAAGGCAAAGGATAAGTTCAGAATCGAGAGGATAGGGTATATCTTCCAGGACTTCAAGCTGATAAACGATATGACTGTCGCAGACAATATCGGTATTCTTCGCCTTGAAGGAGTGGATGTCTCGGGTACGGACGATATGCTGAAGTCACTTGGTATTTTTGAAAAGAAAAACGCTAAGATAAAGCATCTTTCGGGCGGGCAGAAGCAGAGAGTTGCGATAGCCCGCGCTCTGGTGAAGCGCCCGGATATAATACTTGCCGACGAGCCGACGGGTAACCTTAACTTCGCCATCGGTGAGCAGGTTATCAAGGAGCTTATCGAGGCATCCGGCGGTAAAACTCTTATCGCTGTAACTCATGACGACAGACTCGCGAAGTATTTCGACGAGGTCGTCGATATGAACGAAATGACGAGCGGCATCCGCGATACCGTTACGGAAAAGGAGGCGATCGTATGTTAAGATTTGCCTTCAAAAATATGGCGATCAAGAAGGTGCAGGTTATTCTCATCGTCCTCTCAATTGTTATCTCTGCGGGCATTGGCGTTCTTGCCTTCAACGTTGCCACTCAGGTTGACGAGGGCATAACGAACAATGCGGGATATTATTCCGCCATCATCGGCCCATCGGGCAGTAACACTCAGCTTGCCATGAACACGATGTACTTCACGGACTCTCCCGTCGGTACCATTCCTTACTCGGTCGTATCCGACCTTCAGAGGGATCAGAGGGTGACCTCGGTCATCCCCTTCGCGATGGCTGACAGCTACAACGGCTACGACGTGGTCGGTACGACTCCAAATTATCTGTCGGGCAAGACCGTGGCCGAGGGAGAACTTTTTACCGCCTCCGGATCGCTCGAAGCGGTCGTGGGATATAACGTCGCGAAATACTGTGACCTCAAGGTCGGCGACGAAATACACACCAGCCACTCCGCGAGCGGAACCGACGTACACGCCGAGGGCCTCACCGTCGTCGGTATTCTCGATAGAAGTCATTCATCCTTTGATAACGTGGTTTTCACTCAGATAAATACGCTTTGGGAAATGCACGATCACAGTGAAGAGGAGGGGGAGCACGAAGGCGAGGAGCACCACGCACACGCTACCGTTTGCGCCATTCTCATTAATACGAAAAATCCTGGATACGCTATGCAGCTGGTGACCGAGTACGACGGAAGGATCATCACCACCGAGGGCGGAGATAACTACACTCTCCAGGCAATAGAGCCTATGAGTGTTATACGTGACGTATTGAACGATGCGGACGATACCAAATATATCGTTTTTGTTCTCTCGGCGGTAATTCTCATTATGAATATAATGATCATCTCCATCATCACTCTTCTCAATATGTACCACTCCGCCAAGGAGATCTCCTTAATGCGACTTATCGGTATCAGTATGAAGAGAATCAATCTCCTTTACATAATCCAGAACGGCATAATGGGACTTTTGTCGGTTATTCTTGCCTTTGGTGTATCGAGGCTTTGTATGTCCTTGATGAACGATTACGTCGAGTCGATGGGCGTGGTTCTCAATATGTCGAAGGTTTACCCGATGGAATTCGTTATTCTCCTCGCGGTATTTGCCATCAGCGTTATCCCTACCGTGATATGGACCTTCTGTATGTCGAGAAAGGATGGTGTGCAGGATTAACCTATGAAAATGAAAAGAAATATATACAAAATAATATCATTTATACTCACCTTATCCCTTATCCTTGCATCTTTTGTCGGATGTAAAAAGGATAAGGAAATAGATCCTGACGGCGAGGGCGTTACCAAGCTCAGCTTCAAGGCGACGTCCGGATACGACTATTTGAAGACTCTTGACGGAACCACAGTTACCATCAGCGGGTATATGGCGACGAGCTCTCCCGTGGACGGCTCATTTATGTTTCTTATGAATCTGCCTTACCAGAGCTGTCCCTTCTGTGTGCCTAACACGTCTCAGCTCTCCAACACTATGGAGATATACCCGAAGAAGGGAGAGTCATTCACGTATACGAATCAGGCTATACAGGTTGTCGGAACCCTGGTGGTTTCCGAAAGCGAGGATGAGCCCTTCACCGATAAATACGGATATGAGTTCTGCTCCAAGATCGTTGACGCCACCTATACAATTATTAAATCAGAGGATCTGTCGGATAATATGGCTCTTTGGCAGAAGATAGCCAGCGCCGACGTGGTGAGCGATATCTACAAGATGTACGATTACGTCAACTTCCTTTGCGCATGGCCGACCTACTACGTCAATAGCTACACTAATGAAAAGGGCGAGACTGTACCCGGCTATTATCTGTACGCCAGCGATGCAGAGAGGTTTATATATACCGACGGCGCGCAATTCAACTACGGATATAAGGAGGGGTATTTTGACTCCATCGTGGCCAAGATCGAGGCGGTGGATAAAACCGCATTTTCGGATCTGGTAGCCAACGTCCGCAAGGCTGAGGCGCTTGCCAAAAAGGCACTTGGCGAGCTTGAAAGCAAAAACTACACCTCCGAATACAAATACGTAGAGATGTTCGGCACCGAGGACTACGTATTCACCCTTAATAAGGGAGCTGAGCTTTCAAGCGAAATGAATGCGGTTTATAATGAATTTTCAAACTGGCTCGGTAGCTGGGAAATGTAAAACAGCTTTCGAACGGTAAGAAGAAAAAAACGCAAGAAATACCACCCCGTGTGGATTTTCTTGCGTTTTTTCTGATTAGTTATTCGTTTTATCGCCCTCACGAGCTTGCCTTTTCGCATACTCAACAAAGCTTGAGCCGGTATAGATCTTCATACCGAAGACCTCGTCGCCCGTCAGCGCGACCTTGATACCGGTCTTCTCGGGCAGGACGTAGCTTACGGCGTGAGGCGCGGGGTTGAAGAGAAGTATTTTTTCTACCTTGACGTCCTCCGTGGCGAGCTTATCGGGAAGCTCAAGCGGACGTGACACAAACACCTTTGAGCTTACGGTGAAGGCCTTGCCGGATTCCACGTATGCAAGACCGGTCGCGCGACGCTTGGAGGAGGTCAGCATTCTCATCGCCATCTTCATATACCTCACCGAAAATCTCTCGGAGGAGAAGTGCACCATATGGTGCTTGTTACCGCCCGAATAAAGGCGGATGAGGTATACCGTGTTAAGTATTTTAACGTATAGATCGGGCTTTTGCGAGCTTGTACGCGTCGGCAAAAGAGGGAACCTTAAGAATTTCACCTCAGCGCCGAGCTCTCTCTGAAGGCTCTTAAGCCTTATGATCATAACGATCCTTTTGCGTGACCAGAGGATAAAGCGCACTATGAGGATAAGCGCGACAATAAGGAGTATAAGATTGATTACGTCTACCATACAGCCCTCCTATATATCCGTCATCCACGCGCCGCGCCAGGCCTTGACGCAGATCGGTATTGCAAGCATTCTGCCGATAAAGGAGAACGCCGCAGATACGAGTATGGCAGGGAAGAGATCCAGCAAGAATTTCATATTGTAGCCGAGCCAATTCCAGAAGATAAGTCCGAAGTAGCTGAGCACGTCCTCGGTTAAGAAGAATGCGGGCACGACGAGCACCGCGGGGATGATCACGGATACGATCAGATCACTTATGAAGAATTCCTTGAAGTACAGCTTGATGCCGTCCCATATAAGATATTCTCCGTCGGTAAGGCTTACGATCCGCTCGTATTTCTTGTTATCTATCCTAAGCGCGATGAGGTTGATCACGACAAGAGAAAGAAAGACCGACCATATATCCTTTATACGCTCAAGCTTGTTATAGGTCTCTATATCGTATATCTGGTTGTATATCGGGAAGGTCTTTGGGAACAGGTGATTGAGGTAGGCGTATACCCAGTCAACGACGCTGCCGCTTACACCGAGGATAAAAAGTCCAAAGACAAAAACGCATATATAAAGCACGGTCGGATTCAGATATTTATGCCTGAACTTCATTTGCCGCCTCCCTTCATCATTTATCACCTATATTATACCTTATTTTACCTACCTTGTCAACCCGTATTCCCTCCCTTACACCTCGCGCGTACTAATTTATCGCGCAGGGGACTTGAAAAAAGATATAAAATGTGTTATATTTATAAAGAGAGACCTTAAATGCGAAACCAAAGGAGGGGCTGTATTTTGAATATACTTCATATGAAATACGCGGTAGAGGTTGCAAAGCTCGGCTCGCTCAACAAGGCTGCGGAAACGCTCCTTATCGCTCAACCGAATATAAGCCGATCCATCAAGGAGCTTGAGGCCGATCTCGGTGTCACAATATTCAACCGCAGCGCCAAGGGTATGGAGCTCACGCCCGAGGGCGAGGAGTTCATCGGCTATGCAGAGAACATTCTGAAGCAGATAGACGACGTTGAGCGTCATTACAGACACGGCTCACCGAGAAAGCAGAAGTTCTCGATCTCCGTCCCGAGAGCGTGCTATATCTCCGATGCCTTTGCCAAGTTTTCCACGGGTATCACGGAGGATCCCGCGGAGATATTCTATAAGGAAACGAATTCGCAAAGAACTATAAATAACGTACTCAACAAGGATTATAAATTAGGCATTATCCGCTATGCGGAGAACTATGACAAGTTCTTCAAGTCTATGCTTGAGGAAAAGGGCCTTTCTTACGAGATGGTCGCGGAGTTTTCCTACGTCCTCATTATGAGCCGCGACAATCCGCTTGCTAAGAAGGAGGAGATCACCTTTGACGATCTTCCGCCCTATATCGAGATAGCGCACGCAGATCCCTACGTCCCCTCGCTCCCTCTTGCCAAGGTGGTGAAGGAGGAGCTCCCCGACAATATCGACCGCCGCATCTTCATCTTCGAGAGGGCGAGTCAGTTCGATCTGCTCTCCGAGAATCCCGAGACCTTTATGTGGGTATCTCCCGCATCCGAGCAGATACTCGACAGATACGGACTCGTGCAGAAAAAGTGCGTTGATAACAGAAAGGTATATAAGGACGTTCTTATATATAAGGAAGGCTACAAGCTGTCAAAGCTTGACAAGCAGTTTATCACAGCGCTCTGTGAATCGAAAAGAAAATTTTTATAGCATGAATAAATAGGCATTCCGCCTACGGAGGTATCTTATGACAATAAGCTCGACTTCCTTCCTGCAAAAAAACAATAAAATATCAGCGAAAGCAGCTCTGATCCGCGTGGACAGGGCTGCTTCTTTTTATCGATAATTGCGATATCGATTTATGTTATATCGATATTTATAACACTGATATAACAATTTAATAATTCCCAAAATGAAATAACTATGATAAAATTTTAACGAAGTAAAAAAGGAGGTGGCTTATGCACGCGAATAATATTTCCAAGGCAACGCTCGGAAGACTGCCGCTTTATCTGCAATATCTGAAGAGTCTGCCGGATTCGTGCAAGACGATATCCGCAACGGTGATAGCCAAGGGGCTCTCGCTCGGTGAAGTGCAGGTCCGCAAGGATCTTGCGACGGTTTCGGGCAAGGGAAGACCTAGAATCGGCTATGAAACCGAAAAGCTCATAAGTGATATAGAATGCCATCTCGGATATGAGGGATTGACTAACGCGATACTCGTCGGCGCGGGCAAGCTTGGCAAGGCCTTGCTTGATTTCGACGGCTTCGAGGAGTACGGTGTTAAGATCATCGCCGCCTTTGACTGCAACGAGCAGCCTATGCGTATCGGCAGGAGCGACAAGCCCGTCCTCCCCATCAGAGAGCTTTCAAGCTTTTGCGGGGAAAACAAGGTGCGCATCGGTATAATAACAACAGGGCAGGGCTCCGCGCAGGAGGTTGCCGACGAGATGGTAAGGAGCGGCATCAAAGCGGTGTGGAACTTTGCTCCGTGTGAGCTGAGCCTACCTGAGGGAGTTCTTCTGAAGCAGGAGAATTTGGCACTCTCCCTTGCATATCTAAAAAATCAAATCGGTTAATAATTTATGGAGGATATATAAAATGGAAAGTAAGATTTACAAAATTGTTGATAGTGTAGATGCACTTCACGAAGCGCTTGACAACGTCAGAAGCGCGCAGAAGAAGTATGCTACCTACACTCAGGCAGAGGTTGACAAGATTTTCTTGGCTGCCGCATCCGCCGCTGACAAGGCGAGAATCTCTCTTGCTAAGCTTGCGGTCGAGGAGACCGGTATGGGTATCGTTGAGGATAAGGTGATCAAGAATCACTATGCCGCAGAGTACATCTACAACGCATACAAGGAGACCAAGACCTGCGGAGTTGTCGAGGAGGACAAGGCATACGGCATTAAGAAGATCGCCGAGCCCATCGGCGTTGTTGCCGCTGTTATTCCTACAACCAACCCCACTTCCACCGCGATCTTCAAGTGCCTTCTCGCGCTCAAGACACGTAACGCTATTATCATCAGCCCTCACCCCAGAGCTAAGAATTCCACCATCGCGGCGGCAAAGCTCATTCTCGAGGCTGCGGTTGCCGCAGGCGCTCCCGAGGGAATCATTGACTGGATCGACGTGCCCTCTCTTGAATTGACCAACACGGTTATGAAGGAGGCTGACATCATTCTCGCTACCGGTGGCCCCGGTATGGTTAAGGCCGCATATTCCTCAGGTAAGCCCGCTCTTGGTGTTGGAGCAGGTAACACCCCCGCGATCATCGACGAGAGCGCTGACATCCTTCTTGCGGTAAGCTCCATCATTCATTCCAAGACCTTTGATAACGGTATGATCTGCGCAT
Organism: Clostridia bacterium; assembly: GCA_017453245.1. Taxonomy (GTDB): domain Bacteria; phylum Bacillota; class Clostridia; order Oscillospirales; family CAG-272; genus UBA1740. The sequence continues at coordinate 110,670 of JAFTKM010000004.1, forward strand.
CCGAGCAGTCTGTTATCGTTCTTGAATCCATATACGACGCAGTTAAGGCTGAGTTCGCTCAGAGAGGCTGCTATTTCCTTGATCCCCAGGAAACCGAGAAGGTTCGTAAGACCATTATCATCAACGGCGCGCTCAACGCTAAGATCGTTGGCCAGAAGGCGGCGAGAATCGCTGAGCTCGCAGGCGTAAAGGTTCCCGCAGGAACAAAGATCCTTATCGGTGAGGTTGAGAGCGTTGAGCTCTCCGAGGAGTTCGCTCACGAGAAGCTCTCTCCCGTTCTCGCTATGTATAAGGCAAAGACCTTCGAGGAGGCTCTCGACAAGGCGGACAAGCTCGTTGAGGACGGCGGCTTCGGTCACACATCCTCTCTTTACATCAACGAGACCACCGATAATGAAAAGCTCGCTGCATACGCGGCAAGAATGTGAACCTGCCGTATTTTAGTTAACACGCCCTCGGCTCACGGCGGTATCGGAGACCTCTACAACTTCAGACTCGCTCCCTCGCTCACACTTGGTTGCGGCTCTTGGGGCGGTAACAGCGTATCCGAAAACGTAGGTGTAAAGCACCTTCTTAACATCAAAACAGTAGCCGAGAGGAGAGAAAATATGCTCTGGTTCAGAACACCTGAGAAAATATACATCAAAAAGGGTTGCCTCCCCGTAGCTCTTGACGAGCTCAGAACAGTAAGAGGCGCAAAGCGCGCGTTCATCGTAACCGATACCTTCCTTTACGAGAACGGCTATACCAAGCCTATCACCGAGAAGCTCGACGCGATGGGCATTCAGCACACCACCTTCTTTAACGTACAGCCCGATCCCACTCTTGCAAATGCGACCGAGGGCGCGGCGCAGATGGCAGCATTCAAGCCCGACACCATTATCGCGCTCGGCGGCGGCTCCGCAATGGACGCGGCAAAGATCATGTGGGTTCTTTACGAGCATCCGGAGGCAGACTTCATGGATATGGCGATGAGATTCATCGACATCCGTAAGAGAGTCTACACCTTCCCCAAGATGGGTGAGAAGGCATACTTCATCGCAATCCCCACCTCCGCAGGTACAGGCTCCGAGGTTACACCCTTCGCGGTTATCACCGATGAGAAGACCGGCGTTAAGTATCCTCTTGCGGACTACGAGCTCCTTCCCAATATGGCGATCATCGACACCGACTTCCATATGTCCGCTCCCAAGGGACTTACCGCGGCATCCGGTATCGACGCTGTGACTCACGCAGTTGAGGCATACGCGGCTATGCTCGCAACCGATTACACCGACGGTCTTGCGCTCCAGGCGCTCAAGAACATATTCAAGTATCTCCCCAGAGCCTACGACAACGGTCAGACCGACGTTGAGGCTCGTGAGAAGATGGCAAACGCGGCTACCATCGCAGGTATGGCGTTCGCAAACGCGTTCCTCGGCATCTGCCACTCTATGGCGCACAAGCTCGGCGCGTTCCACCATCTCCCCCACGGCGTTGCAAACGCTCTTATGATCGAGGAGGTTCTCCGCTTCAACGCGGCTGAGGCTCCCGTAAAGATGGGTACCTTCTCTCAGTACGATCATCCTCACACCCTCGAGAGATACGCAGAGATCGCGGATTACCTCGGTCTTGGCGGCAAGAACGACGAGGAGAAGCTCGAGAACCTTATCAAGGCTATCAACGAGCTCAAGGCAAGAGTAGGTATCAAGGCTACCATTAAGGATTACGGCATCGATGAGGAGGACTTCCTCGCTCGCCTTGACGACATGGTAGAGCAGGCGTTCGACGATCAGTGCACCGGCGCTAACCCCAGATACCCCCTTATGAGTGAGATCAAGCAGATGTACCTCAACGCGTACTACGGCAATCACTTCGTTGAGCCCGAGATGCCTCCCAAGGATCTCGATATCCAGGCTCCCGATCCCATCAAGGCTCCCTACCGCAAGGGCAAAAAGGCTTAATACAAAAAAGGCTTAATCACAGGAGAAAAATGAGATGAAACTTGACAGAGTAATCGCAGTAAGAAATAATAAGACCATCTATCGCGACGGCGACAGATGTGTAAAGGTATTCAATAAGGAGTACTCCAAGGCAGACGTCCTTAACGAGGCTCTCAATCAGGCCAGAATCGAGGACATCGGACTCAATATCCCCAAGGTTCTTGAGGTTACTATGGTTGATGGCAAATGGGCTATCGTATCCGAGTACATCAAGGGTAAGACTCTCGCTCAGCTCATCAGTGAGGACGAGGACAAGAAGGAAGAGTACATCAACCTTCTCGTAGACCTTCAGATGAGTGTGCATGCTAAGACCTGCCCCCTTCTCGGTAAGCTCAAGGACAAGATGAGCCGCAAGATCGCCGCGACTGATCTTGACGCAACCACACGCTACGATCTTCACACACGCCTCGAGGGTATGCCTAAGCACAACAAGGTTTGCCACGGTGACTTCAACCCCTCCAACATCATTATTGCCGAGGACGGCACTCCCTACATTCTCGACTGGTCTCACGCTACTCAGGGTAACGCTTCCGCTGACGTTGCGCGCACCTATCTTCTCTTCTGGCTTACCGGTGACATCGCAGGCGCAGAGCTCTACCTTGACACCTTCTGCAAGAAGAGCAACACCCAGAAGCAGTACGTCCAGAAGTGGATGCCCATCGTAGCCGCTTCTCAGTCCGTAAAGGGCAACGAGAAGGAGCGCGAGTTCCTGATGAGCTGGGTTGGCGTGGTAGACTACCAATAATTTGATTTGAGTGGTGTATTTTGGTTATAACCGCCGTTTTCGACCAAGGCTCGCAATAGGTTACTATTGCTTCGGGTCGAAGAACGACGCTTCTACCTCAAAATCCCCTCACTCAAGAGTGGTGATTTGGTATATCCGCCGTTTTTGACCAAGGCTCGTAATAGAAAGCTTTTGCTACGAGTCGAAGAACGACGCTTCTACCTCAAAATACCCTCACTCAAGGCTGGTAGTTGGCCGAAAGCAATATCAGAGAAACACTAGTGATGCGGGCGAAAAACGCCCGCATCAAGCCAAATATAAATGACTAAATAGAGAGGTAAATATCATGCTTAAAATCACAGTTTGTATCGGTTCTTCCTGTCACATCAAGGGCTCTCGCCAGGTGGTTGAGCAGCTCCAGTATCTTATCGCGGAAAACAACCTCGGCGAGAAGGTTGAGCTTGGCGGAACCTTCTGCATGGGCAAGTGTCAGAAGGGTGTTTGCGTTACCGTAAATGATGACTTCTTCTCGGTTACCCCCGAGACCGTGGGAGATTTCTTCGCTAAAGAAGTGCTCGCTAAGGTATAAGCTATGTTGATAATTCAGGTTTGTGTCGGATCGTCCTGCCACCTCAAGGGCTCGCAGGATATCGTAGAATTACTTCAGGCTGCTATCGAGGAGCATCATATAGAGGATGACGTTGTTCTCACCGGCAGCTTTTGTATAGGAAAATGCAACAGAGTCGGAGTGACCGTGCAGGTCAATGACGACGTTCACGTTGGAATAACACGCGAGAACTTCAAGGAGTTCTTCAAGACTTATATTCTTGATGCTATCTAAAGGAGTGCTTCAGTATGAATTGCCTTACACTTAAAAAAAGTAATTGCAAGTCTTGCTTCAGATGTGTCAGAAAGTGTCCGGTAAAGGCTATTCGCTTTTCCGGCAATCAGGCGCACATCATATCTAACGAATGTATCCTTTGCGGAAACTGCGTTGTTCAGTGTCCGCAGAATGCCAAGGAAATTGCCGACGGCACAGAGAAGGTAAGAGTGCTTTTGCAGACGGGTGAGCCCGTCATCGTGAGCCTTGCGCCCTCGTTTATTGCCAACTACGGCGTGGGCATTGAGTCTATGAGAGAGGCTCTCAAGAAGCTCGGCTTTGCCGACGTAGAGGAGACCGCCATCGGCGCTACAATGGTTAAGAACGAGTATGAGCGTATGCTCCGCGAGGATGACAGAGATATCATTATCACCTCCTGCTGTCATTCCATAAATCTTCTTATTCAGAAGAAGTTCCCGAAGGCACTTGAATATCTTGCCGACGTTGTATCGCCTATGCAGGCTCATTGCCTTGAAATAAAGAAGAGAATCCCTAATGCCAAGACGGTGTTCATCGGTCCTTGCGTAGCAAAGAAGGATGAGGCTGATCATTACGAGGGCATCGTTGACGCGGTGCTCACCTTCGAGGAGCTCTCCGGTATGCTTAAGGAGGCGGGGATAGCTCTTTCTCCCGAGGTGGATTCCATAGAGGAGAGCAGGGCAAGATTCTTCCCGACAACGGGGGGCGTGTTAAAAACAATGGCAGAGAACATCTCCGGCTATACTTATATAGCGCTTGACGGTGTAGAGAACTGTATGGACGCTCTTCGCGATATCGAGAGCGGAAAGATACATAAGTGCTTTATCGAGATGTCTGCTTGTGTGGGCAGCTGCATCGGCGGTCCGGTAATGGAGCACAGAAAGAGAGCGACGGTCGGTGACTATATGGCCGTTGCGGAATATGCGGGCGAGAGGGACTTTGACGTAGCTCAGCCCATATCCTCCGAGATAAGAAAGCAGTTTACCTACATCGAGCACACCATCGCGGATCCTTCCGAGCTTGAGATAATGAGCGCGCTTCGTCAGATGGGTAAGTTCAAGCCCTCCGACGAGCTCAACTGCGGAACCTGCGGATACAATACCTGCCGTGACAAGGCAATAGCGATCTGTCAGGGCAAGGCGGATATCTCAATGTGTCTGCCCTTCCTTAAGGAAAAGGCGGAGAGCTTCTCCGACACTATCGTTAAGAACACGCCTAACGGACTTATAGCTCTCAATGAGGATCTCGAGGTCCAGCAGATCAATACAGCCGCGCGCAAGATCATGAACATACGCTCGGAAAGTGACGTTCTCGGCGAACCCGTGGTAAGAATTCTCGACCCCTCGGTATTTATGAGAGTGAAGTCGACGGGCAGAAGCGTCAGAGACGAGAAGGTATATCTTGCGGAGTATAAGAAGTACGTAAGACAGACCGTAGTTTACGATAAGGATTCTCATATGCTCATCGGTATTATGCGTGACATAACCGAGGACGAGGAGGATCGCGAGCGCAAGGAAAATCTGAGCCGTCAGACGGTAGAGGTTGCAGACAAGGTGGTAGAGAAGCAGATGCGTATCGTTCAGGAGATCGCGTCACTGCTCGGTGAGACCGCCGCTGAGACCAAGATAGCTCTTACCAAGCTGAAGGAGTCTATTGAAAATGAATGATTTATGTGCTGATATAGGCTACAAAAGTATAAACCACGTTGGCGAGGAGCTCTGCGGAGACCACGTTGACGTCGTAGAGGAAAATGAAGGCTCTACCGTCATCGTCCTTGCCGACGGACTCGGCTCAGGAGTTAAGGCTAGTATTCTTTCCACCCTTACAGCTAAGATCATCTCGACTATGATGGCGGCAGGCCTGCCGATAGAGGAGTGCGTATCCACCATTGCGGCGACTCTGCCCGTGTGCTCACTCCGAGGCGTGGCGTATTCCACCTTCACCATTATGCACCTCATAAACAACGAGACGGTGGAGATCATTCAGTACGACAATCCTCACGTTATCGTTATCAGAGATTACGAGGTGTACGAGTATCCGAAAACAGAGATGAATATCGGCGGCAAAAAGATATACAAGTCCGTTATCAAGCTGCAGGAGGATGATGTGTTCATCGCAATGAGTGACGGATGTCCTCACGCAGGTATCGGCGGCAGATATAACTTTGGCTGGAAGAGGGAAGAGATAGCCGCGTATATGCAGGCGCTCGTTGCGGGAGGATATACCGCCAAGAATCTCTCCACAATGCTTGTTGACGAATGTGATAAGCTCTATGGCGGAAAGCCCGGAGACGATACCACCGCATGCGTCGTTAAGATACGTAAGCGCGAGCCTATGAATCTTCTCTTCGGCCCGCCCTCAAACAGAGATGACGCAAACCGTATGATGTCTCTCTTCTTCTCAAAGGAGGGAAAGCATATTATCTGCGGAGGCACGACCTCGTCGATAGCGGCAAAGTATCTCGGCAAGCCCGTGAAGGCTACGCTGAGCTTTGAGAGAAGTGACGTTCCACCCATAGCGGAGATAGAGGGCGTTGACCTCGTTACCGAGGGCGTTATTACAATGAATAAGGTAATTGAATATGCGAAGGACTATCTTGGAGAAAACCAACTTTACGAGGAATGGAATTTCAAAAAGGACGGAGCCTCACGCATATCCCGCCTTCTTTTCGAGGAAGCGACCGACATCAACTTCTACGTTGGAAAGGCGATAAACCCCGCCCATCAAAACCCCGACCTTCCTATCAACTTCAACATAAAAATGAATCTTGTTGAGGAATTAACTGCTTCGCTCAAGAAAATGGGTAAGCGTATAAAAGTTAGTTATTTCTAAGGAGATGTAAAGAATTATGCGCAAATTTGACACTAAAGTTCAACATTTGAAATATAAAGTTCTCAGAGAAGTAGCGCGTCTTGCTTGGGAAGACAGACTTCTTGAAAACGTTATGGATATTCCCAAGATGATCGTTCCCGGCAACGAGCCGACTATGCGCTGCTGCGTATACAAGGAGAGAGCTATCCTCGGCGAGAGAGTAAAGATCGCTATGGGAGGCGACAAGAATAACCCCAACGTTATCGAGGTTATCGAGGTTGCCTGCGACGAGTGTCCCGTAGGAGGCTACGAGGTCACCAACGCCTGCCGCGGATGTCTTGCCAACCGCTGTGAGGACGTTTGCAGATTCGGCGCTATCAGCTTCGACCACAATCACGTGGCTCATATCGATAAGTCCAAGTGCCGTGAGTGCGGCGCGTGCGCAAAGGTTTGTCCCTTCACCGCGATCGTCAGCCGTAAGCGCCCCTGTCAGAATGCTTGTAAGGTAAAGGCCATCTCGATGAATGAGCAGAAGGCTGCTACAATAGACAACGACAAGTGTATTCAGTGCGGCGCGTGCGTTTACCAGTGTCCCTTCGGTGCTATTATGGATAAGTCCTTTATCCTCAACGCTATCGATATTCTTAAGAAGAGCGAGCGCAACGACACCCGCAGAGGAAGCTACCGTGTTTACGCTATCGTTGCTCCCTCCATCTCCAGCCAGTTCTCCTACGCCAAGCTCGGTCAGGTCATAACCGGTATGAAGAAGCTCGGCTTCCACGACGTTATCGAGGCGGCGCTCGGCGCGGATATGGTAGCGCTTGAGGAGGCAAAGGAGCTTTCCGAGAAGGGCCTTCTTACCAGCTCCTGCTGTCCCGCATTCGTCCGTTACATCAAGACCAACTTCCCCGGCGTTGTAGAGCATATATCTCATAATATGTCTCCGATGGCCGTTCTCGCTAAGTACATAAAGGAAACTACGCCTAACTCCAAGGTAGTGTTCATCGGCCCTTGCACCGCTAAGAAGGCGGAGGCACAGCTCGAGAGCGTTAAGCCCTATGTGGATTGCGTTCTTACCTTTGAGGAGCTTCAGGCGCTCTTTGACAGCCGCGACTTCGAGCTCTCAGAGTTTGAGGAGGGCGTGCTTGATAACGCTTCCTACTTTGGACGTATCTTCGCTCGCTCCGGCGGTCTTACCGATGCAGCCGTTCAGGCGATGAAGGAGCAGAATATCGACTTCGAGATCAAGCCCGTGGTATGCGACGGCATCGAGGCCTGCCGTATGGCACTCCTCAAGCTTAATAAGGGCGTGCTTGACGGCAACTTCATCGAGGGTATGGCTTGCGTTGGCGGATGCATCAACGGCGCGGGCTGTCTTACTCACGGTGAGAAGAATAAGGCTGATGTCGATAAGTACGGCAGAGAGGCTCTTGAAAAGAACATCTCAGACTCCGTATCCATTCTTAAATAATTTGTTTCAGGCACCGTCAAAAAAGGCGGTGTCTGTTTTTTTATGCTATCTTCGCACAGTCGAAACATTTGACTTTAATTATTTCATAAAACGGTTGATTTATTTTAAAAGATATGTTAATATATAAGGTGAAAAGGGGTGATTGACATAATTAACTTAAAGCTGATTCGTGAAAACGGCGACGTTAAGTTCAAGGCTTACGGAAATGAAATAGACGAGCATTTCCACGGCGAATACGAGCTCGGTGACAAGTTCAGAATTGAGCTTTGTGACACGTCCTTCGTTAAGCTGAAGCTTGATCCGACACTTGCCGAGTCCATCGTTTACGTTCCCGACGGAACTTACGAGTTCCTTGTGCCTTTCGACAGAGAAAGACAGGCCTGCTACGCTCCCGGCGCGTTTGACGGCGACGACCACAGAATAGTCGTTTCCGAGCCTACCGATGCTGAGACCTACGGCGAGCGCCTTATCTCACTCAATTCGCACGACAGACACAACGTACCTAAGTATTATCCCCACGCGGTTGCCAACTTCGTTACCCGTGAAGATCCTTGCTTCTTTGAGCGCAACGCGATCGACGGTGTTATCGATAACTCCAACCACGGCTTCTTCCCCTATCACTCTTGGGGCGGCGGCCTTCGCGAGGACCTTGAGTACGAATTGCACTTTGGCACCGAGGTCGAGGTATCGAGCGTCGTTCTCTTCCTTCGCGCGGATTTCCCGCACGACACGTACTGGAAGGAATGTGACGTTGAGTTCTCGGACGGAACCAAGGTTCACGCAAATCTCATCGGCACAGCCGATGGTCAGAGGGTAGAATTTGAACCCAAAGAAACAGAAATGGTAAAGCTCACCGGCTTCAAGCAGCAGAGACTCGAGGACGGCTCGCTGTCCTTCGCGGCGCTCACGCAGATTGAGGTTTACGGTAATTACATAAAAAAGGAGAATGAAGGAATGGAAGTCAGAGACGCTGCCAACGCTAAAGACGTCAAGTATTACACAACAGACAGACTCAGAGAGGAGTTCCATATTGCGAACCTCTTCACCAAGGACAATATCAGAATGGTTTACAGCCATATCGACAGAATCATCGTGATCGGTATGATGCCCGTATTCGCGGAGCTTAAGCTTGAGGCAGGCAAGGAGCTTGCCGCAGATTACTTCCTCGAGAGACGTGAGCTCGGCTGTATCAACATCGGCGGCAAGGGTATTATCACCATTGACGGTGTCGAGTATGAGATGAACCCCAGAGACGGTATCTACGTTGGTATGGGCAACAAGGTCCTCACCTTCAAGAGCGTTGATCCCGAGTGCCCCGCAAAGTTCTACATGACCTCTTGCCCCGCGCACACTCAGTATCCTATCGTTAAGATAGATATCACCAAGGCTCGTAAGGTTCCTTGCGGCTCCGTTGAGGATTGCAACAAGAGAGTTATCAACCAGTACATTCACCCCGAGGTAATGAAGTCCTGCCAGCTTGCTATGGGACTTACTCAGCTTGAGGTCGGCTCCAACTGGAACACTATGCCTTGCCACACCCACGACAGAAGAATGGAGGTTTACCTCTATCTTGATATGGACAGAAACGATGCTGTATTCCATATGATGGGCGAGCCCAAGGAGACAAGACACATCATTATGCACAACGAGGAAGCAGTTATCTCTCCCTCCTGGTCTATCCACTCCGGCGTAGGCACTAAGAACTACTCCTTCATCTGGGCTATGTGCGGTGAGAATCAGGAATTCACCGATATGGACCATATCGAAACCAAGGAATTAAGATAATTAAGAGAAATAAAGGAGAAACCGAAATGGCAAACACTCAGATTTTTAATCTCGAGGGCAAGGTAGCTCTCATCACCGGCGCATCCTACGGTATCGGATACGCAATCGCAAAGGGACTTGCAGCCGCAGGCGCAACCATCGTTTTCAACGACATCAAGCAGGAGTTCGTTGACAAGGGTCTCGCTTCCTACGAGGCAGACGGCATCAAGGCTCACGGCTACGTTTGTGACGTTACCGATGAGGACGCTGTAAACGCAATGGTAGCAGAGATTGAGAAGGAAGTCGGCGTTATCGACATCCTCGTTAACAACGCGGGCATCATCAAGAGAATCCCCATGATCGAGATGAAGGCTTCCGAGTTCAGACAGGTTATCGACGTTGACCTCAACGCTCCCTTCATCGTTTCCAAGGCAGTTATTCCTTCTATGATCAAGAAGGGCGCAGGCAAGATCATCAACATCTGCTCTATGATGAGTGAGTTTGGCCGTGAGACCGTTTCCGCTTACGCATCCGCAAAGGGCGGCCTTAAGATGCTCACCAGAAATATCGCGTCCGAGTACGGTCAGTACAACATTCAGTGCAACGCTATCGGCCCCGGCTACATAGCTACTCCTCAGACCGCTCCTCTTCGTGAGACTCAGCCCGACGGATCCAAGCACCCCTTCGATATCTTCATCACCGAGACCAAGACTCCCGCAGGCCGTTGGGGCAACCCCGAGGACCTCGCAGGTCCCGCAGTATTCCTTTCCTCTACCGCGTCTGATTTCGTAAACGGTCAGATACTTTATGTAGATGGAGGAATACAGGCTTACTTCGGCAAGCAGCCCTGATTTTTTCGGATATTTCCCCCGTATTCTACCAAGCTCGGCGTATATTGTATACGCCTTCGGGTAGAAGTACGCGGCAACTATCTCGAAAAAATACTTTGGATTAGATGATAGTGTGAATGTTTTTGTTTGCCTGAATAAGGCTCGCAATAGGTAGCGAAGCGGCGCGAGCGTGTTAAAAAACAACTGAGTGTTGTTTTTCCGCGAGCGTGACCGAGCCGCAGCGAGAAAGCTATTGCTTCGGGTCGAGAAAGGCGGAAACTGCATCAAAATCTCGTCGCCAAAGGTTTTTGGATATTTCCCCCGTATTCTACCAAACTCGGCGTATATTGTATACGCCTTACTCCTATGCGGCCCCGAGCGTTACCGCTCTTGTACTTCGTACTTGCTCACACCGACGTGTGAGCGGCCGCGGAGCAATCTGCGCGAGCGTTCTGGTGAGCGAGCTCCCCGATACACTTTCGCTTGATTATCTGCGTAGAAGTACGTGGCAACTATCTCGAAAAAAATCTTAATTTGTTGAGTTCTTTTTTTAGATAGTTAGAGAAAGACGGATATTGTTTTTGAAAAAAGAGATAAGAGGCTGAGTTTTGCTCAGCCTCTTGAAATAGAGATGAATTTGTAAATAACTATTTTCATTTTGAGGTGTAAAATGAAGAATTATACTGAAATACTTAATGAGAACAAAGAATGGGCTCGCGAGACTTTCGCGAAGGTTAATGAGAAGATGTCTAAGGTGACACTTCGCTCGCGCGACAAGCTCGCTGACGGTGTTGATGAGAACGGCTCGCACAAGAGCGTGCGCGCGGCATCCTGGACCAGCGGATTCTGGGGCGGACTTAACGTTCTTCTTTATAACTATACGAAGAATGAGGAGTACCTCAAGACAGCGCTTCGCTCCGAGGAGCTTCTTGACGAGGCTCTTATGGACTTCAAGGGACTTTATCACGACGTTGGATTTATGTGGCACATTCTCTCCGGCGCGCTTTACCGCCTGACCGGAAACGAGAAGTCTATGAACCGAAACCTTCATATGGCGGCTAACCTTTCCTCTCGCTTTGTGAGATACGAAGAGGAATCCGGCGGATTTATCCGCGCGTGGAACCACGCGTGGCAGGGACTCGCAGTTGAGAATTTCTCAATCATTGACTGCCTTATGAACCTTCCCATTCTCTATTGGGCAAGCGACGTTATCGGTGACGACAGATTTAAGAGAGTTGCTATCGATCACGCTGATATGGCCATTATGGACCACCTTCGTCCCGACGGCTCCATCGTGCATATTGTTGAGCACGACAGAGATACAGGTGAGGTAGTTGCTACTCACGGCGGTCAGGGCTACTGCGTTGGCTCCAGCTGGTCTCGCGGTCAGGCTTGGGGACTCTACGGCTTCGTGCTTTCATACCTCCACACTAAGGAGGAGAGATATCTCGACGCGGCAAAGCTCGTTGCCAACTACTTCATTGCTAACTGCTGTGACGATTGGCTTCCTCGCGTTGACTTCCGCGCTCCCTCCGAGCCCGTGCTTTATGACTCCACAGCGGGTGTTTGCGCGGCTTGCGGTCTTATCGAGCTTGCAAAGGCTCTGCCCGAGAACGAGGGCGGTATGTATATGCACGCGGCTATCAATCTGCTCAAGGCTATTGAGGCAAAGTTTGCCGACTACAACCCTGACAGAGACGATATGATTACACACGGTACCGTACTTTACCCCGTAAAGCCCGAGCAGATGAATGTTGTTCATATCCATATCATCTACGCGGATTACTTCTTCACCGAGGCTCTCTTAAAGCTTCTTGGCGAGGAATTTATGCCTTGGTAATCGGAGACTTTGGGTGATAAATGCTTCTTTTGTATAGTGATGTTTTTAATGCAAAATATCACTTTAAGTAAAGCGCGAGCATCGCATATGACCAAACAAATGCTTTGTGGGCTAAACCCAACAACATAAAGTAGAAAGAGAGAACAAATTGGCTTGTGATATAATCCCCTTAGAGTAGACACTTGAAAAAACAAAAAGGTTTTCAAGACTACACTAAGGGGGTTATTTTTATGTCTAAAATACGAAAGCAATACAAGAAGTACAGTAAAGAGTTGCGACTTATGGCAGCCGAAGA
>JAFTKM010000005.1 GCA_017453245.1 Clostridia bacterium
AACGACTGAATTCTTAGTGCGAAGCGCCTTTCGGGGCTAGATTAATTTAGGATGGAAATCGTCGGCTGACGAGCGAGAGATGTATATGAATACATCGAGCGAGGAAACGGCGATAGAAAAAGAGTGTAAGAGGTGGAAATTCTCGCAATTTCCACCTCTTACATATGCAAATATTAAGTTCTAGGGTTGTTTTCATTGGCTTCTCGACTCTTTTTCGATTACGCCTAAATGAATCAGCCCCTTCACCTTTTTATCCGTTTTTACTTAGAAAAATCCACACGCCCCTACACTTCATCGCTCAAACGAAAGCGACTCCGCGCATTTGCGCGCTATCTCAAGGTCACTGCCTGACACTTCCTCGTCAAATGCTGAGAAGCTATTATTTAACACGCTCCTGCCCGTAAAGAGCTTAAACCAGAGAAGTCCTACCGCATATCTGCCGAGTCCGTAGGATGCGTGGAAGGTATCGCGGTATATCTTGCTTGCGCCATTTTGGTAGAGCAGCTCCATAAGCTCGCCCGAAGGAATTATCGCCTCCGCGCCTATCTCACGTCTTGCTCGTCCGTATGAGTGTCTTATCCCCTCAAGCATAAACTCAGCGCCCTTGCCATCGGTCACCTCAAGGACTCTCGCGCAACCGTGCTCATACGCCCAAGTCTGGTGAATGTATATCTTCGCATTCGGAAGCTTCGCTCTCACGTAAGATGCTATCTCGTGAATATAAGGATAGAAGCTCCCCTCCTTGAAGCTCTCTGTGCTGACCTGCTGGAGAGTAACGATATCCCACTCGCGCATCGAAATTCCCTCGTCTATGGTGATCAGGTCCTCGCAATTCATATCGCCGTTATAGTGGAAGAGATACTCCCTCTTGCCCGTTTTTATGTTATCAGCGTGTCTTTCAAGCGAGCATCCGCCGATACAAAGATTGAGAGTTTCGATCTCAACGCCCTCCGACCTCGCAATCTCGCGTAAATATCTCTGCGCGTCGTCGGAAAAGCTGTTTCCAATAGATAATATCTTCATAAAAGCCTCCAAAATGAGCAATAAAAGTGCGAAAAACTCAACACGGGTGCTGTCTTACCCCAACAAAACGTCAACTGCGAGCATCAGGCAAAATCCGACGAGGAGCGCATAGGTCGCACCCCTCTCACTGCCGTGAGCGTGAGTCTCGGGTATCATCTCGTCGCTGATAACATAAAGCATTGTACCGCCCGCAAACGCAAGCGCAAAGGGGAGGATAAAGGATGCAACGCTGACCGCAAAGTAGCCGATAAGCGTGCCGACCACCTCAACAAGTCCCGTGAGCATAGCGATGATAAAGGTGCGCCTCGGCTTCACTCCCGCGGCAAGCATCGGTCCAATGATGACCATACCCTCGGGTATATTCTGAAGTGCTATACCGCCCGCAATAACGAGCGCCTGAGTTACGTCTCCCGAGCCAAATCCTACACCGGCGGCAATGCCCTCGGGAAGATTATGTATCGCTATCGCAGAGACGAACAGAAGCACCTTGCTAAGACTCGTTGAGCGGTGATCCTCAATATCCGGGCCTGCCAGCTTATGCAGATGCGGCACAAGCTTGTCTATGAGGTTAAGAGCAACAGCTCCGACAAATACCCCCGCAACCGTGATAAGTAACCCGTATTTTCCGCCGTATTCAAGTGACGGAAGCACGAGTCCGAGCACCGCGGCGGAAAGCATCACTCCCGCGGCAAACGAGAGAACTATATCCGAAAATTTATGAGATATATTTTTAAATACAAAGCCGATCAGAGCGCCGACAACGGTTGCGCCGCCGACACCTAACGCGGTCAATAAAACAAGCTCCATAAGACTTCCTTTCTCTGTTCCTACGTTTATTATAGTACACGCGAACAAAAAAATCAAGGGCGAACGCTAACCGTCCGCCCATCCATAACTAAATATTTATATCAGCTCTCGGAGAACTGATCCTTGCCTACTCCGCAGAGGGGACACTCAAAGTCCTCGGGAAGATCCTCAAACTTAGTGCCGGGAGCGATGCCGCACTCGGGACAGCCTGCCTCCTCGTCATATTCCCATCCGCAAACGTCACAAACGTATTTCATATCGTAATTCCTTTCTATATCTTTAAATTAAAGTACAAGCGAGGGAGCCGAATAAACGCGCGCCGCAAGCTCCTGGTTGAGCATATAAAGGCTCTTGGGATCCGAGCCGAAGAGCTCCATCTTGGTGATCATATCATTAGCGTTGGTCTCCTCCTCGCCCTGCTCCTTGACGAACCAGTCAAGGAACTGCATAGTGCGGAAGTCCTTCGCCTCATATGCCTCGGCGTAAATGTTGTGGATAAGCGAGGTAACGTACTTCTCGTGCTCAAGTCCGGCAAGAAGAACGTCCATATCGCTTGTGAGCTCCTTATCGGGCTTGTCGATTGCGCCAAGTGTCACCTTCTTCGACTCGTTCTGTAAGAACTGATAGAAGAGCATTGCGTGGTCGCGCTCCTCCTGCGCCTGGATCATATACCAGTTAGCAAAGCCGTCAAGACCTCTCTCTTTGAAGTAGTTAGAAAAATCGAGGTAAAGATACGCGGAGTAAAATTCCTTGTTTATCTGATCGTTAAGCAGCTCGTGTACTCTTTCATTCATCATTGTGTCTTTCTCCTTTTTCCTATTATTGACGGTTTTATGAATTATATTTCCTTTTTCCAAAGGCCGTGAAGGTTGCAATATGCATACACGGCTATGGGCTTCTCGTCCGCGAGATGGAATTCCGCTACCGGAGGCTCGCCTACCTTAAGGTCGCGTCTCATAGTGCCCTTGTCGGTCTCAAGATATATCCAGAGGATGCTGTGCTCCTCTGCCATCGGGTGAATTACCGAGCCGACAGATACCTTTACTCTGCCATCTGATACCTCAACCTCGGGGATATGCTTCTCTCTGCTTGCCTCTGTGACGCCCGCTTCAAGAACGCTCATTTTCTGTCCGCAGCAATGAGGAGTTACGCCCGATGCGTTGATGATCTCCACTACGTTGCCGCACTTCTCACAAATATAGAACTTCTTATTGTTAGCCATTTTATTTTTTCCTTTCGGTATGTGTTTTTGTTTTGTGACTTCATTATACTCCTTTCTTTAGCTTAGTTCTGTGACTTTGTCACATTTTTAGACTCATTCTAAAAAATATTTTTCACCCCTTTTCCTTGACTATCCGCTACTTGTAATGTTAGAATATAGATATCAAGAGATAATTATGATATATAGAGGTATATATTATGCAAGCAATCATGCAAAATGAGGAGCTCATCTCCCTTTTCAGAGATAACTTTCCCTTCTGGGATGAATTAAGTCAGATTGAAAAAGAGACCTTTATAAACTCATCTCAGTATATCTCCTTCCCCAAGGGGACAAATATACACAACGGAAACGAGTGCACGGGCATTATACTTATAAGAAAAGGAAGCCTCAGGCTATACATTCTCTCGGACGAGGGTAAGGAAATTACCCTTTACAGACTCTTCCCCGGTGAGATGTGTATGCTCTCGGCATCCTGCGTGTTGAATAACATAACCTTTGACGTCTTTGTAGATGCGGAGGAAAACAGCGAGTGCATCGTGGTCGGAGGATGCGCCTACGCCGCCTTAGCTGAGAGAAATACCGCGGCTAAGATATTCGCTCTTGAGACCGCGCTCTCACGCTTCTCGGACGTTATGTGGGTAATGCAGCAGATACTCTTTATGAGTATGGATAAAAGACTTGCGATATTCCTTCTTGACGAGGTGTCAAAGACGGGCGGTGACACCGTCCACCTCACCCACGAGCAGATAGCGAAGTATATGGGCTCGGCAAGAGAGGTCGTCACGCGTATGCTCAAGTATTTCTCAAGCGAGGGTATCGTCGAGCTGTCACGCGGAGGAATAAAGCTCACGGATATCAAAAGGCTACGTTCACTTGCGATTTAAGCCGTTTTTGACAACCATACTTTTCATTTTGTACCAGAAAGGAGAATTACATGAAGAAAACAAAAATACTGTATATTGCTTTAGCGGTGCTGATAATATATATGTTCGCGAGTATTTTCGTCACGGTAGGTCTAACCGGCGGGAGAGATATTGCAGACTTCACCGATAGGGATAAAACGATCTTCACCGTCTTTGCCATTCTTGAAGTGTTTGCTGTCGTGCTATTGTTTGTCGTAGCTCTGTCGATACGCAAGGCAAGCGGTGCGGGGCCCATGCCAAAGCCAAAGCTCTCGCCTTATGACAAAGCCTTGAAAAAGCGCGATGCGGCAACGCTCGGCGTATCCTTCGCAGTATCATTTATTTTCGCGTTGCTTGGCGCGATCCTCTTAAAAGGCAGAGTCAGTGAGGACACTCTTGCTATCGCATTTTTAGTGCTGGTTTCAGTGCAGGCGCTTCTTCTTTTGGGCAACTACTTTACCTCTTCGGCTTACATAAAAAGGTTCGAGGCGAGAAGCCATTCCGAGATGGCCGCATTTCTCTACTCACACCGCGAGCACGCCGACAGAAGCGCTAAAAGGCTACTCTGTAAGCTGCGTACTCTTTTGGTCCTGACAAACGTGTATACCGTCCTTGTTGCCCTTAACGGAGTCGCCCTTTCCTTCGTGTCCGCGGGACTTGGACTTTGGTCATTTATGACTCTGCTCTCTACCCTTGTCATATACGCCGCGGCGGCGCGTATACGCCTCCCCTACCCCAAGGTGCTTTTCACCAAGGATAACGGCTACGTTGATGACGCTGAATTCCCTGAGCTATACTCGGTCGCAAGAGAGGCTGCGAATATCCTCGGAGTCAAGGGAAATATTAAGATAGTTATTCTCGCCGACTGCACCGCAGGTATCAGAAGATTCGGAAGCAACATCTCAATACAGATAGGAGCTATGCTCTTTGCCACGATGTCAAGAGAGGAGCTCAAGAATATTCTCCTGCACGAATTTGCCCATCTCAAAAATGAGGAGGCTCCCTCATCGACCGTGACCGAGCACTACTGGTGGCTCACGGAAAGCGGCATCGGCGGAGCGCTGTCTAAGGCAGCCGATATATTCTTCAAGCTCCCCGACACCATTTACGGCATCAATTATTCGCTCTACTCCTACGCCTCAACGATAAGCGCTGAGGAAAAGGCGGACAGCGCAATGAGAGAATACGGTGATCCGAAATATGCGGGATCATCTCTGCTCAAGCTGAAGTATTACGAGCTCTACTCCTGGGAGAAGGGATCATACGATACCTCTGCGTCTTGTATCTCGGAGGAGCTGGAGGCGAATATCGTTAAAGAGGAATTTAACGGCTTCAAGGAGCAGACCGAAAAGCGCTCTGACTTCTGGAATAAGCTGATAGACGTTGAGATCATTTCCCGCTCGGCAACTCACCCCACTATAAAGATGCGACTCGAAGCAATCGGACACACCGACTATTCAATACACGAATCCCCCGACTCCGACAGCTATAAGAGTGAGCAGAAAAAGATAATCGAACACGTCGATAACAACATCTATAGTATACGCAAGGAAAACTACGAAAACGAAAGAAGCGAGGTCTACCTTGAGCCCCTCGAGACGGTAACTAAGTGGGAGGAGTCGGATAAGGAAATAGGTGACGATTATCGCGAGATCATCTTTGCATACAGACAGCTCGGACGTGTAAGCGAGGCTGACGCCCTCTGCGAGCGTATTATAAACGAGCTTCCCGACTCGGCAAACCACTATGCGTATTTCATAAAGGGCTGTACCCTGCTCCACTCCTTTGATGAGTCAGGAATTGAATATATCTACCACGCGATAGAGTCAAACCACAATTACATAGAAGAGGGTATGCAGACCATCGGACAATTCTGCTGTATATCCGGAAGGCAGGACGATCTTGACGTCTACCGCGAGCGCGTGATGACGCTGATGGATGAGAAGAAAACGAAGTATTCCGAGCTCGAGAGGATCACGCCTAAGGATAATCTCTCAAGCGAAAAGCTCCCCGAGGAGCTCAGAGAAGGTCTGCTCTCGCTTATCGGAACAATGTCAGACCTTATCGACGAGGTCTACGTTGTAAGAAAGACGATCACAAGCGATTTCTTCGCAAGCGTAGTCATAATAAAGACGAAGGACGGTATCGATCCAAAGGCCGACAACGAGCTCTTCAACAAATTCTTCTTATACCTTGATGCGCAGGAGTGGCAGTTCACTCTGTTCGACGCAAAGGGCGTTCCGATGAACATCATTAAAAAGATACCCTTAAGTCTGTTTTACGGTGAAAAGGATAATAGCGTAGATATCAGAAGATATCTGCCGTAAGCCGTTTAATCAAAACATTTGTTTACAAAAAACACCCAAAGCTCATTTGCTTTGGGTGTTTTACTTTTTATTTGATTATACTGTTCTTACGTCGATTCCGAACGCCTTTGCGAGCTTCTTTCTCGCGCTGTTAGCAACGGTCTCGATCTCAGCGCCGGTAAGAGTCTTCTCGCCCGAGCCTATAACAAGGCGCAGAGTGATAGACTTTTTGCCATCGGGGATCTGCTTGCCCTTGTACTCGTCAACGAAGAGAACCTCGCGAAGAAGGTTGTCGTCAGACTTCTTAGGAAGAACTGCGGAGTAGATCTCGCTCCACTTAACGGAGGAGTCAACGAGGAAGGAGATATCGTACTCATTGGTGGGATACTCGGGAACGCGCACGTAACGGTTAGTTCTTGACTTGAGGGGCTTGAAGGAGTCCATATCGAGCTCTACAAGCACAGCGGAGAGAACCTTGATATCGCAGGCGAGAGCCGCCTTCTTGGAAAGAAGCGCGATATCACCGATCTTCGTGTCACCGAGGAATACGTTGAGCCATACGGTCTCGTCTGCCCAGTAAGGCTTCTCAACCTTTGCGAAGGTGAAGCCCTCCATATGAGTGTATCTCGGCATATCCTCGATAACGCCCTTTGCCGTACGGAAGAGAGTCTGGATCTTGTCAGACTTTCCGACAAACGCGCAGCCGAGGTGCTTACGCTGATAAGGAAGCTTCTCTATCTCGGAATACTCGCTTGTGTAGTCGGTATCACGGAAGATCTGTGCCTCCTCGAAGATAGCGAACTCATCGAAGTTCCACTCGTTCTTCACTACCGCCTTGCAGATGTTGGGAAGGAGTGTCGACTTGAGGTATTTCTCGGTCGGTGAGGGGGGCGTGGAAAGAGAAAGCACACCCTCGGTGGTGGGAAGGATAGCGTTTACAAAGCTATCGGTCATCCAGGGATAAGTGAATATCTCCTGCATACCCGCCTTGAATGCGAGGTATTCCTTGACCTTGCGCACAAGGTCCATATCAAGCTGATTTATAGCGCTGTCAAAGCTGGTGGTGATGGGGGTGGGCTGGAAGTTCTCGTAGCCGTACATACGCGCTACCTCCTCCATGATGTCCGCCTTGATGGAGACGTCACCGGTGGAGCGCCAGGTAGGAACTACGATGTGCATACCCTCGTCGGTGAAGGTAACGTCAAAGCCCATGGTGCCAAGCTTCTTTCTGACAATATCCTCGGGAACTCTGATACCGAGTCTTCTGTCAAGCCAATCGAAGTCAACGTCGATCTCTTTTCTTTGGAGCTTTCTCGGATACTTATCGGTGAAGGCGGTAACCTTCATCTCGGGATAAAGCTCGGCGAAGAGCTCCATAGCGAGGGAGAGCGCCTGATCGCATCTCTCGGGATCAACTGCCTTCTCGTATCTGGAGGAAGCCTCGGTTCTGTTGTCGTATCTGAGCGCGGTTCTGCGCACGGTACGGGAGTCGAAGTTTGCAACCTCGAGGATAACGCTGTCGGTGGTGGGAAGGACCGAATCCTTAGCGCCGCCCATAACGCCTGCGAGAGCTACTGCGCCCTCAGCGTCAGCGATTACAAGGTCGTCGGTAGTGAGCGCAAGGTCCTTGTCGTTAAGAAGCTGGAGCTTCTCACCCTCGTTTGCCGTACGAACCTCTATGTGGTTAACGATGTGTGTGGAGTCAAACACGTGGGTGGGCTGACCTACCGCGAGCATAACGTAGTTGGTAACGTCAACGAGCGCGTTGATAGGACGCATACCTACACGCCAGATTCTCGACTGCATCTTGAAGGGCGAGGGCTTGATTCCGAGGCCTTCAATCTTAGCGCCGATGTATCTCGGGCATCTCTCCTCATCGAGGATTCTGACGTCATATTCTTCACACGCCTCGGGGGTATAGGGCGCGATAGGCTCAAGAGGAAGGTCGTAAAGAGCCGCGAGCTCACGAGCAATTCCGTAGTGGCCCCAGAGGTCGGGACGGTTGGTCATAGACTTGTTGTCTATCTCGAGGATCATATCCTCAAGGCCGAGCGCCTTTGCTACGGGAGTACCTGCCTCACAGTCGAATGCGGAAAGGTCCATAATGCCGTGATCGTCCTCTGTCGGGAAGAGATCGGCAAGACCTACCTCAACCGCCGCGCATATCATACCGAAGCTTGCGACACCGCGGAGCTTAGTGTTCTTGATCTCGACAGGCTCGCCCTCGCCGTGCCAGCGCACCATAGCGCCGGGACAAGCGACAACTACCTTCATACCAACCTCAAGATTGCTTCCGCCGCAGACGATATCCTTGATATCCTCGGTGCCGATGTCAACCTTGCACACGCGGAGCTTGTCCGCATTGGGATGAGGAAGAACCTCCTTTATAATGCCGACGACAATGCCGTCGAACTGCTTGCCGAGGTCGTGAACGCCCTCAACCTCAACCGTAGACATAGTAAGGTCATAGGCGAGCTGCTTGAGGTCCATATCCTCGGGAATTTTTACATAATCTTTGATCCAATTAAGTGATAATTTCATTTTCTTCTCCTATTGCTTCTGTTCCTGCGTCTTACTTGAACTGACTGAGGAACCTTAAGTCGGTGCCGTGGAACAGACGAACGTCGTCAACGCCGTAGCGCATCATAACAAGTCTGTCAAGACCGATGTTTACGTAGAAGCCTGTGTACTCGTCGGGGTCAACGCCTGCCGCGCGGAGTACGTTGGGGTGAGGAGTGCCGCCGGGCATGATCTCGATCCAGCCTACGTGCTTACAAACACTGCATCCCTTACCGCCGCAAACAAGACAGCCCATATCGATTTCAAATCCGGGCTCAACGAAGGGGAAGAAGCCGGCTCTCATTCTTACGGGAACGTCCTGACCGAACACCTTGGAGAGAATGCTCTTGATCATAACCTTACCCGAGGTGTAGGTGAGATCCTTATCAACGATGAGCGCCTCATACTGGAAGAAAGCACGCTCGTGACGTGCGTCGGTGGTCTCATTTCTATACACGCGTCCGGGGTAAACGAATCTGTAATGGGGCTTATGCTTCTGCATATATCTTACGCTTCCGCCCGTAAGGTGGGGACGGAGACAGAGCTTTTCGTTAGCCTCGCCGGAGTCGTGTCCCTCAAGCCAATAGGTATCCATGCTCTCACGAGCGGGGTGGTTGGGGGGGAAGTTAAGGTTGTCGAACGCGTAGTACTCGCTGGTGATCTCGGGACCGTGGAAGATCTCAAAGCCCATGGAGCGGAATGCGTCGTTGAGGTCGTAGCACATCTGAGTGATGGGATGAAGACCTCCTATCTGGGGCTTGATGCCGGGGAGCGTGCAGTCAAAGTCGGGGGAGATCTCCGACGCCTTGAGCTTGAGCTCCTCTCTCTTACCCTCTATCTGCTCTGTGAGCAGGTTCTTTACGTTGTTAACGGCCTTACCCATCTCGGGACGGAGTGACACGTCGAGCTTAGGGAGCTCCTTGAGAAGCTCGGTCACCGCGCCCTGCTTACCAAGAAGCGCGCCCTTGATTTCCTGGAGCTCACTCTCGGTCTTTGCCGCTTCGATTTTCGCTGCTCCCTCACGGAGCAAAAGGTCAAGTTTTTCCTTCATATGTATTCCTCTTTCTTGACGCGGGTGCGCAAAAAGCGCTCGCACACGCACGCCCGAATAAATTACAAAGTACATTATAACATACGCCACGCGCATTTTCAATAGTAAAATAAAGAAAATATTTGCTTAAACAGGGATTTTCAGAGCAAAAATATAAACTAGAGCCTTTTCTCGGTTTTTTCGCTCATTCTCCCCCGCACCAAACTTCCTCAAAAAAATATTTGAAAAGCCCTTGACAAATCAAATAATGTGTGCTAAAATATAGTGCGTTAAAACAAAGGGGAATTGTGTAACGGCAGCACAGCAGACTCTGACTCTGTATGTTGGGGTTCGAATCCCTATTCCCCTGCCATAAAAATCGGCCTCCCATTCGGGAGGTCGTTTTTTATCTATGGCAGGGGAATAGAGGATTGCGAACCACAGCGCCGTAAGGCGCGGGGTTCGCATTTGAGCGAGAGCCATCGGGGAGCTCGCTCACCAGTGGCGAAGCGAAAAATCTTCGCCGTAGGCGAATACCCCTATTCCCTGCCAGACCATCATCCGATGGTCTCTTTTTTCCTTGACCGGGGAACAGACTATTACAGACCACCGAACGTCTTTTCCCTCTCCCATCAAAAGCTTTTTTATCCCGGGAGTTGAAAAGCGGAAGCTTTTTTTGCTATACTATTGTTATCGAGAACCTCGAAAAGCCCAATAAAATATATGGAGGCGGATATGAAATTTTGCCCTATGTGCGGAATGCCGCAGCTAAAATCAGGATTAACAGTATGTCAATTCTGCAATTATAAGGAAAAGCCGATCGATGAGCTTTCAAAGCAGGAAATCTACGATCTGATGGCATCCTATGAATACAAACGAATCGATGACGGAGTCCGAATAGAGGCAGTTAAAAATATTCGCGATATTGCGCTGCGCGGCTCCGTTGCCATTCCGCATTTTGTAACCGAGATTGCCGCGGGTGCGTTTTCGCACTGCAAATTTCTTGCGAGGATAGAGCTGCCAAATGGGCTTCGCTCCATTGGTGAGGGCGCTTTTACGCACTGCAGAGACCTTTTCGACGTATTTATCCCCGTGAGTGTAAGCTATATTGGAAAAGGGGCTTTTTCCGATTGCTATGATCTCGGTGTTATCCGCGCTGAAGCATCGGCACAGCCGGACGGTTGGGATAGTGAGTGGCTCTCTGATTGCTCCGCGAAGGTCGAATGGTCTAGCACCGATGAGGATTGACGGTATCGATAATGAAAGTCCGACAGCGCTTATAAGCGAGCGCATCACATCCTGCCGACTTATCTCCGCAAAAAAGGAAAAGCGGCACTCTGAATAAATCAAGCTGTGTCAAAATCAAATAAAGAAAGGCGGTGGCGCATTGGCACGACGTAAGGTAAACGTCCCGAGCTTTGTCCACGAGGATCCAAAGCACAAAAAAGCGAGAGAGACTGCAAAGCGCAATTACCGACGGGGATATTTTATATCCGTGTGCTTCGGTATTGCTATCCTTACAGTCTTACTGATATTTGTCGTCTGTAACAACGATAACGATACCCTCGTCGGATGGGGCTTTATATCCATAGGTGTCATTGGTCTGATCTGCGGTGCATTTGTGATTTTTGCAGAAATAAAGAAATGGAACATATATTACACCTGCCCCTACGATTATATCGAGGGCGTGGAGCCATACATGTCCGAGGACCAAAGAAAAAAGGATTTGGCAGAATCACGAGAGGCAACGGTAGTATGCTTAATATTCCTTCTGCTTTTTACAATCGCCATTATAGTTATGGGAATACGCAGATTATGCGGGTTGGATTGAGTAAAAAAGGACTAAGTCACTCATTTAGTATTTTTTACCTTTTCATCCACTTGACTTTATATTCAATCTATAATATAATTAATCTATCCAAAACTATCATAGGAGGACTCTATTATGTTTTGCAAATACTGTGGCAAAGAAGTTCCGGACAACGCCGCCTTCTGCACCGAATGCGGAAAGCCTCTTGGCGAGCCCGCTCCCCAGCCTACCGCACCTACCGTAAATGCACGCGAGCTCGGGATCACCTCCCGCTCTATCGTAACAGCAATACTGCTCACGATAGTAACCTGCGGAATATACGGCCTTTACTGGTTTGTCGTTCTTACCAACGAGATGAATAAGCTCTCGGGTAAGGAGCAGGATATGAGCGGCGGAATGGCGCTTCTGCTCTCCTTGGTAACCTGCGGAATATACACCATTTTCTGGGCTTACAAGATGGGTGAGAAGAGAGATATCGTTACGGGAGAGAGCGCTTCTTCCAACGTTGTTTATCTCGTTATTACGCTCTTCGGCTTCGGCATAATTGTTTACGCATTGGCTCAGGATGCTATCAACAAGGCAGTTGAAAGACAGTAACCGTGAGGTAACCGAGCGCTTTCGCAAGGTTATAATAAAGTACGGCGTTATCCTCGCAATAGGTCTTGGATATTTGTTTTTCGTTCTGCTTTCCGGAGTGAGAATTCCCTGCATCCTCTACGAGATCACCGGATTCAAGTGTCCGGGCTGCGGAATAACGAGACTGATCGTATCGGTTGCAAGGCTTGACTTTGCCGCCGCGTTTGGATACAACCCCTTCTTGTTTATCACGGGTCCGTTGCTTCTTTTCTACCTTGCCTTCAGCGAAGCGAGGTATGTGATATACGGCAACGCAAGAATGGGCAAGTGGGTGATATTCATCTGGGCTGAGCTCATTCTCGCAATTCTTTACGGAGTGCTGAGAAATATTTATCCTATCTAGAAACGTACAAAAGGACTAAGCTTCGTGCTCAGTCCTTTTTACTTATATATTCCTTCAGCTCAAAAAGGCCGTCATATTTTTTATGTTCATCATTGTTCCACAACACAGGAGGTCCGACGAAAAGTATTTTGAGCCTACCCGAAGCCACCTTATCCTGAATCTTCTTCAGTATACTCGGACTTGCGTGAGCAATGAACTCACCGAAGTATTTTTGATTAAACCATCTTGTAAGAGCGATAACTCTTACACTTTCGCAAAGGATGAGGCGCTCCATCTTTTTCACGAACCCATCTAAAAGAAGCAGGTTTACGTGATACTTATTCAAGCGGGTATATTCGAGCTCATCAACCAGCTTATTGATTGGCGGCTCGAGATTGAGAAGCGGTACATTCGAGACGTAGGTTACACCGAGCTTTATTTCAGACATCATTTCCTTGCTTAACGGAGTGCTTTCTCCAAACATAAATTTATTGAATTCTACGCCGGATTTAGCCGAAAGTGGGTACCCGTGTGCGGTTTCATCGACATCCGGGCAATCCATTACCAAAACTATCTCCTCTTCCTTTGGATGATAATCACATACTGTGTACCCGTAAGCACCCATCAGATATTTTTCAAGCGAAATATAGTCCTTATAATATTCTGTCTTGCCCTCTTCCTTAGCCCCGAGAAGCTCGTCAACCGAAACGCCGAGTGCTTCTGAAAGAGGTAAAAGCGCAGAGATATCCGGGCAGGATAAATTACGCTCCCACTTTGACACCGCCTTGTCGGTCACACCGACAGCGTTTGCAAGAGCCAACTGAGTCATTCCCCTGCTCTTTCTGAGCCTTGATATATTCTCGCCAACCGTCATTTCTCTCTTTCCTCCGTTTGCTTTTGCGCCTATTATATCACACGCAAAGATAAATGTAAACACACCAAGCGGAAACAAGGTAAACTATCGGTTTAGTGAAAAAGTATCCGGTCACTTCCGAATTAACGTTTTTAACTGTGAACAATTTCACACGCCTCGGGTGAAGTAACAAAATCCGAGAGCCTTATGCCGTCAAAATATTCGCATATCATATTATGAAGCCCTTCCCACATAGGAAGCGTTTTACACGTATCTCGCTTTGGACAGAGATCGGCTCCGCATTCAAGACAAGCCACGGGAGCAAGGTTCCCCTCAGTCAGGCGAAGTATTTCTCCCACGGTGTACTGCTCCGGTTCTCGGGTCAGGCGATAGCCGCCCCCCTTGCCTTGGACTCCTTCTATGATATTATTCTGCGTAAGCACCGGAAGTATCCTCTCAAGATATTTCAAGGATATCTCTTGCCTTTCGGCAATTTTCTTCATAGCAATATATTCGCCGCTACTGTTTTCGGCGAGATCTATCATTACGCGCAAAGCGTATCTACCTCTCGTGGATATGATCATAGCGAGTCCTCCTGTTCATTTTGATTAATTATACCACAGATCGGTAGGTAAATCAAGGTCAATTTGCGAATGCCTGAGTTACAGCGCAAAATCCTCTCTCAAGGTCTGCAATTATATCGTCAATATGCTCCGTTCCAATGGAGAGTCGGATGGTGTTGGGCTTAATGCCCTGCTCCAGAAGCTCTTGCTCTGCGAGTTGGCTGTGTGTGGTGGTTGCGGGATGGATCACAAGACTCTTTACATCTGCGACATTGGCAAGGAGTGAGAAGATCTTAAGACTATCAATAAACTTGTGCGCCTCTGCCTGACCACCCTTGATCTCAAAGGTGAAGATCGAGCCGCCACCGTTCGGGAAATACTTCTCATAGAGCGCGTGATCCGGATGGTCAGAAAGCGAGGGATGGTTGACCTTCTCCACCTGCGGATGCTTTGCAAGAAACTCGACAACCTTATTGGTATTCTCCGCATGTCGTTCCAAACGCAGCGACAAGGTTTCTGTTCCCTGTAAGAGAAGAAATGCCGCAAAAGGTGAAATGGTGGCACCCGTGTCGCGTAAAAGTATTGCTCGGATGTAGGTTACGAAGGCGGACGCCCCTGCCGCTTTTACAAAGGACACGCCGTGATAGGAGGGATTAGGATCTGCGATCGCCGGATATTTGCCTGACGCCGCCCAGTTAAACTTGCCCGAGTCAACGATCACACCTCCGAGTGTGGTTCCATGACCTCCGATGAATTTAGTGGCAGAATGAACAACGATATCCGCACCGTGCTCTATAGGACGGATAAGATAGGGAGTACCAAAGGTGTTGTCAACCACAAGGGGCAAACCGTGCTTGTGTGCGAGCTGCGCAAGCGCATCGATGTCAGGAATGTCGCTGTTGGGGTTACCTAGAGTTTCAATGTAAATCGCTCTTGTGTTATCCTTTATTGCCGCCTCTACCTCAACCAAATCGTGGATATTAACAAAGCTTGCGGTAATACCGAAGTTTGGAAGTGTGTGCGCAAGCAGATTGTAGCTTCCACCGTAGATGGTCTTTTGCGCTACAAAGTGACCTCCGTTCTGGCCTAGCGCCTGCAAAGTATAAGCAATTGCCGCTGCGCCCGAAGCAAGAGCCAATGCAGCAACGCCGCCCTCGAGAGCAGCCACTCTTTTTTCAAAAACATCCTGAGTAGAGTTTGTCAGTCTTCCGTAAATATTGCCTGCATCGGTTAGCCCGAATCTTGCTGCAGCGTGCGCGGAATTGTGAAAAACGTAAGAGGTTGTAGCGTAAATCGGGACAGCACGTGAATCGGTTGCGGAATCGGGCTCCTCCTGTCCTACGTGTAGCTGAAGAGTTTCGAATTTGTATTTTTCAGACATAATAATATTCCTTTCGTTTCTGTGAGATTATATTCAAATAACGTAACAACATTCATCTGTAATAATATCACATTCGACCGAAACGGAAATTTGCTCTTACCAATCTCTCAAAATTAATTGCCATATCATTCACCGACCTATGAATCAAAAATCATAAGCAACCTACAAGTCAAAGCTTTACACTTTGAATCGATTGCCTCTATTTCACCTACTTGTTTGGTAGGTGATTGAATTATAGCACCATTTTCCTACTTTGTCAATAGGTTTTTGAATTTTTTTCTCAAAGCATTTACAACTCAATTTCCCTATGATATAATATACCTATCAAAAAGAAACGGACGCTGATTATGCTTTCAAATCTACACACGCATACCACCTTCTGCGACGGAAGTAACTCTCCTGAGGAGATGGTGCAAAAGGCAATAGCAAAGGGCTTTGTATCGCTCGGCTTTTCCGGACACGCTTACACTCCGTTTGAGTTGACAAGCTGTATGAAGGACGAGCAAGGCTATATTGATGAAATAAACAGGCTGAAGAAGGCCTATGAGGGACAGATAGAGATCTATCTCGGCACAGAAGAAGATGCCTTCGCACTTATCGACAGATCGAAATACGAATACATAATAGGCTCCTTGCACTTTCTTAAGGTAAATGGACAGATACTCCCCCTCGACATAGGTAACGAGTATATGCAAAGGTGCTTTGAGGCGTTTGATAAAAACGTTGAGAGAATGGCCGAGAGCTACTACTCCGCCTTCACAGACTACCTTGTAAAAAGACGGCCTGACGTAGTCGGGCATTTCGACTTGATAAAGAAATACGATGAGGTATCCGAGCCTATCTTCCTAGGCAACAAAAAGCATGACAAGATAGCTAAACGCTTTCTTAGATCGGTAGCAAGCAAAGGGCTTTTGTTTGAGGTTAACACCGGCGCAATTGCCCGCGGATACAGGACTCTGCCCTACCCCTCGGAGGATCTTCTTTACGTCTTAAAGACAGAGGGAGCAGACATTACCCTGACATCCGACTGTCACAATGCAGATTATCTCGACTGCTATTTTGATGAAACAAAGCATATTCTCTACGACGTCGGATTCAGAGAAACAGTTATATTATGTAATAATAAGTTTACAAAAATCCCATTAAAATAAAGCGAGGCAACTATGATTGAATCAAAAAATGCAGCCGCAAATACCGTAAAGGCTTACGGTCAGGTAAACGTAAATAAGTTTGTCAGCATCTATCATAGAGGTGGCACGAAGAGAGTAATGTTCTTCGGCAACTCCATCACACGCCATGAGCCTAACGCGTCCATAGGCTGGCACGGTGATTGGGGTATGGCGGCGTCATCCATAGATAAAGACTATGTTCATCTCGTAGTCAAGGCTCTGGATGAAAGGTACGGCAAGGTCGACTACTGCATCGCGCAAGGCGCGGCCTGGGAGTGGGAATATCCCCGCACCGAGGAGGTGTTCGAGGAGTATTACGCCAAGGTGCGCGAGTTCAACGCGGATATCATTATCATCCGTATAGGTGAAAATATCACCGCTAAAAAGCACCTTGAGATCGACTCGAAGCCCCACTTCGCAAAGATGGTTGACCTGCTTGTCGGAGATAACGCAAAGAAGGTCATCATCACAGATATGTTCTGGTACTCTGTCTACAACGATTACTTCCGCGAGGTATGCGAGGATAAGGGCTACACCTTCTGTCACTTGACCGACCTCGAAGAGGACGAGAGCACTATGGCAAAGGGCTTGTTCGAGCACGCGGGTGTCGCAGGTCACCCCGGCGACTACGGTATGCAATGTATCGCCAACAGAATTCTTGAGAAGATTTTTGAGTGATTAAATTAAAAGTGAGCAAAGGAGATAATCCATTGCTCACTTCTTATTTTGTGGATATTATTCTTCGTAGGTTACTGATTTTACACCGTTAAACGCGCCCTCTCCAATAGAAACAACGCTTGCAGGAACAGTCACGTCAAGGTTTGTGCACATTTCAAATGCGCCGTCACCGATTATTTCTACTCCGCTGGAAATGATCACAGTCTCAAGTACCGTACAGTTAGAGAATGCACCGGCACAGATTTCCTTAACGCTCGAGGGGATCGTAATTTCCTTGAGGATCGTGTTAGTACGTCCCGCGTCACCCATGTCGGTCACGAACGCATACGGAAGTATCTTTGTCACAGGCTTACCGTTATAGGTTGCGGGAATTACTATGGTTTCCATATACAAAGCGTTGCCGATCGCGACTGCATACTCCTGACCGTTCTCGATAGGATAGAATGCAAGTCCGTCTGTGTAGCTCTCGGGAATTACATCCTCACCGCCGGTCGTATCCGAGGTGACCTTTCCTACGCAAACTGCCTCAGCGCTATCTGTATACGTTACCCAGAGGTAGCCGTCATTGCGTATCTCAAGACTCGCAATGCCTCTGCCGGTGTCACCCTTGTCACCTTTGTCTCCGGTATCGCCTTTGTCGCCCTTTTCACCGGTGTCGCCCTTAGCTCCGTCCTGTCCGCTCGCGCCGACAGCGGTTACACCAAGGTTCTCCCAGCTCTCGCCATTATCGTAAGATACCTCCCATATATTGTCGGAGTTTATTCTAAGCTTTGGAGTTGTTCCCTCCTTACCGTCATCGCCCTTGTCACCTTTGTCGCCCGTAGCATTTACACCAAGTCCAGCCCAGCTCTCGCCCTCGTCGTAGGAGACCTCCCACTCGGTTGTCTCGGGATTGATCCTGAGCTGAGGGATCACGCAGGTGTGAGCGCATTCGCCTCCATCGGAGCTTCCCGAGCTATCGGCAGTAGCCTTTACGCCGAGGCTCTGCCAAGTGATACCGTTATCATATGATACCTCCCACGTCTCGTCGGTGGAGTTAATTCTTATCTGGGGTGTGATACCGTTCTTGCCGTCCTCACCCTTCTGTCCGTCTTCGCCTTTTATTTGGCCGAGATCAAGCTCGCTTCCGTCGGTGAGAGTGAGTATCAGATTACCGCTTTCATTCACCTCGGCGTTGCTTATTCCTACGCCGTCATCGCCGTTATCACCTTTCACGGAGCCGAGATCAAGCTCGGTGCCGTCAGTTAAAGTAACAACAAGACATCCGTTATCATCAATGAGAATGTCGCTGATGCCGACACCGTCTTCTCCCTCAGTCCCTACCGCTGACGCGTCAAGACCATACCAAGTGCTTCCGTTATCGTAGGATGCCTCCCATTCCTTGGTGGTAGCGTTTATTCTCAGACGAGGTATCTTGCCGTCTTCGCCTCTGGCAGCAACGCCAAGCTCCTCCCACGTCTTGCCGTTGTCGTATGAGACCTGCCACATTTCGCTTGTCGCGTCTATTCTGAGTCTCGGAGTGTTTCCCTCCTCGCCGTTTTTACCGTCCTTACCGTCCTCGCCGTTAAGACCGTCGAGTCCGTCTTTTCCATCCTTTCCCTTTACGTTGCCAAGCTCAATTACAGTCTCGTCTGTAAGAGTGATTATCAGCTTACCTTCACTGCTGATTTCGACGTTGCTTATACCAACTCCGTCTTTTCCGTCCTTGCCATCCTTGCCGTCTTTGCCTGCGGCGCCGGTTATCACTCCGAGGTTCTGAGTGTCGCCGTTAGAGTATGTAATGACCAACTCACCGACATCATTCAGCTCACAAGAAGATACGGATACACCGTCCTTTCCATCCTCAACAACGTCATATATGTTAAGTAAAGTTGACCAAGTGAGCTCATTATCATAAGAAACGTAGAGATATCCTTTCTCCTCATTAAATGAAAATACAGGCGTAATACCGGGCTCTCCTTGATCGCCCTTATCACCCTGCACACCTTGTTCACCTTGAGGTCCAATCTCGCCGTCAACGCCATCCTTACCGTCCGAACCGTCGAGTCCGTCCTTTCCGTCCTTACCGTCAGCACCGTCCTTACCGTCAACGCCATCCTTGCCGTCTTGACCCGCGGCAGCAACTCCGGTGTCAATGTCACCAATCCACCAGTTTCCGTTTTCTCCTATGAAGGGAGTCAGTCCGTCAGCGCCCGTCTCACCGCGATCGCCCTGCGGTCCCTGAGCGGCGCAGGATGACAGCATAAGCGTCAGCAGCAGGAACGTTGCAACTAAACCAATCAGAATTCTTTTAGACATTTTCACCATTTGTTTGCCTCCGGAATGCATTTTTTTATTTGAATATCAACAATAATTATAAATTAACTGTCGAATTATGTCAATAGCAAACAACCTTTTTTCAAAAATAAACTTTATTTTGCGCGTAATAAATAGCGTTTTATTCTCATTTTTATATTTTTTTGCATTTTTTAATGAAAAGCCCTTGACTTTTCCCGAACATAGTGATATAATGTATTAGCGTTTTAAGAGGATGCCCTCGCGTGATCCCCTCGCAAAAACGTCCCGCTCGCTTCGCGCGGCGGAAAACAAACGCAATTTCTGGGTGTGGCTCAGATGGTAGAGCGCTACCTTGGGGTGGTAGAGGTCGCACGTTCAAATCGTGTCACTCAGACCAAACACGACTAATCCGAACAGGGTTGGTCGTGTTTTCTTTTTTGTGTTTTGGTCCGGCTCCACGCTTTGATGTATGCTTCGCATACCAAATCTTGTTTGCTACTCGGCGGGCGTACACGCCGAGC
>JAFTKM010000006.1 GCA_017453245.1 Clostridia bacterium
CGAGAACAAGAAGTTAATATAAAAGAGAAAACGGCATAACCGAAATCTCGGTTACACCGTATCTCTTTCTTAGAAAGGGCGCTCTTGGGCTATCCTACCTGCTTTATGGTAGGTAGCCCAAGCTCCTCTTTTTTTATGTGGTCTGCGCTAAATTTATTAGCCTTGTACCATTTTAGCGATTTCTGCTGCGAAATCCTCTTCTCTCTTCTCAAGACCCTCGCCCTTGTCAAAACGAACGTAGCCGGTAACCTTGATGGAGCCGCCGAGTGCCTTAGCAACGGATGCAACGTACTTGGAAACGGACATGGAATCGTCCTTAACGTAAGCCTGCTCAAGAAGGCAGTTGTTCTCGTAGTACTTGCCAAGCTTACCCTCAACGATCTTCTCAAGAACCTGCTGGGGCTTGCCAGCCATCTTGGGATCCTGCTCCATCTGCTTGATGAGAATTGCCTTCTCCTCAGCGAGAACGGATGCGGGAACAGACTCCTTGTCGAGGTAAGATACGGACATAGCTGCGGTCTGGAGTGCAACGTTCTTTGCGCACTCTGCGAACTCAGCCTTGTCTGCAAGGTCGGTCTCGAAGCTAACTACAACACCGGTAGTGCCAAGACCGTGGATATAGGTGGAAACAACACCGTCAACAACTACGAAGCGGCGGATGGAAAGCTTCTCACCGATCTTGTAGGTGTGCTCGTTAAGAGCCTCTGCAACAGTGCCCTCACCGTCAGCAACGTTGCAAGCAAGAAGTGCCTCAACGTCTGCGGGCTTATTAGCGATGATAGTCTTAAGAATAGACTTTACGAATTCCTGGAAAACAGCGTTCTTAGCAACGAAGTCGGTCTCGGAGTTAACCTCAACGATAGCAGTAACGTTGTCGATGGTCATGATGTCTACAAGACCCTCTGCTGCGATTCTGCTTGCCTTCTTTGCGGTTGCTGCCATACCCTTCTCACGAAGGATCTTTACTGCTGCCTCGAAGTCGCCGTTAGCGTCCTTGAGAGCGTTCTTACAATCCATCATACCGCAGCCGGTCTGCTTTCTGAGCTCGGCAACGGCCTTTGCTGAAATCTCTGCCATTTTGTTTTTCTCCTTGTGTTTTTAAGTTGTAATGAAGAATTACTCTGCAGCCTCTGCACCCTCGGTCTCAACGGGAGCTTCCTCTACGCCGCCGTGTGCTGCGATAACAGCGTCAGCGAGTGCGCCTGCGATAAGCTTGATAGCGCGGATAGCGTCATCGTTACCGGGAATGATGTAATCTGCATCGTCGGGATCACAGTTGGTATCTACGATAGCAACTACGGGAATACCGAGCTTCTTAGCCTCAAGAACTGCGTTTCTCTCCTTGCGAGTATCTACGATGAATACGCAAGAGGGGAGCTCGTGCATCTCCTTGATACCGCCGTAGGACTTCTGAAGGTCCTCGATCTCCTTGAGCTTCTTTGCAACTTCCTTCTTAGGAAGAAGGTCAAAGGTACCGTCTGCCTGCATCTTCTCAAGGTCCTTAAGTCTCTTGATGGACTTACGGATGGTCTGGAAGTTGGTAAGCATACCGCCGGGCCAACGGTTGTTGGTGTAGTACATGCCGCATCTCTCAGCCTCTTCCTTAACGGTCTCAGCTGCCTGCTTCTTTGTACCAACGAAGAGAATGGTGCCATTCTCCTGAGCAAGCTCAGCAACAAAGTTGTAAGCCTCCTCGAACTTCTTAACGGTCTTCTGAAGGTCTACAATGTGAATACCGTTTCTCTGAGTGAAGATGTACTCTGCCATCTTGGGGTTCCACTTCTTGGTAGGGTGACCGAAGTGAACGCCTGCTTCAAGCAACTGCTTGATAGTAATTTCGAACATTTTATGTTCCTCCTTGGTTTTTCCGCCATAGCGACATAACGCTGCGACTTCGGCCATAGCCAAAGCACCGGCAACGAACCCACTCGCTATGTGAGAATTTGATTTCTGTGCTCACGCACGTGTTATATAATAACACATACGTATACGCTTGTCAAGTGTTATTTTTCTTCACTATATAATTATTTACAATTTGTTCACAATTTATAATAATGTAGGAAGGACAGCGAGAGCCTCTCCGACGCGGGCAAAGATTGCGGGGACGTCACCCTCGGGCAGAGGGTTTGTACCCTTCCCTAGCTCTAAGGTGAAGGATGGGATACCGACAGAGCCCGTGTAATCACATAGGCCGCCATAGGCGGCAGTGCCCTCGGGTGTGTCGACAAGATAGCCGCAAAGTGAGGCAAGACGCTCTGCCCTCCTTGCCGTTTTTCTATCCCTTGGCTGATAGTATATCTCCTCGCCCTGGGTGTGCAGGGAGACCACCGCGGCGGGAGAAAGCGTGCGGATAAGGTTGGCTGTGCCGCGTGTCTCGGGCTCGCTCTCGGGATATTCACCGCTATACAGACTCGGGCCCGCGGCAATACCCTTTTCTCTCTCAAGCCTTTTGTATTCGAGGAAACCGTAGTCGTAATTATGGTTTAAGTCAACGCCTCTTGCGTTAGCCTGCCACGAAGAGAAATCCCCACCGCTCATTCTCATCTGTCTCTCGCGAAGGAGTGAGTCGGACGCACCGTGAAGGCGAAGCTCCACTCCGTCGGGATTAACGCAAGGCACTATTAAAAAGCAGTATTTTGACAACATCAGCTTACAATCTACGCCGTTTATGTTTCCGCCTTTGCTTTTTTCGAGAAGCATATCAGCGAGCAAAAACGCGATATTTGTCGTAACGCTTTCAAGCGCGTGGTGGGCGGCAAAAACAGCAATATACTTCTTCCCTTCACCTATAAAATATCCCTCAATAGGCCTTGAAAGAATACTCCTTGCCACAGTTGTTTCTTTAATTTCGCCGTGCTTCTCACGAAGTCTTGCCTTTATTTTCTTGCGTCCTTCCTCATCGGCTTTGAGGAGAAATTCACCTTCTATTTTTCGCATACTTAACCCTCCGAAATTTATTCACTAATTAAGTATTGAAAAACGATGGGAAATATGCTAAAATAGTACTATCAATCTGACAAAAGGAAAACAAAAATGAAATACGATACAAAAAGGATCACCTCGCGTGCCTTTCTGATATACTCGCTTGTTAACGTGCTTGCATATGCATTCGCGCACGTTGCATACCTCTTTGCAAACGAGGTTATCGGCGAGCTTTTTGAATACGTGAGCTACTATCTCTCAAAGTCGCTTGAATTTCTCGCTCCCCCGATAATTGCGGCAATAGCATACCTTATTCTCAAGACGAGCGGAAGGCGCAGAGCAATCCTCTTTACCCTCGCTGTAGCCTCGGCAAGAGTATTCTACTCCCTGCCCTATTACTACATAATCTTCATCTACAACTACGGCTACGACTCGGTTGAGTCGATACTTCTCTCATTCCTCGCAACCGTCCTTGTTATCCTTGTGACTATGCTCGGTGTCCTTATCTCTATCTGTGTATATCAGCTTGTCGAGAGAATTATTTGCAAGCGCTCCGGAGAGGATATCAGAGAGGCTCTCGCAAGACCTATCGAGAAAACAAGCATCACCGACTTCCTCGCAAGGAGCAATCTCCCCGTCCTCGTTTTTGCTCTTTCCCGCTTTGCCTTCAGCCTGACTCTTGAGCTTGTCGACACGGTAGCCTATCTTATCGAGTACAGAGGAGACTACCTCCCCACAGAGATCATTACCATTCTTGTAAACTACATTCTTCTGTTTGTTCTTCTTGTTGTATCCTACCTTATCGCATCTCTTATCAGAAATAAGCTTATCGCAGATAACGAGAGCGAGAAAACGAGCGAAGAATAAGATTATCACTGATTTTTGACAACAATAATTTGCTTTATAACGATAAAAGCCCTCGAAGGATTCGAGGGCTTTTATTTGTCGATATGTTTTCGCTATACTCAAACTCAATGTGATACAAATCCGCTCGCTTTTGACATATCTCGCCTTTGGCGAGGAATGCAAAAGCATATCGAATTACTGATGGCGCGTTGCGGCCATCGGTAATATATCGAACGCGCAAGCGTATATCGAAAATCCGTCGGGGCGGATTTATATCGACGCGCCTTGCCCTTTGGGCAGGCGCTATATTTCCCCAAACTTTGCCTTCGGGCTCTTCTCTACGAGGAAGAAGTAGGGCGAGGTCGGAGAGTTAAGTATCTTAAATTCAGAGGGGCAGATACGGAATCGGGACAGACCGGAGAAATACTCGCGGAGCATCTCTCCTTCGAGC
Source organism: Clostridia bacterium (assembly GCA_017453245.1). GTDB lineage: Bacteria > Bacillota > Clostridia > Oscillospirales > CAG-272 > UBA1740. The sequence continues at coordinate 4,220 of JAFTKM010000006.1, forward strand.
GCGCCCTCCTCGTGACCGGGGTAGATCGCGACTATCAAAACACCGTCGGGAGCGAGAAGCTCAAGCGCCGCCTCAACCGCGGGCATCGTTGTCTCGCGCATTGTGGTGACCGCCTTTCTGCCGCTTCTCGGCAGATACCCGAGGTTGAACATTCCCGCCTTTATCGGCTCGTTCACAAACTCCTTTACCCTATGGTGCGAGGCGCAGATGAGGGTGTAATTTTCAGGAGCGCCGTTTGCCTCAAGATGCGCTCTTGTCGAGGTGAGCGCGTCCTCCTGAATGTCAAAGGCGTATACCCTGCCGCTCTCTCCGACAGCCTTCGAGAGAAAGAGCGTATCGTTGCCGTTGCCCATAGTGAAGTCGACCGCGACGTCACCCTCGGTGAGGTGCTCCATTATAAAATACTTGTGAAGGCCTACAAGATCAACCATTGCCATTTTCTCCGAGCTCCTCTCCCGACACCGGCTTAACGAATGCCGTATAGTTTGTTTTATAGATGACGAAGCCCGGCTTTGCGCCCTGAGGCTTCTTTATATTTTTAACCGCCGTGTAGTCCACCGCGACGAGGTCTGCCGTTGCCTTAGAGTAATATGCCGCAACCGACGCCGCCTCGGTGTAGTCACGCTCGGACGGCTCCTCACCGCCCGTCACCATAATAACGTGAGAGCCGGGTATATCCTTGGTATGGAACCAGATGTCGTGCTTCTCTGCCATCTTGAAGGTGAGGTGATCATTCTGTATATTGTTTCTGCCGACGAGGAGCGGATAGCCTCCGCTCGTTGTAAAGCGCATAGGACGGGGCTTGATCTGCTTCGGCGGCTTGTAGCCTCGGAGCTTCTGCGCGTAGCCGCTTCTGTAAAGCTCGTCCCGTATCTCAACGAGGTCCTCCTCAGTCTCAGCCTTTGCAAGAAAGGTCTTGACACTCTCAAGATACACGAGCTCCGCCTCCCACAGTGCGATCTGCTTTGTGAGGACCTCCTTGGCGGTCTTTGCCTTGTTGTAGAGCTTGTAGTATCTCTGCGCGTTGTCCGCGGGCGAGAGCCTTGAGTCAAGCTCGACCGTCACCTCGGGACACTCGTCGTCGTAATAGTCGATAGCGGAAAACGAGGTCATACCTCTCTTAAGCTGATAGATGTTTGCGATTATGAGGTCACCCTTCTTGCGGTGCTCCTCACCCTTCTCGCTCTCTATGAGAGACTCGCGCTGTATCGCAAGCTTTCTCTCTGTGCGCGCTACCGCGTTATTAAGGAGCGTTACAAGATCGTGACCGCGCTGATGTATCTTCTCGAGTCTGTCGCGCTCGGCGAAGTATTCGTCAAGTAGCTCTGAGAGAGCGCCAAAGCGCTTGACGGTCACTCCGTCGCCGAGATAGGTGATGTCCATATAGGAGTAGTCGATAGGCTTGCCCGCGCTGTCTGCCACAACGGTGGGGGTATAATTCTCCGAGATAAGCAGCTCCTGCCACTCGCGGAATACGCGGTAGAGCCTTGTGCCGTCCACCTCAAGGAGCGGCACGTCGCAGTTACCCGTCGCGCGGTAGCAGAGCTCGTGCGCTATCTGTGTCGCAATGCCCGAATAGGTCGAGGTAATGAACTTCTCGACACTTCTCTCAGGGGAGAATGCACAGAGCTTTTCAAAGAACCTTTCTTCGTCAATTTCAAGAGGCGAGAGCTTTTCCTGCTGAGCCGGTATCTGATACTTCATACCGGGGAGAACCTGCCTTACGGTGCTCGCGGCAAAGTCGATAACCTTCATAGCGGCGAGTATCTTCCACTCCGAGTCGGTGATGATGAGATTGGCGTATTTGCCCATTATCTCACAGATAATTTTCTTCTCCGTGGGGAAGCCCATCTCGTCGTAGCACGCGACCTTGAAAACTGCTATTCTGTCAAAGCCGAGCTGCTCGACTCCAACTATCCTCGCGCCGAGGAAATACTTCCTGAGGAGCATACAAAACATCGGCGCCTTGAGGGGATTTTCCTTTGCAACGTCGGAGAGCTGGAGTCTCGGAGCGTTGGGACCAACGTTCAAAACAAGACGGCGCGACGAGCGGCCGTGATGCACGACGAGGTCGATCTCATCATTCTGCGGCTGGAGCACTTTTTCAATTTTACCCTCGGGAAACTGAGATGAAAATTCCGAAAGAACAGCCCGCATCATACAAGCGTCAAAGGCCATAAATATTCCCCCTTTCTTTTTCTACATATTGTAGCATACAGAAGGGGGAAAGTCAAGGGAATGTGTGTATATTGTATCTCTCGTGCCACGGATACTTATTAGCTATTTATCGGCCAACATATTAAATAATGCTAGCATATCGCAACCTCATCCGTCACTCGCAAAGCTCGTGCCACCTTCCCCTTTGGGGAAGGTGGCAGCCAACGGCTGACGGATGAGGTTGTGCTAAACTAACGTTTCCAACGTACCCGATTCAACTTTGCATCCCATAGGTAAAGGCATTTTTTACATTGACTCAAATCAAACAGACTGCCTTTACCCGAAGCAATCAATCTCCGGATAAAAGGTAAGATTGCCTTTATCCTTATAAAACACGTATTCCTTACCGTCAACCAAGCAGGTGCACTCACCGTCGGGAAGGCCTATTCCCTCTATCGAAAGAGTGAATACTCCCGCCGTGATCGCCTCGTAAGCAAAAGACTTGCCAACGGTCTTTATCCGCATTTTATCCATAAAGGAAACCGCAATAGTAGACCTCGCCCCTTTATCAAGGAATGAGTACAGAAGAAGCCTGAGCCTTCCCTCGTCAAAGAGCTCCGCGTCATGGCACAGAGCGGTGATAACGGCATCGCCGCAGTTAACCGCGCGAGCTGTAATCTCTGTCCCGTCGGCAAATTCCACCGTTTTTGCACACAGTATTTTACTTTTCCCGACATTTACCGAGATTTTTACATTATCATCAGTCAAGGGTAACTCGTGTATTCTTCCCTCGTATTTCACATCAAGCGTCATCTTGGGATAACCGCGAACAGCTTTAAAAAAGAAAGAGAGAGCCGCAAAACTTAAAGTCGGCTCTCTCGGTTGTATATTGTTTTTATCGAAGGACGTCACCAAACAATCGGCATCACCGTCAGGGGAAAGAATGACCGCAAGCTCTCCGTCAACGAGCTCGGCAAGTGCATCTTCTCTGTCATAAGAAGCACCCATGATAGGATAGACCGACACAGGATAACCGTCCATCAAAATCTGATATTTTTCCATTGTCTCACCTCAAAAACCCATTACCAGTATATGCAAAAGGGGTATTTTGGTGATGTCAATGAAATTCAATTATCTTTACTCTTCATCGAATAATACTTCAAAGTCACTCTGGCTGTAAATTCGTGTGATATTACCATGCTCTTTTGCGCATTTTACCAAGACTTTTTCGATAGAGTCAAGATCGACCTTGTCGAAGCTAAAATCACCAACGCTGATTCTTGAAGCCTGCCTTCCGGAATTGCAAGAGCAAAAGCGACAATAGGATATTTCATACTCATTTTTGTCAAATCCACTCTCTGCAATAGTTAATCTCCAGATCCATCTTTCCTCGCATTGGGAGTCTATGTGTATCTCCTTAAATATACCTCCGCCAAGTTTAAAACCAAGCATCCTTAATCTGTCGTGAACACCTTCAGCACCGCTAAAGGAATAGTGTTTATTATCAAAATTAGCGAATATTTCAGCCAGATCAAAAGCATAGGTGCTCTGACTTGCAGATATACGAAACGCATCTCCCCATCTTTCAATAGAAATAAGAAATTCGACATCCTTAAACTCGGCAAGAAACTCCATAAATGCTTCTGTGGCTTCTTCGTTAGTATACTGCTTCGCGTCGCATACAAAGTATCTGCGGCGTTCATTTTCCGGTGGCTTTACAAGCTCAAAAACGAGCTTTTCCTGCGGAATATTTGCTTGGTAGTATTTCCTTGCCAAATAACTAACATCGACCTTTTTGTCAAGCTCATAAAAACGGTCATCAAGTGCTGATAGCGAAGCATTGAGCTCATCGGAATAATCTGCATCCTTGATCACATGAATATCGTCTGTACCCAAATGTGTAGTAATTGTTGCTAATAGCTCAGTAGTTATGGCAACAAGCTCTGTATTCCCTATTGCTTTGGCACACGATTCCAGGAATGGAAGAGTTGCAACGCTCGAATTAGAAATATACTGTGCAAATCCGCCGTTATTCACTTCGTCTGTCAATCTACAACCGACAACGTAGTAGCAAAGTAAAGGCAATGGTAATTTATCGAGCTCGCCTGTGCTTTCAATATGCCATATATAAGTTTCAACATCCGGCTTGCATAGCAAACTATCCGGATCTTTTAAAAATTTCAGCTTTCTTATTTTTGATTTCATTTTTTGACCTATTTAATATCGCAAGTGAATCCGTATTCGGCTTTGATAAAACTTAACAAAGAGCCCTTCTCATTCTCTACCTTACCGTCGATAACTGCCGTGAGTAACGAGGCAAGAGCTTCGCCTATCTGCTCGCCCTTTATACCGAGGGCGATGAGGTCTGTGCCGCGGATACTAAGACCGCCTATTGTGTAAGGCACTCCGCACTCGAGAGCATCGGCAAAAATAGCGCTCTCACCCACCGAAAATCTGCCCGTGAGAATACCTAGGGCGAGGACACCTTCTGTGACCTCCTTGCCGTATTTTGCAAGAGTTGAGAGAGCCGCTTTTCGGCTGTCAAATGACGCGATCTCATAGGCGGAAAGCACGGAAGAAGTATAGGTGCGTGTGAATTTATCGGTCTTGAGCTCATTAAGAACCTGCTCGGCATATGCCGCGGGCTCGCTTGTATTCAAGAGAAAGATCGAGGCAAGGCGCGAGTAGTAATCAGCCTTGTCAAAGAGCGCCTTCTCGGGCAATTTGTCAATCACAAGACCGCCGAGAATGATCTCAAAAATCGCGGAATATTCAACGAGTATTTTTCTCGAGTCGACACCCATAATCAGCTTTTTAAGCTCGGTGTATACCCTCTCCTTCGAGATGGAGGTGAGGCGAGGCGCAAGCTCTCGCGCGGCGGCTGCGGTTGCATCCTCGATACGGAATCCGAGCACCGAGGCAAAGCGCAAAGCCCTCAAAATTCTGAGCGCGTCCTCGTCAAATCTGACGCGAGGATCACCAACGGCGCGTATAAGCTTACGATCTGCATCCTCCCTGCCTCCGAAGGGATCAGAGATCCCCAAGGTGGGATCGTAAGCCATCGCATTCACGGTAAAGTCACGTCTGGCAAGATCCTCCTCGAGCCTATCCGTAAAGGTCACACTATCGGGGTGGCGGTTGTCCTTATAGTCACCGTCAACGCGGTAGGTTGTGATCTCGTAGGGGGTGCCATCAAGAACCAAGGTCACCGTGCCGTGCTTGATGCCGGTGTCGATGGTTTTGTACCCTTCAAACACCGCCTTAGTCTCAGCGGGCGTGGCGTTCGTCGTTATATCAAAGTCGCTAAGAGGCCGTCCTATAAGCGAGTCTCTGACGGATCCGCCGACAACGTGCGCTGAGTATCCCGACTCATTCATCCTGTCAAGAATGAAAAGAACGTCGCGGGGCAGCTTCATATTAAATTCGCTCATAGAATTACCTCCCTTCCGCATGTAAGCAAGTACTTTCATTAAAAAACTCATAAAAAGTGATCATAGTAATGCAAACCTTCCCCTTTGGGGAAGGTGGATTTTGCGTAGCAAAAGACGGATGAGGTTGCGTTGTCTAACTTTACAATAACCTCATCCACCACGTTGTGGTCCTCGCTGTCTCGCCTGCAGGCTCGGTCACGTTTCGGCTCTTGCGTAATCAACGCAATTCACTACCGAAACGCCGTTTCACTACCCAAAGGGGAAGGTTGAAATACCATCGCACCTTGCTAGCATATATTTCTTGCTGACTTTTTAATTATATTGTATCACACGGAAAATACTTTGTCAAATCTCTTGACAAAAAAAGAAATGCGACTTATAATTAAACCGATAGAAAACTTAAGGAGAGCTACTATGAGCAACGTTCAAAAGCTTCTTGATGAGAGAAATATTCCCGACGTACTGAAGGGAGTAAAGACAAAGGATGACTTCCAAAAAAAGCAGGATAAGATCCGCAAGCTCCTCGCCGAGAGGCAGTATGGAGAGATCCCGGGAAAGCCCGACCATATGTACGTCGAGAGCGGTGAGCCTTACAAGGACTTTGCCGCAGGAAAGGCAACGAGAATCAAGCACACCCTGGGGTTCGAGATGGATGGCAAGAGCTTCTCCTTCCCGATGATGTCGGTTATCCCAAACGGTAAGAAGAAGTGCCCCGCATTCGTCTATATTGATTTTAACGGCGGTGAGGCAAATAAGTATATGCCGACCGAGGAGATCGTGGAAAGAGGCTTCGCCCTCTTCACCTTCTGCTACAATGACGTGTCGAGTGACGACAATAACTTTAAGAACGGTATCGCAAAGTATCTTGTGAAGTCAAGACGCAAGAACACGGCGACGAGCAAGATCGCACTCTGGGCGTGGGCGGCTATGAGAGTGATGGACTACGTCGAGACTCTCTCGGACGTCATCGACCTTGACAACGTAGCGGTTATCGGACACTCCCGACTTGGCAAGACCGCGCTCCTCGCGGGCGGCTTTGACGAAAGATTCAAGTACGTTATCTCCAACAACTCTGGTTGCTGCGGCGCGGCAATCGAATCGGGCAAGGTCGGCGAGACATACAAGCGCATCAGCGAGGTGTTCCCCTACTGGTTCTGCCCCGCATTCAACCGCGATGCCCAGGCGGGTAATCCCCTGCCCTTTGACCAGAACTTCCTCATGTCGCTCTCAGTCCCCAGATGCGTTATCGTAGGAAGTGCTGTGGAGGATCTGTGGGCAGACCCGACGTCGGAATTCTTGGGTGTTGCCTCGCTTGAGGGAGCGTATAAGCTCTACGGTATGAGAGGCCTTGTTCACAAGGATGAGGTACCCGCACCGAGAACGGTGCTTGACGAGGGTGACGCGGTATATTACGTAAGAGAGGGTACCCATTTCCTCTCGCGTCACGACTGGAACACCTATATGGACATAATTGAGAAAAAGCTCGGAAAATGAGCGAATAACTCACTTTTTGACAATTACAGTTGACAAATATCAATAAAAGCGCCGATGCATCATTACCTCACCCGAGAGATGCATCGGCGTTTTTTATATTTTAAATCTTCTTGCGTATCCGCACTTCTGACAGAGCTCCTCCGTCGCGCGCTTGCACTTAAAGCCCTCGCGCATTCTCTCGGCGCGCTCCGAGGAGAGCACGTTGGCAAGATCATCGGTATACACGTTGCCAAGCTCGATTGCCGCCTCGCGGTCAAGACAGCAAGGCACTACGCGCCCATCGACGAGGATAGCGAAGTGGTCGCCAAGGCCGTGGCAGAACACCTCATCACCGAGGTTATTCTTCTCTGTATCCGGCCACTCAAAGCGGTCGCCGTACTCAAGATGCAGGCGGTGTCTTATCCTAGCTCCGCGCTCGCCGAAGCGCCATTCTCCGTCGGCAAAGCGCTCCTTGAGTATTGCCAGAGTATCGATATTTCTGCCCTCGTCATAGCCTCTGTTCCAAAGGCGAAGGACTGTGAGAATACCGCGCTTCGACGCCTCGTCTGCAAAATCGATGCAAGAGTTGACGTAAGAAAGATAGTCCTCCTTAGGGCCCGTCTCAAAGCTATGGACCGAGATATTCACCTTATATACCCCGGAGGAAAGAAGCTCCTCACTACGCCTTTTGAGCAAGGTGCCGTTGGTGGTTATAGCGCACTTAAATCCGCGCTCGGTCGCGAGCTCTATAAGGCTCGTCAGCTCGGGATGCGTCAGGGGCTCGCCCATAACGTGCAGGTAGATATACTCGGTGAGTCCTTCAAGCTTATCTAAGATAAGAGAGAACTCGGAGGGTGTCATACGCCTTCCCTCGCGCTTTGTTCCGGGACAAAACGAGCAGGAGCGGTTACATATATTAGTTATTTCAACGTACACTCGTGAGTACGGATAATTTACCTTCATATTTACTCCAATCAGGTATTTTTTACATACATTCTGCTGTCATGATCCTCACCGTCGGAGCGGACGTCGGTCAGATATTCCCAGCCGTACCTCTCGTAAAACGAGGTATGATCGGTGACGAGATAGAGCGTCTTGACACCTCTTTTATTCATATCGGCCGAGATTTTTGCGAGAAGCTCTCCGGCTATTCCCTGCCCGCGTCTTTTGGGTATAACGTACAGAGCGCAGACGTTGGGTGAGAGGTCGGGACGGTCGTGAAAATCGTTTTCTATAACTCCCGCGCCCCCGATGATATCGCCGTTATCTATCACCGCGTACCACTCGGGCACGGCGGAGTCCCTCGCTGTGGCTTCATTCATACTGTCAAGGTATGCTTCCTTCGGGATTCCCCACTTGGAATTGAACCAACCGGCAAGAGTATCTATAAGCTCGGGATTGTCCGTGATTCGGATTATTCTGTGTGTCATAGGATCACCTCAATTGTTTTAGCACATATAGTATAGCACCAAGGGAGGGATTTGTCAAATGGGAGAGTTAATTTGCGCGCAAATAAAAGAAGACCGACCACAAGGGTCGGGATAAAGCTAGATATTCACCAAAAGAGAAGATGTGTTTTCTCTTAGGGGGAAGCTGGGTATTGCTATGCGGGATTACTTTTGTCGTGTTGTTCCGCTTTAGTTTTATGCTCGCTAAGTGCGCCGCATTACGCAAGATACCGCACATTCTTCGTTCCTCTTTTTAACTTTGTGCCTGCGGTATGCGGC
>JAFTKM010000001.1 GCA_017453245.1 Clostridia bacterium
AAGCCGATGCTTGTTACGCTATCGGGTATTGTCACGCTTGTAAGGCTTGTGCAACCCGAGAACGCATAAGAGCCGATGCTTGTGACTCCTTCCGGAATAACAAGCTCTGTTACAAGCTCACCGTTAAGATAGAGATTGTTTGCATAATATAACGGGTTTGCAGAGTAATCATCGAACGAAATTGAACACCATTTGGCTATATCTGTAATATACACGCTCGTAAGACCTGTGCAACCACGGAACGCATAAAAGCCGATGCTTGTGACGCTATCGGGAATTACGATGCTCGTAAGGCTTGTGCAATAATAGAACGCATAAGAGCCGATGCTTGTTACGCTATCGGGTATAGTCATGCTCGTAAGGCTTGTGCAACCCGAGAACGCAAAAGAGCCGATCCTTGTGACGCTATCGGGAATTACGATGCTCGTAAGGCTTGTGCAATTATAAAACGCTTCACCACCGATGCTTGTGACGCTATCACCGATTGTCACGCTCGTAAGGCTTGTGCAACCATCGAACGCATAAGAGCCGATGCTTGTGACGTTCCTATCATTATATATTCCTATTACAATGTTCTTTTCAGTACAGGAGCCAATTCCTGTTACCGTATAGCTCGTGCCATCAGAGTTCAATTTATATGTCAGTCCCGGTGTGCTTTCAGGAAGACCACATATAGCACAATATCCGTTTTCTGTGGAATGTAACCCGCCTGTTATGGGCAACTCAACGTAGCTTGTGTAATTGCAACGAGAACAGGTATTATATTCATTCCATCCAATCTCACCACAGTTAGGTTCTTTAGCTTCGTGCGTAATATAATCGTGACCGAGGGCAGGAATTTCCTCATAAGTGGTATAATCACATCTGCCACAGGTATGGTACGCATCCCAACCGATTTCAAGGCAGGTGGCAACCTGCGCTTCATTGTCGATATAGTCGTGACCGAGAGCTATAATTTCCGCATAGGTAGTATAATCGCATCTACTACAGGTTTGATACGCATCCCAGCCGATTTCGGTACAGGTTTCCTCGCGCGCCTCATGGTTGACATAGTTGTGACCAAGTGCAGGAATTTCTACGTAAGTGGTATAATCACATCTACCACAAGTATGGTATGCATCCCAACCGATTTCAAGACAAGTAGCCTCCTGCGCTTCGTAATCAATATAATCATGACCAAGTGCTGGGATTTCTACATATGTGTTGTAATCACATCTTCCACAGGTCTGATATGCATACCAACCGATTTCAAGGCAGGTTACTTCCTGTGCCTCGTGATCGATATAATCGTGACCGAGAGAGGTTATCTCTTCGTAGGTTGTGTAATCACATCTACCACAAGTATGGTATGCATCCCAACCGATTTCAAGGCAGGTGACAGCCTGTGCTTCGTGGTCGATATAATCGTGGTCGAGTGCATCAATTACAATATGCTCTCTTTCAAGCTCATCTTCGCATCTTCCACAATAGATAACGCTATCGTAAGAGCCGTCGGTAATACAATCGGGAGCGACGTAGTTTTCAACTACTGCGTCGAGATGGTCGTGTCCTTTTGCAGGAATAACGATAGTTTTTCTGAGAATTTCGCACTCGCAGACCGAACAATCGCGCACGTTCTGATAAGAGCCGTCATTCAAGCAATCCGAGTCAACGTAGTTTTCTACCCATATATCTGTTGGCGTCGCCATATAACACTCGCACTTATAGCCGTAGAAATAGTTGTCGATATAAACTTCGCCAATCTCCTGCGCTTCCCACCAAGGAGAATTATTGAAGATTCCGTAAGTTATATACTCAATGCTATCAGGAAGAGCTACTATAACAAGATAAGGAAGTCTGTTGTTTTCCTTGAAAGCATCAATGGTAATGGCGCCGTCCTCTGCGCCGATTCCGGCGATTCTCGGGTAGTTATCTTCGTCCTCAACGGGTGCGAAGAGGTTTTCAGGGATAACGGCATTTATACCGAGGATAAGAGCAAGACCTTCTTCGGTATCTGCTCCAACATTATAGAAGATGTAGTTGTTTTCGGTGATTTCCGAGTTAGTGCGTGATGCTATATAGATATACTCTATGTTCGTGCATTCGTAGAAGGTAGAGTCACCCCAGTTTGTAATATCACCAAGAATAATAAGCGCCTCTATACCCTCGCAATAAGAGAATGCGGAGTTGCCAAGCTCTTTAATATTTTCGGGGAGAGTAAGCACCTCAATGCTGATACAGTACTGGAATGCCGCATTTCCGATCTGCACGAGATTCTTCGAGAATGTAATTTCGCTAAGAGCGTCGTTGTGACGGAACGCCATATTACCAAGCGTAGTTACCGTGTCGGGCATTTCAATCTTGGTAAGAGCGGTACAGTAGTCAAACGCTTTATCCGCTATCGTAACAAGGCTTGTGCCAAGGTCTATTTCGGTGAGCGCTGAGCAATACTCAAAGGCGCTCTGCGAGATAGTCTTCACGGAGTTGGAAAGCACAACAGATTCAAGTGCCGTACAGTAGGAGAATGCGTGGTCGCCTACTGTTTCGAGAACACTCGCATATTCGGAAATATCAAAGGTGGTGAGCGCCGTACAGTTCGAAAAGGCATAGCTACCTATAGTCGCGAGCTTTGCGCCTGTGGCCTTGATGCTTATGGTAGTTAAAGCGGAACAATTTGCGAATGCATACTCACCGATAGAGGTGAGATTCTTGTTTAAGAGAACCGATTCAAGCGCGGTACAATACGCGAATGTGTATGCATTTATTTCCTTTACGCTATCGGGAATTATGATGGATTTAAGCGCGGTACAACCTTCAAAAGCATGCGCGTCTATCGTCTGTATGGAGTTAGGCAGCGATATGCTCTCAATCATAGTGTTACCCTTGAATGCACCTTCTGCAATTCTGATAACACGAAGACCGTCATGCATATTGGGAATTTCGATATGCGTTTCATATCCCTCGTATCCACTTACATAGTAGAACGAGCTATCCTCGGTAAGTTCAAACTTAATTTCGCCTGCATTGACAGTCAATGTGCAGGTCGCAGAAACTCCGTTAGGCGCAGTAGCGGTAATTACAGTCGTACCTGCGGATTTTGCATTTATAACACCATTTACATTGACTGTTGCGACAGTCTCGTTTGAGGAAGTCCAAGTAAGAGTCTTTCCGTCAGCATTTTCAGGCAGAATGATAGCGTTAAGTGCAAAAGGTTGACCAACATATATTTCTGCTTCCGTTTTATCAAGTTCAACGCTGTCTACAGGAATGACTACCTTGACGTAACATACAGCAAACAGATAATCTTCTGTTCCTATGCAAATTATTGTTTCTCCCTGACCGAGAGCTGTCAGCACGCCATTTTCTACCTTGACGATTGTTTCGTCACCTGACTCCCAGAAGAGTGGTTCGGTAGCATTAGATGGGAGGACTGTAGCTATGAGTGTTTCGGTAGAGCCGAGATTCAGGATAATCTCAGTTTTGTTAAGAGTTACGCTCTCAACAGGTATGGCAAGCACGTCACCATAGGTAAATGTTTCCCCGCCCTTTGCTCCACAAATACAGGATTTATAATAGATTGCGGGAGACACGGTAGTTGCGTCCGACTTCTTGAATTGCTCGTCAACAACCTCACGGTCGTAGGCATGATCTATCTTTTCAAGCACTACACTGTCCGTCAGTATTTCACCACAATAGCCACAATATACAAGATCGGTGTAGCCTTCTTCCGTGCAAGTGGGGGCAATCGCTTCGTCAACAACCTCAGTGTGACCGAGTGCGTCAACGGTAGACTGTGCTACAAGCACTTCGTTACATACTGAGCAGTGCTTACCTTCGGTAAGACCGGTGTTTGTGCAATCGGGAGCTACTGCTTCGTCAACGACTTCGGTGTGGCCGAGAGCTGAAACAGTGTTCTGCGCAACAAGTATCTCGCCACAACCGGAACACTTTTTGCCTTCGGTAAGACCGTTTTCAGTACAAGTGGAAGCTACTGCATTCAGTGTTATAGTATCCCATCTACTATGTTCATGTGAAAGAGCGGCTACAATATCCGTTTCAAATGCTTCACAGTTTACACAATCGCGGCGCTTCATTCCCATTTCGGATTCCGTAGGCTGATTGGTTACGTACCAATCGCCGTAACTGTGACCGCTTGCAGGTACGACAGTCTGTGCAACGAGTACTTCATTACATACGGAACAGTGCTTGCCTTCGGTGAGACCCGTGTTGGTGCAATCGGGAGCGACTGCGACATCTATAACCTCAGTATGACCGAGTGCGTCAACAACAGTCTGTGCTACAAGAACTTCGTTACATACAGAACAGTGCTTGCCTTCGGTGAAACCCGTGTTGGTGCAATTGGGAGCGACTGCGACATCAATAACTTCGGTATGTCCAAGAGCATCAACTACAGTCTGATCTACGAGAACCTCGTTACATACAGAACAATGCTTACCTTCAGTAAGACCGGTATTGGTGCAATCGGGGGCTACTGCTTCATCTATAACCTCAGTATGATCGAGTGCGTCAACGACAGTCTGTACTACAAGAACTTCGTTACATACAGAACAGTGCTTGCCTTCGGTAAGACCGGTTTCGGTACAGGTGGGAGCAACTGCGGCATCTATAACTACAGTGTGACCGAGTGCGTCAACAGGAGTATCAATATAACTATCTCCGCATCGACAAGTGTGTGTAGTATATCCATCCGCAGTGCAAGTAGGCGCGGTTACAAAGGAAGCATACGAGTGACCTGTAGCATTTTTCTCGGTGTATGTGGTATAGTTGCAATCTTCGCGCTTGCAAGTCACGTAAGCATCCCAACCGATTTCGGTACAAGTGGGAGCCTGCGCGTTATGATTTTCAATATCATGATTTAAAGCATCTATTGTTGTTTGAACTATTAAAGTCTCATTACAAACTGAGCAGTACTTCCCTTCTGTAAGGCCCGACTCGGTACAAGTAGGAGAGAAAGCTTCGTCAATTACCTCCGTATGACCGAGTGCGTCAACGGTAGACTGTGCTACAAGCACTTCGTTACATACTGAACAGTGCTTGCCTTCGGTAAGACCTGTTGCGGTACAAGTGGGAGTAACCGCAGGATCAATGACCTCGGTATGAACGTGCTTCTTCTTACAAGAGGTAAACATAAACACACTCGCAAGCAAAATTATACATACGAGTAATGCAACTTTAACTGTCCTTTTCATAACCTTCACTTTCGCGTTTAAGCCCGTCGGCGTTTTATGTTTTTACAGCACACAGATTGGAGAATAAAGCAAAAAGTGCGCCCGCAAAGCGAGCGCACTCCATTATGTACCCAACCTTGCCGCGACGCAATTTCCATAATACACTTGAATCAAGAATATGAAAAGGTGGGAGTACTAAATGGCATAGTACACCCTTGAAACAAATGTATTAAATTACGTCGCAAGCCTATTGTAGCATAAATATTATAAAAAATCAAGTATGATGATAAAATAATATCCGTATGTAATTGGGTGTTGTAAAAACCTCATCCGTCACTCGCCAAGGCTCGCGCCACCTTCCCCAAAAGGGAAGGTTGGGGACCTCACGTCTCGCTGAAGCTCGGGCACGGATGAAATCTGCCAGAGGCAAATGAAATCCCCTATGGGAGACAATCCCTCACCGCTATCGCGGAGCTCCCTTTGCACAAAGGAGCCGCCCTCTCACCGCTTCGCGGAGCTCTCCCAAGGGGAGAGCCTAAGGAAAAAGCCACAGATTTAGCGTAGTGCCCTTAAGGACACTACGCAGCGATATAAATCCCTGACGGGATTTTCGATATGTTGCTGACGCAACTCGATATGCTATGCTCGATATGTTTGCTTCGCAAACGAGGGATTTATATCATATCGAAACCGACCGCAAGGCGGTTATATCGAATTTGCCGTAAGGCAAATATATCGAGCCGAGCAGAGCGAGGCATATCGACAAATAGCATCTGTGGACACAGATGCAGTGCTTGTCAAGAAAATAGGACAGAGAAAACGAATGCAATCTCTGTCCTTTTCCTGTCGGTAGGTAACGTATTCTATTTCATTTATAAAACTGTCCTTAAGAGTACGCTCCCTTCTCTGCGGCTTTTGTGATATTCCCTGCGGGAGATATATTTTTGCTTAGCAAAAGTTATATTCCTTGCTGTGCAAGGAGATATATGTCCGCTATGCGGACGTTTGACTAAACGGAGTCTACTACTCATCCACCGCCATCACGCGAACCCATAAACTCGACTACGCTCGTTTTGGAGAACCCCGTGGCGGTCCCCCTTCTCTCACAAGAGAAGGCCGTTAGAAATTCTCGGGGTAAACGCCCTGGGCTTTGAGCTGCTTGAAGGCTTCGACAACTACGGGCTTATCCTCTTTGTAGGTTACGCCGTACCACTTATCCTCGTTGTCGAGAACGAGTGCATCTGCCTTACCCTCTTCGATCAGGTCGGAAACGAGAACGGGGAGAAGGTACTCGCACTTCTCGGGGTTCTTCTGAAGGTTAGCGTCGAGGAACTCGGGGAAGCGAGCCTTAGCTTCTCTAAGGTAAGCGGGGGTGAAGCCCCAGAGGTTCATGGATACGATGGTATCGGGATCAAGAGGCTGCTTGTCGCCCTCGTCGAGGAAGTAGATGGATCCGTCTGCCTCTACACCGATCTGGGTACGCTCAACGATCTTGGTAAGGAGGCCGTTCTCGAAGGAGCATACGCCTCTTGCAACGGTACCCTTCTCTGTTACGGTGTTCTTAAGAAGGTAGCCGACCATAGCGAAGTGATACTTCTCGTCGTCCTGGGTATTCTTAAGGAACTCATAGATCTTCTTGAAAGCGTTTGCGCCGTAGTAGTCATCTGCGTTGATAACTGCGAAGGGGCCCTCTACGGTGTCAAGGCAGCACATAAGAGCGTGTGCGGTGCCCCAGGGCTTTCTTCTGCCCTCGGGGATAGAATAACCCTCGGGAAGCTTGTAGAGCTCCTGGAAAACGTACTTAACGTTGATGTCCTTGCCCTCGAGGTGCTTATCCATTACCTCGCGAAAGTCCTTCTCGATCTCCTTCTTGATAATGAAGGTAACGTCACGGAAGCCGGCTCTGATCGCATCGTAGATGGAATAGTCGATGATGATGTGGCCCTGCTCGTCGACTGAGTCGATCTGCTTGAGTCCGCCGTATCTGCTGCCCATACCTGCAGCCATTATAACAAGCTCGGGATTTTTCATTGGTTTGTCTCCTATGTAAAAATTAGTTTTTGTAAGTATATTGTATAACACTTTACCGAGAAAATCAAGGGAAAATCGCATATTTTATTTGTATTTTTGTTTTGTGTCGGTCTTTTTTACAAATATATTTTTTATTAGCTCAAAAAATGGCGATTTATACTTGAAAAAGTCGGGAAAATATAGTACAATAGTGAGAGAAAATAAAAAACAAAGGACGGTAACACTTATGAGTACTTTCTATCTTGTAGATCATCCGCTTATTCAGCACAAGCTTACCATTATGAGAGATAAAAACACCTCGTCGAAGGATTTTCGTCAGCTTCTTGACGAGATCTCGATGCTTATGGGCTATGAGATCACGAGAAATCTTCCGCTTGAGGACGTTGAGGTAGAGACACCTATCTGCAAGGCAACCTTCAAGAGAATCGCGGGCAAGAAGCTTGCGATCGTTCCTATTCTCCGCGCGGGTCTTGGTATGGTTGACGGTCTTCTCCGTCTTGTTCCCTCCGCGAGAGTCGGTCACATAGGTCTTTACCGTGATCCCGAGACTCATATGCCGGTTGAGTATTACTGCAAGATGCCTCAGGGTATTGAGGACAGACTCACCATCGTAGTTGACCCTATGCTTGCTACCGGCGGCTCTGCGGCTGACGCTATAACCATGGTTAAGGCAAGAGGCGCGAAGTCTGTGCTTCTTATGTGCCTTGTTGCCGCTCCCGAGGGAGTTAAGAAGGTGCAGGAGGCTCATCCCGACGTAGATATCTACTGCGCGGCTCTTGACGAGAAGCTCAACGATCACGCGTATATCGTGCCCGGTCTTGGCGATGCAGGTGACAGAATCTTCGGTACGAAGTAAATGCGCGAGATAAAGATCGCAAAGAACGACGCGGGACAGCGCCTTGACAAGTTTCTCACAAAGGCACTTGACCTGCCCATAGGACTCCTATACAAGTCGATACGCATGAAAAAGATAAAGGTCAACCGAAAGCGCGCGGAGAATAACACTCTGCTCCAAGAGGGTGACACGATACAGTGCTTTCTTGCCGAGGAATTCTTCGGTAAGCTCGACAACACAGACGAGGTATCGCTGTCCTTTGACAAGATACAGCCGAAGCTTGATATAGTCTATGAGGACGAGAACATTCTCCTCTTGAACAAGCGGCCGGGTGTGTCGGTGCACGAGGACGAGGACTCGAAGGTCAACACTCTGATAGCGCACGTGCAGGCGTATCTCTACCAGAAGGGCGAGTATAACCCGAAGGACGAGCAGAGCTTTGCCCCCGCGCTGTGCAACAGAATTGACAGAAACACGGGCGGAATTGTTATAGCGGCAAAGACCGCCGAGGCTCTGCGCGTGATGAACGAGAAGATTCGCCTAAGGGAGATAGACAAGCTCTATCTCGCGGCGGTGCACGGAATACCCGAGAGGAAAGAGGCGACTCTTACCGGCTATCTCATCAAGGACGAGAAGTTGAACAAGGTGCGCGTCTATGAGAAGAATCCGCCGAGGGGCGCGAAGAACATTATCACGAAGTACAAGGTTATTGCAACAAGGGGCTCGGATGCGCTTATAGAGGTCGAGCTTCTTACCGGAAGAACGCACCAGATAAGGGCGCATATGGCTTACATCGGCCATCCGCTTATCGGTGACGGAAAGTACGGAGTGAACAAGGGTGACAGAGCCGAGGGATATAAATACCAAGCGCTGTATTCCTACAAGCTTCGCTTCGCATTCAAGGGCGAGGAGACAGCGCTCGAGTACCTGAACGGAAAGGAATTCTCTATTCCAAAGAGGGATATTTACTTCACGGGTGAATTCTTTGATAAGTAATATGGATATGAAAAAAGGACGAGATTTTCTCGTCCTTTTTTGTTTTATTTGACAATTTTTGTTGTCATTTTATAAGTTTTTCCGCCGTTGTCGCATAGTTTCCGACCATCGTCTTCGCAAGTCTACGGCTCCGTCGGCTCCTTGCTTTGGACGGTTTCGCTGCGTAAAAAACAACACTCAGTTGTTTTTTACTTGGTGCCGGTTGAACCAAATCCGCCTGCCCCGCGTACTGTATCGGAGAGCTCGTCCGCGAGCTCAAACTCTGCCTTGAGGAAAGGCACGATGGCAAGCTGTGCGACTCTCTCACCGCACTCGACGGAAGCGGGGATATCCGAGTGATTATGGAGCGCTACCCTGACCTCTCCGCGGTAGTCTGCGTCGATAACGCCGACCTTGTTTGCGGGAGCGAGACCGCGCTTGGTGCCAAGGCTGCTTCTGGCAAAGATAAGGCCGCAATAGCCCTCGGGTATCTCGACTGCAATACCGGTATGTAAGAGAACGGTGGTGTGGGGCGCTATCTCGGTGGTGCCGTCGGTAAGCGCGTAGAGGTCCGCGCCTGCGGAATATTCTGTGCCGTATGTGGGAAGGATCGCTCTTTCATCAAGCTTCTGTATTCTGACTTTCATTAGTTTGTCTCCTCGTTGTTGTAGGATTTATCGAGCTTACATCCGTCCCAGATAACTATCTCGCCGGAGGCTCTTGTTTTATTCATATCTATAATTCTTTGATTTGACGAGCCGCGGAAGCGGAGTCCGAGGCGCTTCTTCTCCTCCTCGAATCTGCCATCGACCAGAATGTCAACAAGCGAGAGTATCTCAGAGGTGACCTCGATACACTTTGGATGCTCGCCAAGAGCTCCCGTCAGTTCCTCGTAAAGATTGCCCGTAAAGAGCCAGAGTGTCTTATGGGGATATCTTTTTTTGAACTCACGAAGAAACGGAAGGAGCGCTCTTTGGTTAGAGGGCTCCATCGGCTCACCGCCGAGAATCGTAAGACCGCGGACAGAGGAATTCTCAAAGGTTGAGAGGATATCCTCAGCAACCTCATCTGTGAAGGGCGCGCCGTAGTCAAACGCCCAGGTCTCGGGCTGGAAGCAATTCTTGCATCTGTTCGTGCAACCGCTGACGAAGAGAGTTGTTCTGATACCCTCTCCGTTAGCTACGTCAAATTTCTTTACTGTTCCGTAATGCATTGTAAACTTTACCTTACATATTTTGAGTTAATTTATCTTTTAAGAACTTTCCCGTGTATGAGCCCTCACACTCGGCAACCTCCTCGGGAGTGCCCGTAGCAACAATTGTGCCGCCACCGTCTCCGCCCTCGGGACCGAGGTCAATGATGTGATCCGCGCACTTGATGAGATCGAGATTATGCTCTATTGTGACGACGGTATTACCCGCGTCAGCGAGTCTGTCGAGTATGGAGATAAGCTTGGAAACGTCCTCGGTATGAAGGCCGGTGGTAGGCTCGTCGAGGATATAAATAGTCTTGCCCGTAGAGCGCTTGGAGAGCTCGGTCGCAAGCTTGACTCTCTGCGCCTCACCGCCTGAAAGCGTGGTGGAGGACTGACCTATCTTGATATATCCGAGTCCGACGTCATAGAGTGTGCGGAGCTTTCTCTCAAGCTGAGGGAGTCCCTCAAAGAAGTACATTCCCTCCTCTACCGACATCTCAAGCACGTCGTAGATATTTTTGCCCTTGTATTTTACCTCAAGGGTATCGCGGTTATATCTCTTTCCGCCGCAGACGTCGCACTTGACGTAAACGTCGGGGAGGAAGTTCATCTCTATGCATTTGACACCGTCACCCTCGCACGCCTCGCAACGACCGCCGCGGATATTGAAGGAGAAGCGTCCCGCATCGTAGCCCTTAGCCTTAGCGTCCTTGGTCTTGGCAAAGAGATTACGAATATCGGTAAAGAGTCCCGTATAGGTCGCGGGGTTGGATCTCGGAGTTCTGCCTATGGGGCTCTGGTCGATTGCGATTACCTTGTCAAGATGCTCAAGGCCGGTTATTTTCTCGACCTTGCCGGGATAGGTTATGGCGCGGTTGAGGTCTCTTTGAAGCGTTCTTAAAAGCACAGCATTGATAAGCGAGGATTTACCGCTACCGGAAACTCCGGTTACTGCGATAAACTTTCCGAGGGGTATGTCGACGTTAACCTTTTTGAGGTTATTCTCCTCTGCCCCTTCGATATGGAGGAGCTCGCCGTTACCCTCCCTGCGCTGCTTCGGGACGGGGATTATCTTTCTGCCCGAGAGATAAGCGCCTGTGATGGATTCCTTGCACTCGGCTACCTCGTCGGGTGTGCCTACCGCAACGACCTCTCCGCCGTGGATACCCGCTCCGGGGCCTATGTCTACGATGAAGTCTGCCTCGCGCATAGTCTCCTCGTCGTGCTCGACTACGATGACCGAGTTACCGAGCTCACGAAGGTGCTTGAGAGTGGCTATAAGCTTGCCGTTATCTCTCTGATGAAGGCCGATGCTCGGCTCGTCGAGGATATAAAGCACGCCCGTCAAGGCTGAGCCTATCTGCGTGGCAAGACGAATTCTCTGAGCTTCGCCGCCCGAAAGCGTGCCTGCTGTTCTTGCGAGATTGAGGTAATCGAGTCCGACGCTGACGAGGAAGTTGAGTCTCGCCTTTATCTCCTTGAGAACCTCTTTTGCTATTATGGTTTTTGACTCGTCGAAGGTCAATTCCTCGACGAATTTAAGCATCTTATCAACCGAGAGTCTGGTTATCTCATCTATGTTGAGTCCGCCGACTGTAACGCCGAGTACGGTATCCGAAAGCCTTCTGCCCTTGCATCTCGGACACGCGACCTCCTCAACGAATTCCTGATAATAATCACCGCCCTGCATACGCATACGCTTTTCAATGATGCGGACGATGCCGTCGAAGGTGGTGGTCTGCTCTCTGCCCTCGCCGCCGAAGTAACGCATAACCGTGTACTTCCTCGTGCCCGAGCCGTACATCAGTATATCCATCTGCTCCTCGGTGAAGTCGCAAAGAGGAGTATCAAGCGTGAAGCCGTATATCTCGCCGACCGCCGCGATAAGCGGACCTGTCCAGGAGTCCTCGGTCATGGTCTTGAAGCCGTTTACCGCAATGCCTCCGTCACGGAGGGTAAGCTCCTTGTGAGGTATAAGCTTCTTGACCGATATTCTCTGCATATTTCCGATACCCGAGCACTCGGGACAAGCGCCTATCGGGTTGTTGAAGGAGAACATTCTCGGCTCAAGCTCGGGGAAGCTGATGCCGTGCTCCTCGCAGGCATACTTCTGCGAGAATTCAAGCTCCTCGCCCTCCCCCTCGCGAGGCACGGTGACGATAGTTACCCTGCCGTCGGAGGTGCGCAGAGCACTCTCCACAGAGTCGGAAAGACGTGAGCGGATATCATCCTTGATAACCAATCTGTCAACTACGATATCTATCGTGTGACGAAGGTTTTTATCAAGCTCGATATTCTCGGTAAGGTCGTAAAGATTGCCGTCAACGCGGACTCTGGCAAAGCCTGATTTTCTCGCATCGGCAAAGACCTTCTCGTGCATACCCTTCTGCGCTCTTACGACCGGTGAGAGCACCATAAAGCGAGTGCCCTCGGGAAGCGAGAGTATCCTCGCTACTATCTGGTCGAGTGACTGCTGCTCGATAACCTTGCCGCATACGGGACAGTGAGGTGTTCCCACTCTCGCGTATAAAAGACGCAGATAGTCGTATATTTCGGTAACCGTGCCCACCGTCGATCGGGGGTTTTTAGAGGTCGTTTTCTGGTCAATGGATATGGAGGGAGAAAGACCTTCTATGAGGTCGACCTCGGGCTTGTCCATCTGACCGATAAACATTCTTGCATACGACGAAAGGCTCTCGACAAAGCGTCTGTGTCCCTCGGCGTACAGAGTATCAAAGGCGAGCGAGGACTTACCGCTACCCGAAAGGCCTGTCAAAACAACAAGCTTGTCGCGCGGTATTGTCACGTCGATGTTCTTCAAATTATTAACTTTTGCGCCTTTAATGACAATATTTCTTGACATTTTTACACCTATTTCCGTTTTTAAGCCGAGTGTAATTATTTTCTCAGCTCTTTGATTCTATCTCTTATATATGCCGCCTGCTCAAACTCAAGACGCTTTGCGGCATCGCGCATCTCCGCAGTGAGCTTCTCGATAAGCTTCTCTCTTTCAAGCCTTGAGAGCTTCTTCTCGCTCTCGGGCTTGACCTTCTTGCCTATCTCGATAACGTCGGCAACCTTCTTCTTTATCGATGCGGGAGTGATGCCGTTTTCCTCATTATACCTCATCTGTATCTCACGGCGGCGGTTGGTCTCGTCTATCGCACCTCGCATAGAGCGAGTGACCGAGTCGGCGTACATAATAACGTGGCCGTTGATATTTCTCGCGGCACGTCCGACTGTCTGTATAAGAGAGGTCTCCGAGCGGAGAAAGCCCTCCTTGTCGGCATCGAGTATGGCAACCAGTGACACCTCGGGAATATCAAGACCTTCCCTGAGCAGGTTGATACCTACGAGGACGTCAAAGAGTCCAAGACGGAGGTCTCTGATTATCTGCATACGCTCTATGGTTTCTACTCTGTGGTGGATATATTTTACCTTAACTCCATTGGTAGCCAGATATTCCGTGAGATCCTCTGCCATCTTAGTGGTGAGAGTGGTAACGAGAGTCTTCTCTCCCCTATCGGTGGTCGCTTTGATCTCGCCGAGAAGGTCGTCAACCTGCCCTTCGACCGGTCTTACCTCAACGAGAGGATCGATAAGTCCCGTAGGTCTGATAAGCTGCTCGACAACCGACGAGCTCTCGCCCTTTTCGTACTCTCCGGGGGTTGCGCTGACGAAGACAACCTGTCTGATTCTCTCCTCAAATTCATTAAAGAATAGCGGACGGTTATCGTAGGCGGAGGGGAGACGGAAGCCGTATTCTACAAGGTTATGCTTTCTGGCAAAGTCACCGCCCGACATACCGCGCACCTGCGGAAGCGTCACGTGCGACTCGTCGACGAACATAATGAAATCGTCGGGGAAATAGTCAAGGAGAGTATACGGCGTTGATCCCTCGGGTCTGCCCGAAAGCACGCGTGAATAGTTCTCTACTCCTGAGCAGAAGCCTACCTCACGGAGCATCTCTATATCGTATTTGGTTCTCTCCTCTATTCTCTGCGCCTCGATGAGCTTGTTTTCGGAGCGGAAGAACTTTACTCTCTCTCGCATTTCCTCCTCAATCTCGGCAAGAGCCGCCTCGCGTCTATCGTCGGATACTGCGTAATGCGTCGCGGGGAAAATGGCGGTATATGAAAGGCGCTCGATAACGTCGCCCGTCACAATATTTATTTTTGATACTCTGTCTATCTCGTCACCGAAGAACTCTACCCTGATGGCGTAGTCACGGGCGGAGGCGGGATATATCTCGACAACGTCGCCTCTGACACGGAACTTGTTACGGATAAAGTTCATATCGTTTCTCTCATAGCTGATGGAAACAAGGGCGCGGATAAGGTCGTCGCGCGACATTTCCTGCCCCGGTCTTAAGGAAACGAGAAGTCCCTGATACTCAAGGGGATCACCGAGCGAGTAGATGCATGATACCGATGCCACGATGATGACGTCACGCCTCTCAAAGAGGGCTGAGGTCGCGCTGTGGCGAAGCATATCTATCTCATCGTTTATCATCGCGTCCTTCTCGATATACATATCCTTACCGGGGATGTAAGCCTCGGGCTGATAGTAATCGTAGTAGGAAACAAAGTACTCGACCGCATTATCCGGGAAGAACTCGCGGAACTCGGTGCAAAGCTGAGCGGCGAGAGTCTTGTTGTGCGCGAGGACAAGAGTCGGACGGTTGAGGTTGGCTATGACGTTTGCCATAGTAAAGGTCTTACCCGAGCCGGTGACACCGACGAGTGTCTGTGCTCTCTCGCCCGCGAGAATACCCTCGGTGAGGGCGGCTATTGCGGCAGGCTGATCGCCCGTCGGCTTGTATTCACTTTTAAGCTTGAATTTTTCGTCTGCCATTATACCCTCCCACAAGATTCGCCGCTTGGCTTTTTGTTGCATATTTTCGCACTATATATTTTAGCACAAAAAATTATTAAAGTAAATAGAAAAAGCAAGATTAGTTTCTGAATTCTAATCCTGCTTTATCCGTTTTCGGTTATTTTTTATAATAGGAGCGGTATAGTCTGTTAAGATTGCGTGCCGAGGGATATATCGACTGGGGGCTCAGGAAGTGAGAAAACTCAAAGGTGATTATCTTCTCGGCGTATTCCCTATGTATATCGAGCTTCTGCTTCAAGAGGTTGAATGGAATCGGGTAGTACATACGTCTGACGTCTCTTTCAAAGGTCTCGGTATTTACCCAATGCGCCATACCGAATTCGTCACAAAGCCTCTTAGTCTCGATGAAATACTCGCGCATAGTCTCTATGGGTGCGGAGCCGTCCTGAAATGCGCAGGCGTCTATCTGTCCTGCGCATCCTGAGAAGATGCCGTGCCACTCCTCGGCGTGCTGAGAAACAGTAAAGTCTCCGCCCGTGACGTGAGTGTTGAAATAGGGGCTGATAAGCACGGGCATTGCAGAGTCCTTCTCCTTACAAAGATAGGAAAGCCCCTTCATAACCTCGGGAATGTTCAGCTCATTTTTGCTTGCCTCCTGGGGTATATACCATCCCGAGAAGGACGGAATACCGTTGTATCTTTCATATACCTCGTCGATGAAGTGGCGGTTGCGCTCTATCTCGCCCTTCGCGTCTCCGCCTCCCCAATCTATATCGGAGATATGGAGTCCCATATAGACCTTCATTCTGCGCTTTGCCGCTTCCTCGAGGATGAAGCCCGCGAAGTCCTCGGTATTTTCGGTATGGAAATAGGTCGAGGGGTAAATAGTCTTGCCGTAAAAGCCTCCGCGGATGAAGATAAGGGTGTCAATCCCTACCTTCCTCATATTATCAAGATCCCTTTTCCACTGACGCTTTGTCCAGTTGGATGAGGGAATGTCGTAGGTTATCTCGTCTATAAACGTGCCGGTAATGGGTCCAATCATAGTTATTCCTTTCCGAGATTGCGTCTCTATAGATAATTATTGTAATGTATTTTTTTACTTTCTGCATTATATAAGATAAGTATATCTCAGAAAACGAAAAAAGTCAAGGAATGTAAAATAATATTGTGTGTTTTAGAGGAATACGTAGGCGATGTCCATAAATCAATTCATAATGCATGATTAATTAGAATGAAATCCGCAGAGCGGATGAAGTCCACTTGCGGTGGATGAAATCGCTTTCGCGATGAAGTACAATCAAGATAGACGTTTTGTCGATATGTCGATAAATCGACTCGATATGCCTGACGGCTCGATAAAAAAGAGCCATATTCTGTGCTTAGTCAATTGCACTCAATACAGCTCATTTTTATGAATTGATGCTGACGCATCATGAATTGAAGCCAAACGGCTTCATGATTTCTCGTGCTCAGCACTCCATGAATTGAATTGCAACTTTTAATGCGCTTTTGCGCAATTCATGCGATTTCGCGCAATTCATGAGCATTCATGCTCAAATCATGCAACTTGTTGCAATTCATTGCGTGTGCCCCGAAGGGAGCAACGCTTAAGCATTCCAGTTATGATATACTGCGTTTACGTCGTCGTCCTCGTTGAACTTGTCGAGCATCTTTTCCATATTCTCGACGTCATCCTCGTTATCAAGGTCAACGTAGGTCGAGGGTACCTTTGCAAGGTCGGCGGTAGCGAGGGTGTAGCCAAGAGCGATAACAGCCTCACGTACGTCTGCGAAATCGTCAACAGAGGTGTAGATGGTGTACTCACCGTCGTCACACTTGATATCCTCTGCGCCGCACTCGAGAGCATCCTCCATTACCTTATCCTCGTCGAGCTCGTCATCCTCGTCAACGATGGTGATAACGCCCTTCTCCTCAAAGAGGAAGCCTACGCAACCGTTCTGACCGAGGTTTCCGCCGTACTTATTGAAGGCTGCGCGAACGTTACCTGCGGTACGGTTACGGTTATCGGTAGAGGTCTCAACGATAATAGCAACGCCCGAGGGACCGTAGCCCTCGTAGGTGATCTCCTCGTAGTTGATGTCGTTAGAGTCGGTGAACTTCTTGATAGTTCTCTGAATGTTCTCGTTAGGCACGTTGTTTGCCTTTGCCTTGGAAATAAGGTCACGAAGACGGGAGTTGTTGTTCGGATCGGGACCGCCCTCCTTGATAGCTACTGCCATTTCCTTACCGATCTTGGTAAAGATCTTGGCCTTAGCGGCATCGGTCTTCTCCTTCTTGTGCTTAATGTTGTTCCATTTTGAATGTCCTGACATATTTATATCTCCTAAAATTTATATCTTCTCGGGACTCTGCATACAGATAAGATGCAGGGCGGTACGGAGTACCTGATTTGCCGCTCTTGTAAGAGCGATACGGCTGGAGCGGAGCTTCTCGTCCTCACAGCCAACGATCTTGCACTCGTGGTAGAAGCGGTTGAACGCCGCGGCGAGATCAAGGATGTATCTGGTTACGATGCTGGGCTCGTAATCGGCAAGAGCCGCGTTGATACGCTCGGGGAATACGGAAAGGCACTTAGCAAGCTCAAACTCAACGTCGGAAAGCTCCGCGTCGGTCATCTCGCCCTTGACGTCAGCCTTCTCAAGCACCGAGCAGGTACGCGCGTAGGTGTACTGAACGTAGGGACCGGTGTTTCCGTCGAAGGAAAGCGCATCCTCCATCATAAAGTTGATGTCACGCATACGGTTGTTGGAAAGGTAGTAGAACACTACCGCGCCAACGCCGACCTTCTCTGCTATCTCAAGGCACTCCTTGGGATCGGGGTGCTTCTCCTTGGTGATCTCGGCAACACGCTCGATAGCCTCGGCAAAGAGGTCCTTAAGAAGAACTACGTTACCGGTTCTTGTCGCAAGCTTCATACCGTTTACACTTACTGTGCCGTAGGGAACGTGGACGAGCTCGTCGTGCCACTCGTAGCCCATAAGCTCAACGACCTTGAACCACTGAGCAAAGTGGAGAGACTGCTGAGCGGAGGTTACGTAAATTGCCTTATCGAACTTATATTCGTTCTTGCGGTATACAGCCGCCGCAATGTCACGGGTAGGATAAAGGGTTGAACCGTCGCGCTTAAGGATAAGGCAGACGGGCATATTCCACTTATCGAGGTTTACGATGGACGCGCCGTCATCGATCTCAAGAAGTCCCATATCGCGAAGCTTCTGAACCTGGGCGGGCATCTTATCGGTGTAGAAGCTCTCTCCCTTGTAGGAGTCGAACTCGATACCGAGCTGCTTATAGGTCTTCTGATATTCCTCAAGGCTGACGGAAACGAACCAGCGCCAGAGCTCGAGATTCTTCTCATCACCGTGCTCAAGAGCGGTGAACTCACGTCTGGATTCATCTGCAAGGGGCGAGGACTTCTTGCCGTCGGGATCCTTAAGAAGGCTCTCCTCCTCTTCCCTCTTTATCTCGTTGTTGATTCTTACGTAGAGCTTAACAAGCTCGTCAACTCCGCCCTTTTCGATGGTTTCCTTATCGCCCCAGAGCTTGTATGCGACGATGAGCTTACCGAACTGGGTACCCCAGTCGCCGAGGTAGTTGATGCCGAAGCAATCGTAGCCCGCGAACTCGTGAAGGAGCTTCAGAGAGTGGCCGATAACGGTGGTACCGAGGTGGCCGATGTGGAAGGGCTTTGCAACATTGGGCGAGGAGTAGTCGAGGACAACCTTTTTGCCGACACCGTTCATGGGTGAGCCGTACTTGTCACCGAGTCTCTCTACGTCACCGACAACTCTCGACGCAAAGGCGGTGTGGTTAACCTTGAAGTTAAGGTAGCCGTTAAGCGCGGAAACCGAGGAGAACTCGTCGCAGGAAACGTTCTCTGCAAGGATCTCGGCAATCTGCACGGGAGAGCGGCGGAGAGTTCTCGAGAGGCGGAAGCAAGGCAAAGCGATGTCGCCCATCGAGGTATCCGGAGGATACTCAAGCATAGTGAATATTTCGTCGGACGAGAGAAGTCCCTCTCCGAACTTTTCCTTTATACACTCCGCAAGAAGCGAAGCGGTCTTTTTCTTAAGAATAAGCATATCTACCTCTTAAAGTGAATTCTTCATTCTGACGTATTTTCTGTCCCCTGCACTGCTCTTTACGAGTCTTGCGGGAACGTATGTATAGAGATTGAAGGCGTAGGCAAGAGCCGACTCTGTGCCGCCGTCGATATAGAACTCGCCGTCACGCTCAAAAACTGTGACCTCGGGGATATCCTCGCCAAGCTCAAGCTTTCTAGAAAGCTCGCTGAGAAGCTCTCCGTCGTGCTCGTCGTCGATATAGTTGAGTCTCTCGGGTGCAAGATAACAGAAGGCAAGGTCTCTCTGCTCTCTCCATCTCTCGTAGCAGGAGATGATAACTCCCGCAACCTCCTCGGGGGTGGCAGATGTGGTATCTACTACAAGCGAGTAGTTGGAAAGGTCGGTTATGTCAACTCCGTACTGCTCGGAATATCTCTTCTTCTCACTCTCACGGCGCGCCTTGGTTGAGGCTACGGTCTCCTCGAGGGTTTCCGCGTGCTCGCCCGAGCGGTTGGCTCCCATAATGCGGAGCGATGCGGTCTCGACGTCGGTGGAAAGGTAGACCTTGAAGGTGCCCTTCGTAAAGTGCCACGCCATACGAGAGTCAATGATAAGTAAGCGGGGATCGTCCGAAAGCGAGGCGAGTCCGTCGTCGATCTCGGTATCGATCTCGGGGTGGGTCTCCATATAGACGTTAAGCTCGCCGATGGTCATACCCATTCTCTCGGCTATTTGTCTTACAAGACTGCCCGTAGAGTAATACTCTGCACCGAGAGCTTCGATAAGAATTTTAGCAACCGTGCTCTTTCCGCTGCCGAGATCTCCGGCTAAGGATATCTTGTCCATTTTGCGCCCATCCTTCCTCAAAGTGAATTTAACTTAAATATTATATACTATATTTTAGTTGTTGTCAAGTACGAAAAGAGAAAAATGCGAAACTTCGGCGCGATGCGCCAATGCAAAACTTCGGCGCGATGCGCCAATGCAAAATGCAGAATGCAAAATGTAAAAATAACTCCTTCCGTCACGGCTATGCCGTGCCACCTATCTCGTTGAGGCTCGGTCACCACTCGGGTCTAACAGTCCACCGGACTGTTATTCGATACCTCGTGGCCGCTTCGCTACCTCAATGAGGGAGGCTAAAAAAAGCGGAGAGCCGAAGCTCTCCGCCAAAAATTGATACGTTTATGCTGAATAATTGATGAATATCTCTATATTCAGGAGCGTTTGCCGAAGGAGCAGCCGAAGGCTACGTCGTCGAGCATAAGGCCGCTGCCCTCTGACTGAGTATATCCGGAAACGTAGATACCGCTGATGCAATTGCCGAGGGTGGTAAGCGTTCTCGACTTAGTGCCGACGTAGCTGCCGTCGATATAGTAGTGGACGGTAACGGTATCCTCGGACGCGGAGAGCTCGATAACCATCTTGACGTCTATCCAGCCGGTGAAGCTGTCGTCGCCTACCTCTACGGTCTTGAGAGTAAGGCCGTCCCAACCGGAAACTGTCACCTTAGTTGTCTTGGTGATCCAGCCGCTGGTTACGGGTGCGGAAACCGTGAAGAAGTTATCAACTATGACGCCGCCCTCCTTCCAACGGTTTTCATTCACGTTGGAATTGATGTCAACAAACTTCATCGAAAGGCCGCTCTCTGCAAAGGCATTGATCTTGAAGGAGAGGTAGCCTACCGCGTTATTAGCGGAGGAGAGCTCGTTGAGACCGTTGCTCTTGGAGGGGAGCCAGAGCTCAAGCTGAGTTGAAGCGTCGGAATTGGTCTTAAGGAGCTTATATACTCCGTCCTCGATGAGGGGATTATCCGAGCTGCCCGTGGTATAGCCACGGCTTGCGTTTGCCCCACCGCCCTGAAGGACGCTGTAATCCGAGCCGTCTGCGGCGCAATTTACGTCAGGAACGTAGCTTGCGTTACAGGTAGGACAGGTATAGGTGATCGCGCCGTTTGTAATTGTGTGGGTGAGCGAGGAGTGAGGCTGGGTCGAGAGGATAACACCGTCTGTGGTTGCGCCGCAAGAGGAATCGGTGCAGGTGTATCTGATGACGCCCGCCTTACAGTTTGTCGTGGATGCGGGGGTGATAACCGTGCCGCTATCCCAGGTGTGCTCGTGCATCTCAAAATCTACGTTTGTAAACAAACCGCTTGTAGAGGATAAGGTGACACCGACCTCTCCGCCGTTAGGTCTCTTAAGTCCGTCGATCTTTATGTAAGTCGGGAGAAGAAGCGGGTTTGTCGCATCGGTCAAGGATGCGGAGGTTGCGTCGAGGATATTGTACAGACAAATACTGGTGCGCGGAGTGGTAAGTCCGTTAATTATGAGCGAGTTGGTCATATGGTTGGGAAGACCGCAATTGAAGCTCTGCCACTTGCCCTCAACGATACAGGAGAGCTCGGAAGACATTTTACAGTTAACGATCTCGACGTCACCGTTAAAATAGCTGCTATAGTCCATACGGAGATGGATAAATGCCGATCCGCTTACACGGGTCACATCCTCGATATAAAGCTTACCACCGCCGATCACGAGTATACCAAAGCCGAAGGTGGAATTCTTAAGAGTAGCGTTATAAAGTCCCTGATGCGCGTCGAAGCGGTCGAGATAGCATCCGTCAAGGACCATATTACGGCACCAGTTGGTACCCATAATGCCGTGGTACATAAATCTGTTGGTGATCACCTCTCCGGTCGCCTCGTTCTCGTACTGTCTTACTCTTATGAAGTTGAGGTTTACGCATCTATTTGCCGTAATATCGTAGTTACCTACCTCGTTACGAGTTGACACGCCGTTAAGATCCTGCCAGAAGCTGTACGCTTGGTGTCCCTCAACAACGCAGTCCTGCATCGTAACGTTATACGCGTTGTTGAAAGCATAGAATCCGTTATACGTAACGCCGTAAGATTTATCAGCGCCCCATTTATCAATGACTCCATCACCGCTTCTGTCGGTTTCAATAGTCATCATCTCGTTTTCTACGATATGCTCAACGTCGTAAACCGTAGTATTGGAGCGCTCAATACACAGGCCACGGTTAAAGAAGCTCGTGTTGTTGTTTTCGAAATTGGGATCCTGCTCCTTGGGATTGGGAGCTATGGTAGTGAAGGTAGCGTTTCCAACTCTTATAGCCTTTTCGTTTATGGAGTATACGATGATCGTGGTTATAGAGGAATAATCATACTGAATAGGTGTGGAGGGATCAACGTTGCCGTTCTTGTCAACGAGAATCATCTCATTTTTATAAGCACCGTTGGTAGCGTTTACACCGTTGCGTATGTAGATCCTTTCTTTAGAGTTCTCGATCTTGATCATACAAGGCTCGGAGAACGTCATACCAATATTAGTCTGCCCCTTGGAAAGACCGTTTCTTGCTAAGGCGGAGGGAACGCTCACGCTCCTGCCAGCGGTGTCGGGGGCTATGGTAAATACATGTATATTTCTGAGCTTTGTATCATCCCAACGGATATTACGGTCATCAAAAATAAAACTCGCACCGTTCCAGTTTGTATCGGTTTTGATAACTATTGTTTGCGAAATAGCGCCAATATAATATGTAGCGCCCGCCTTGCCCTCTACGGGAAGCCCCATAGAGTTAGCGTAATTATGCGCCTTGCGGATAGCCTCGGAGTCGTCGGTAACGCCGTCGCCCTTAGCACCGTAATCCTCGTAGGTTACCGCCTCAACTATATGGCCGCATCTCGTGCAGGTATTGGCGTAAGTGCCTTCTTCTCCGGGAACCTCGGAATACGAGTAGTTATGTCCGAGCGCCGGAATTACCGTCTGAGATACAAAGGTTCCATTACACGTCGTACAATACTCGCCCTCGGTAAGTCCGGAGGAGGTACAGGTAGCCTCAACAGCGGGCTTTGTCGCTCTGGTATGTCCCTTGGCAGGAATGGTATTCTGAGCTACAAGAGTCTCGCCGCATCCCGAGCACTTCTTACCCTCTGTCAAGCCGGTAGCCGTACAAGTAGGAGCAACCGCAGAAAGAGTAACGGTATCGAAGTCGCTATGATCGTGAGCGGTAGAAGCAATAACCTCGGTCTCATACTCATCGCACGCAGAGCATTCGCGGCGCTTGAGTCCCGTCTCGGTATCTGTCGGCTCCTTGGTTACTTCCCAATCGCCGAAGCTGTGACCGCTTGCGGGGATCACCGTCTGTGTGACGAATACCTCGCTGCAGACCGAGCAATACTTGCCCTCGGTAAGTCCTGACGTTGTGCAGGTAGCCGCAACAGCGCGGCTTACTGTCTCTACGTGGCCAAATGCCTCCTGGACCTTGCCCGCTACGGTAACCTCGCCGCAGACGGAGCAATGCTTGCCCTTGGTATGGCCGTCCTCAGTACACGTGGGAGCGACTGCCTCGTCCTCGACCTCGGTGTGGCCCTTAGCCTTTACAGCTTCCTGCTTTACGAGTATCTCGTCGCAGGTGGAGCAATGCTTACCCTGAGTCAGTCCCGCCTCGGTACACGTAGCGGGGACAGCGGGATCGATCACAACGGTGTGGGAGTGCTTCCCTGCACCCATATCACCGCAGGATGTGAGCGCAAGCGCGCACACGAGAGAAACAAGGCTTAAAAGCAATACTAGTCTTAAAGTCTTTTTCATTTAAAATGTCGTCCTTTCTCTTTCAGCTCATCGGCTTATTTTTTTTGCACGTATTATAACATATATTTTAGGCAATGTCAACGCACAAAGTGTGTATAAAAGGTGAAAAATTGTTAAAATGGTACACATTAAAACAATCTGTACCGTTATCTTCGCTGATAAATTATCCTTCTTTTTGAAATAGATTGAAATTGAGTGAATAATCCGTCATCTTCGGGAAGAAAATAGTGACAGCATATTTTTGGAAAGGATGATCTATTGACAATGGAAAAAAGAATTAAATTCAGCGACAAGTCGGTAACCTCAAAAATCGTATATGCCGTGGTTATCGCTATCTTGTGCATTACCGCTATCGTTGTGGGTATAGTAAGCGCGGCGTCGAAGAAAAACGATACTCCCGACGTGGAAAATCCGCCCGTAGAGGACGGAGGAAATCAGGGTAACGAGAATGAGACTCCCGCACCCGATGATACCCCGAAGGATGAGACAAAGCTCTCCTTTATCGCTCCGACGGCAGGCACTGTCACCAAGGAGCACAGCCTTGAGATGCCCGTATTCTCGGTAACTCTCGGTGAGTGGAGAGTACACACCGGTATTGATATCTCCTGCGACGAGGGCGCAAGCGTATACGCCTCCGAGGCGGGTGTGGTCTCGGGTATTTATTCCGACCCTATGCTTGGATATACCGTAGAGATCACGCACAAGGGTGATATCAAGACAAGATATTCCAACCTCTCAAGTGACGCCCTGGAGCTCAAGGTCGGTGACGAGGTATCTCTTGGCGACAAGATCGGCGTGGTGGGTGACACTTCCCTCTCCGAGCTTGCGGAGGAGCCTCACCTCCACTTCGAGGTGCTCTTAAAGGACGTAAAGGTTAATCCCATGGATTATATCAACGAGGAATCCAAGAAGGCGTCGCTTGGTATCGAGCCCTAAGGGCGGTGATGTTCGCCTTGAGGCGAGTTGTATTCTTTGCTGTGCAAAGAGTTATATTTGCCCAAGGGCAAGTTATATTTCCCATATGGGAAGTTATATTCTCTGCTGCGCAAAGAGTTATATTTGCCCAAGGGCAAGTTATATTTGCCTTATGGCAAGTTATATTCTCTGCTGCGCAAAGAGTTATATTTGCTTCGCAAGTTTTGAACCTGTGAGGAAAGAGGGCTTTCGGGCTCTCTTTTTTCATATTGTGCTTGAAATTTAGAGATACGTGTGGTATAATGTCGGTATCAGTAAATTCCGGAGGAAAAATAATGAAAAAGCATGGAGTTGCAATACTCGGATTTGGTGTTGTCGGCGGCGGTGTTGCCGACCTGCTCACTAATAACCGGGAGGAAATAAAGAATTACCTTGGATGCGAGGTAGAGATAAGAAAAATACTTGACTTAAGAGACTTCCCCGCCTCTCCCTTTGCTTCCCTTGTGACGCACGACTTTGCCGACGTGCTCGCGGACGAGGGCGTTGACACGGTGATGGAGATGATGGGCGGCTCTCACCCCGCGTACGAGTATACGGTTGCGGCACTTAAGGCGGGAAAGAACGTTATTACCTCTAACAAGGAGGTCGTAGCGAATTTCGGCGACGAGTTTGTCGCGATTGCAAATCAGATGGGTGTGTCCTACCGCTTTGAGGCGGCGGTTGGCGGCGGTATTCCCGTAATCAATCCCCTCATTGGCTGTGTAAGGCAGAATAAGGTCCGTGAGGTGCGCGGCATACTCAACGGAACGACCAACTATATACTTACCAAGATGTTCACCTACGGTGACAGCTTCGAGAATGCGCTCGCGGACGCTCAGGCTAAGGGCTACGCCGAGGCAAATCCCGCGGCTGACGTTATGGGTACTGACGCTTGCAGAAAGATCACTATACTCACCGCTCTCGCGGCGGACAAGCTCTTTGACGTAAACACCGTACACACAGAGGGCATCACCGGTATCAGAAAGGCTGACGTGCTCGCGGCAGAAAAGCTCGGTCACAGGATCAAGCTCCTCGGCAGATGTATACTTGGAGACGAGGGCGAGGTCGTTATGGTATCCCCCTTCCTTCTTCCCTCGGACAGTCCGCTCTCTACGGTAAGCGGAGTATACAATGCGGTTGAGGTAGTAGCGGAGCCGCTTGGCAACGTGATGTTCTACGGTCAGGGCGCGGGCGCAGGCGCTACCGCATCTGCAGTAGTAGGCGACCTTCTCCCCATTATTGCTTACGGCAGTAAGAATCCCATTGTTCCCGGCTTCAACAGAGTAGACTATCCCGCATCGGATTCCTTCGCGGGCTTCAAGTCGAAGAAGTATATTGCCCTCCCCTCGGGTAACGAGGAGAAGGTGCGCGAGGTATTCGGTGACGTAGCCTTCATCGAATCCGACGAGTGCGCATTTATCACAAGCTGCGAAAGTGAAAAGGAAACCGACGAGGCTCTCGCCGCTATCGGCGTCCCCGTCCTCTCCAAGATCCGTTTCCTTTGATTTTGTAGATCCTTATATCGGAGTCAATGACTCCTCCACTCTCCGACAGGTGTACTATCCTGTCGGAGTTTTTTATCAGGGCGGAAAGAGTGAGCAATGTTGCAAGCGCCATTAAGGCGTCGGTGACGGTGACAAGCAGATATGAGTCGGCAAAGCAACCGATGGAAACAAAGATAAGAAAGAGCGGGAGAAAGACCGCTCTTTTGCTTTTGCCAAAGAGCTGAGAGAAGGACTCCGAGCCGTAGTAATACCAGCAGATGACGGTGGCAAAGGCAAAGGCGAAAACGCAGAAAAGAACGGCGTACTTTCCGGGTGCGCCAAACTGATTTCCGACGGCGTACATAACGAGCTCCATACCGCCCGAGAGAACGGATATATCGGGCACTGAAAGAAGGATAGAAAAGCCGGTAAGCATACAGATAAGTCCGGTATCAAACCAGACCTCGAATATACCGAGAAGACCTGCGGTCGCGGGACTGAGAACACCGCTTCTCGAATGGGCGATGGCGGAGGTGCCCGCGCCCGCCTCGTTGGAAAGAATACCTCTTGCAAAGCCCTCGCGAATGGGGGCAAGTGTGAGGAAGGATACTCCTCCGCCGAGAATGCTCTCAAGGCTGAAAGCAGATCTGATGATATTATGTAGCACAGCACCAAAACCGTTAATATTCAGTATAATGACGCCAAATGTAATAAATATGTAAATTATAGTAGTCATAGGAATGATTATCGAGGTTATCTTTTCAATTTTCTGTGTTCCGCCTATTATAGCGACAAGCGTTATCAGAACAAGAATAAGTGAGAGGCTCTCGCGAGGGACGTCTGCTACCACGAGGAGCGACTCTCTTATTGCTCCGGTCTGAAGAGAGGCTCCCATAACTAGTGAAAGACCGAGTGTGGCAAGGGCGTATAGGCGGGACATACGTCCTCCCATTTTTTCAAATGACACCTTGATAACGTAGAAAAAACCGCCGTGGGTGTCGGTGTCGTGAAAGAGATTATCACTTGAGATAACGACCTCTGCAAACTTAATAACCATAGCAAAAAGCATAGAAATAAAGAGCCAGAAAAGGCTTCCCGCGCCGCCGATAATCAAGCCCATAGCAACGCCGAAAACGTTACCTACTCCGAGCGTTCCGGCAAGAGCGAGCGAGAAGGACCTGAGCGCTCTTTTATCCCTTATCGCGCGCAGTCCGCGCCTTGCCGTCCTTATCGGGTGAAGTATAAAGAAAAAGCGCAGCTTTATCAAAAAGTAGCTTCCGACAGCCGCGAGGATTATTGGCAAAAATATAAATTTCATAAAAAATGTCCTCCGCTAAAAATCTATGCGGAGGACGGTTGTCTATATGTTGTTTATTTACAGCTTGAGTCGGAATACAGATCCCATTTACTTAATAAGCAGGTCCACGAGCTTCCAGATAATAAATCCGACAGCGCCAATACCTACGCCGATCCACAGCCAATTCATTACCTTGTCAAACTTAGCGTTTGAGGCCGCTTCCTTCTCGTCAAGGAGTCTGTCCTCCTCGGTCTCCTGAAGCTCCTCGGGAATCTCATCCATACCCTCGTTTGCTCTTTCCTCATCGAGCGAGAAGTCATAGCTTCCCTCTTTTATTTTCTGTGCGCGCTCGGCACACTCGGAAAGCATCTCGGTAACTGTGGCGACGGTAAAGCGGTCGTCTACGTTTGCGGCGCTCATTCTCGCGGTAAGACTGTCCATAGCGGCAACAACGGTGTCATACTCCTTGCCATAGCTCATGGTTTCGACGAGCGAAGCGCATTCGTCACAAAGAAGCTTGGGATTTCCGTAGGCGCCCATAGTTAGGACGGGGGCATCCTCGTTTTCAATTCTTGCAAGGCAAGTACAGCATATCTTTCTCATCCTGACCTCACTTTTCCTCGTCACCGCGAAGGGTACGTCTGAATTCGGCAATATACTCGGCTCTGAGAGCTTCCCTCTCAGTCTTTTCCTCCTCGGTAAGATCACGCTCCTTTGCGAGTCTGCCGAGCTCGTTGATTCTTTCTATCTTTTGCTTTTCCATCACTTTTCATCCTTCTTTTTGTAAAGCTTTGCAAGTCCGCCCGCGCTCGTCTCACGGTAGAGATGAGAGAGGTCCTTGCCCGTTTCGTACATTGTCTCGATAACCATATCGAGTGAGATCTTTCTCGAGCCCGAGAGGAAGTTTGCGAGGTTGACCGCGTTTATCGCTCTCATAGCCGCAACAGCGTTACGCTCTATGCAGGGGATCTGCACGAGGCCGCAGATAGGGTCACAGGTGAGACCGAGGTGGTGCTCAAAGGCGATCTCAGCCGCATACTCTATCTGGTCAAGGCCCATCTCAAAGAGCTCGCCAAGAGCGGCAGACGCCATCGAGCAGGCAGTACCGATCTCCGCCTGACATCCGCACTCCGCGCCGCTGACCGAGGCGTTGGTCTTAACTATCGTGCCGATAAGTCCGGCAACCGCAAGAGCGTCAAGTATATTCTTGTCGCTGAAGTTATGCTTTTTCTGCATATAGAGAAGCACGGACGGAAGAACCGCGCAGGCACCGCAGGTGGGAGCGGTAACGATAGTGCCGTTATCCGCATTCTGCTCGCTGACGGCATAGGCGTAAGCACAGACTATTCTGTTCTCGCGCGTTACCTCTCTTTCATCAATGTGTCTCTTATTGTAAAGCTGCTGAGCCTTTCTCTCAACTCCGAGGCCGCCGGGTAGGATGCCCGAGGTAGTAAGTCCCTCGTGAACGGCATTCTGCATAACGCCCCATACCTCGTAGAGAAAATCGTATATCTCCTTACCCTCGCGCATAACGACGTATTCGGAGAGGCGGATACCCTGTTCCATACAGTATTTCGAGATCTCGGCAAAGGTGGACTCTGGATAAACGTCGGGAGCGGATGCTCCGAGGTCACGGCCTTCTATCTCTATATCACCGCCGCCAATGCTCATAACTCGCATAGGCTTCTCATCGATCTTGCCGCCGCGGATAGCATAGATGTCCATAGTGTTCTCGTGAGGGAGATCGCGGTCGGTCGTATTAAAGATGATCTCGCAGGGCTTATCTCCCGCCACCATTTTTATTGCGTTGTCGGTGCCGTGTCCTTCTCCCGTATCGGCAAGCGAGCCGAAGAGGATAACGCGATAAGCGTCGGCATCGGAATTTTCGCTGACGAATATCTCCATCGCGCGGGCGGGCCCCATCGTATGACTGCTTGACGGACCTTTACCTATTTTATACACGTCCTTGATTGATTTCATACATCCTCCGTAAAGAGTCGTTTTTATATATTTTATCATCTTTTATTTTATATGTCAATGGTTTTTATGCTTGTGTCTTGACATTATTGTCAAAGTCTAGTAAAATTAAAGTGTAAGCTAATAACAAGGAGGCATATATGAAAGGCTTTGATAAATCCAAGCTGATACTCTCCGCTATTCTAGGCATTCCTACGGCGGCTATCGGCTACTACTTCTTCCTGCCTGCACTCAACCTGAGGTCCTACGGCTTCTGGTTCTATCTTACGGCGGTTATAGCGGCTTTTGCCGTTCCGTGGCTTAATATCAGCATCAAGGATATTGTAGCAAACGTAAATAAGTCAAAGATCTCAAAGAAGGCACGTAAGCAGTTTAATGTAACCTATACGTTTACAAAATCGGCAATTATCGCGCTTGTTGCGGTGGCTGTGCCTCTTGCGGTAGTTCTCTTTGGCTTCATATTCTCAAGCCAGGTCTTCCAGGCGAGAAGCTATGCTAAGGTAATCACCGTGACCGAGGCTGAGTTCGACGAGGATATGCCCGAGACGACCGAGATCAACCATATCGCGCTTATGGATACTGCATCGGCGCAGGTGCTCGGTGACAAGACGCTCGGCGCTCTGTCCGAGGTTATATCTCAGTATGACGTAAGTGAGTACTATACCCAGATCAACTTCAAGGGGACTCCCAAGAAGGTCTCCAACCTCGAGTACGACGACTTCTTCAAATGGATTGCAAACAATACAAAGGGCGTGCCCGGTATGGTTATGGTCGATCCCGTAAAGAGTGATGCGGAGTACATTGAGCTCGAGACCCCGATGATTTACGTAAATAGCGCGTTCTTCGGTCAGGACCTTATGAGAAAGCTGAGATTTGAGTATCCCACCAAGATATTCGACTCAGTCTCCTTCGAGATCGACGATAATAAAAATCCCTACTATATCGTTTCCTGCGTTAAGCCGAGAGTCGGTCTCTTCGGCGCTAAGGATATAAACGAGGTAATCATCTTCAATCCCTGCGACGGCTCGAGCACTCTTTACAAGCTTGAGGACGTACCCTCTTGGGTGGATATTGTCTTTACGGGTGATCTCGCGTGCAAGAAGTTTGACTGGCAGGGCTTATATTCCGGAGGCTTCCTTAATAGTATTATAGGAAACGTCGGCTGCAGACAGACTACCGACGACTACGGCTACGTAGCGCTTGAGGATGACGTATGGTACTTCACCGGTGTTACCTCGGTTACTGCGGATAAGTCCAACGTAGGATTTATGCTCTCCAATGCAAGAACGGGTAAGTACAAGTTCTACCCCGTTATCGGAGCTGAGGAGCACTCGGCAATGTCCGCGGCGGAGGGCCAGGTGCAGGAGAAGGGCTACGTTGCCTCCTTCCCCTCCCTTGTTAACGTTTCAGGTCAGGCTACCTATATTCTTGTGCTCAAGGACGATACGGGCATCGTTAAGCTCTATGCGCTTGTAAACGTGGAGAATTACAGCATCGTTGCTACGGGTACGACTCAGGCGGCGGTTATGAGCGCTTACAAGAAGCTGCTCCAGCAGAATAACATCGGCATCGGTGACAGCAACGACACCGCCGAGATAACCGTCGAGAACGTGCGTATCGCTATGGTATCCGACGTGTCGACAGTCTATATCACCGCCACCGACGGTAAGGTCTACAAGGGTTATCTTGAGGCTGACGAAAGCCTTATTCTCGTACGCGTGGGAGATAAATTGAACGTCAATTTCTTCGAGGGTGATACCAAAAACGTGTACGTGATCTCGTCGTGGAGCTTTGCTGACGACAATCCTTAAAATTAATTCAAAAATTTGTCAAATACGTATTGACATTGTCGGTCTGTTGTGCTATAATGCCAATATGAAAATTGAATAGTCGAATCAAAGAATGTTAGAGGCGCGGATAATAAGAGTAGCCGTACACCGACCGCTCAAACGGTCAACGGGGCACGTGCGAAAGGGTTGTCTGCCGAAATGGGAGTCATTTGAGAGGCTCTTGTTGGGCGATGGGATAATATCTCACCGACTGTCACAAGTTTCTTGTGGAGTGCTGCTTTCGATTGAGTTCTTAATTGCTATATTTATGAACAGTCGGAGCGCCTTGTGCTTCGACTGTTTCATTTTTCAAATAATATTTTTAAAGGATGGTTTTTACCATGAAAAGAATCTTCGCGCTTATCCTCGCAGTAGCTCTTATGCTCTGCACCTTCACCTCCTGCGGCGGCAGAGACCAGTTTGATATGTCTGAAGTTAATTCTCTGTCCGACCTTGACGGCGCCGTTATCGCGGCACAGACCGGCACCTTCCACCTTGATGCTCTCACTGCTCAGACCGAGGGCGTAGATGTTAAGGAATATCCCGACTTCACCCAGCTTCTCACCGCTCTTAACTCCGGCGCTATTGACGGCTACGTTGCAGAAGAGCCCACCGCATACGCGGTTATCGCGCAGAACCCCGGCCTTAGCTACGTTGCACTTAAGAACAATGACACCGGCTTTACCGCTACCGATGCGGATACAGGTATCGCAGTTGCTTTCAAGACAGGCAGCGCATACGTTGCAACAGTAAATGAGATCCTTGCAGGCATCAGCACAGAAACTCGCGAGAAGCTCATGCAGCAGGCAGTAACAATGAATGCTAACCCCGATGAGGCTCTTACAGAAGCGCTTGCACTTGTTTCATCGAACACAAACACCTCTAACGGCACTCTCAAGATCGCTATGGAGTGCGCATATGCTCCCTTCAACTGGTCTCAGACAACCGATGCAAACGGCGCAGTCAAGATCCAGGGCAGCGACCTCTATGCTAACGGATACGACGTACAGATCGCCAAGTATATCGCCGCTGAGATGGGTATGTCTCTCGAGATCTACTCCGCAAAGTGGGAGGCTCTTATCACAGGTGTACAGGCAGGAACCTACGACGGAATCATCGCAGGTATGTCCCCCACAGAGGAAAGAGAAGCTGAGGTTGACTTCACCGACTGCTACTACAATTCCAACCTTGTAATTATCTACAAAAAGTAATCAATTATTTGCATAAAGGGTTATAATGAATTTCTTTAACAACATTTCCAACATTTTAGATAAGTATACCGGTTTGCTCTTAAAGGGCCTCGGATATACTATGCTTATCGCACTTGTAGGTACGGTAATAGGACTTATTATAGGTCTTTGTACGGGTATAATCAGAACGATTCCGACATCAAAAAACAAGGCCGTATCCATCATACAAAGGTGTGTGAACGCGCTTATCAGCGTATACGTTGAGGTATTCCGCGGAACGCCTATGATGGTACAGGCGATGGTTATTTACTGGGGCTTTGCCTTTGCAAACGGCGGTAATACCCTCCCCCTTATCCCTGCGGGTATATTTATTGTATCTATAAACACCGGTGCGTATATGACGGAGATCGTCAGAGGCGGTATCATCTCAATCGACAAGGGACAGTTTGAGGCTGCGTATTCCTGCGGTATGAACCACTTCCAGGTTATGCTCTACGTCATCATCCCTCAGGTTATGAAGAACATCCTCCCCTCGGTTTCCAACGAGTTTGTTATCAATATCAAGGACACTTCAGTGCTTAACGTTATCGGCGTTATGGAGCTGTTCTATCAGGCTACAAAGATCCAGACAATGACCTACCAGATCTTCGAGACATATCTCGTTGTCTGTGTTATATACTTCATTATGACCTTCTCTATCACAAGACTGTTAAGGCTTGTTGAAAAGAAGCTCTCCGGCTCTAACTCCTATACAATCTGCGGCTCGCAGTCGGATCCCAATGCTGAAATACGCGTAAAGGAGGGTCAGTAATATGTCTGAAAATGCAGTTATTAAGCTCTCCCACCTTGAGAAATCCTTCGGAGAAAACGAGGTCCTCAAGGACATAAACCTCGAAGTATCCAAGGGCGAGGTTATCTCGGTCATCGGCTCATCGGGCTCTGGCAAAAGTACTATGCTCCGCTGTATCAATCTGCTTGAGATCCCCTCGGGCGGTGAGATACTCTACGAGGGCAAGAATATCCAGGACAAATCGGTAAAGCTCACAGAATACCGCGCAAAGGTTGCGATGGTGTTCCAGCAGTTCAACCTCTTCAACAATATGACTGCTCTTGACAACTGCGTCAAGCCGCAGATGATCGTGCTTAAGCGCACCAAGGAGGAGGCTACAAAAATCGCTCTTGAGTTTATCGAGAAGGTCGGAATGAGCGCTTACGTAAACGCTAAGCCCTCTCAGCTCTCGGGCGGTCAGAAGCAGCGTATCGCTATCGCGAGAGCGCTGTCGATGAATCCCGAGGTAATACTCTTTGACGAGCCTACCTCCGCTCTCGACCCTGAGATGGTCGGTGAGGTGCTTGAGGTTATGCAGGATCTCGCAAGATCGGGCTACACGATGATCGTTGTTACCCACGAGATGGGATTTGCAAGAGAGGTCTCGAGCAGAGTTATCTTCATGGACGGCGGTTATATCGTCGAGGAAGGCACTCCCGAGGAGATCTTCAAGAATACCAAGCAGGAAAGAACAAAGCAGTTCTTATCTAAGGTTTTGTAAAATAATATACCGCCCGATGCTGAGTCGGGCGGTTTTTTTGCGGTAGTAAGAAAAAAGGAAGCTCCAAGCGGAGCTTCCCTTTTATATAAAATTAGTCAGCCTTGGTGTACTTAACAATGCCGATCTTGATGTACTCAACGCCATCTTCCTCGCCGGAGGAGAAGGATTCGGTCTGAGTCTTCTCTTCGCCATCTTCTTCCCAAGTAAAGGTGATCTTAAGGTCGCCTTCATCATTCTCTGCGATCTTGTACTTACCTTCGGTAACAGTGTCAGCACCGATGATGTTATCTACGGTGAGAGTGTACTTGGAGCCCTTGAACTCGTAGGAAGTTACAGCAAGAGCGTCGGTGTACTTACCGCTGAGAGTCTTGCCGCAAGAAGCAAGAGTCATAACGCATCCAAGAAGGAGTACGCAAACGAGAATTGTGGAAATGATTCTTTTCATAGTCTTTTTCTCCTTTTCAAATTGCCGATTGTCGGCTGGTTATGATAAAATTATAGCACAGTTTTTTTGAATTGTCTATACTTTTTTTAATTTTATTTTAATTTTAATTATTTTTAATACTTGTTGACAAAGCTATATAAAAATGGTAGAATAGAATGCGGCAAAGCCGCAAATGCGAAGCGCGAAGCTTCGGCGCAATGCGCCAATGAAAAATGCGGAATGCGGAATGCAGAATCGACTCCTCCACCGCTTCGCGGAGCCCCCTCATGGAGGGAGCCTACTACGAAGTGCGAAATGCGGAATGATGCGAGCGGCAAACTCCACCCTCTCAGTCACCTTTGGTGACAGCTCTCCCAAAGGGCGAGCCTTAATTTAATATCTGCTCGTAGCATAGCTGGATAATGCACAGGACTCCGACTCCTGAGACCGTAGGTTCAAATCCTATCGAGCAGGCCATAACTCCCCTTTTATGGGTAGTTTTCTAGTTTAAAAGGCAAAGATGCTGAATTTGCATCTTTGCCTTTTTCTGTTATTAACGCTTAACTTGCTTAATTTCCATCACACTCTCTTAAGCGAGCAGCTGAACGTCCAAAGGAAGGAGACGGTCTCGCTACCCTTCTTATAGGAAATAAGGACTCCGTCCTTAACTCTCTCGATCTTAGGCTCGGTGATATCGTCACGCTTGGTAAAGACGGTGAGATACTGCCTTGAGGTCGGGGACTTGTCGGTAAGAATGAGTCTTGCCGAGGGGACGGTGACGTCGGTGTGCAATGACTTCAAGGATGGGGAGACCTCGGCGCTCACTCC
Source organism: Clostridia bacterium (assembly GCA_017453245.1). Taxonomy (GTDB): domain Bacteria; phylum Bacillota; class Clostridia; order Oscillospirales; family CAG-272; genus UBA1740. The sequence goes on from JAFTKM010000001.1 coordinate 35,275, forward strand.
CTCGGGAAGAAGGACGCGGATGCGCTCAGAGGATGCTACTCTGCCCTCTACCTTGACTGTGGAATCATCCATATGGAAGTAGATGCGCACGTCGCTCTCGGTAAGATTGAGGACATCGTCCGCGACAAGGAATACGTCGTCACCGACAAGTGCGCAAAGGCGCTTGTGATAATCGGGATCATAGCAATGATGCGAGGCATCAACGGCAAAGACGTCAGGGAGTCTGTAAGACTTGCGTATACCTCCCTCGCGCTGAGGTCCGTATCTCCATCTGTCAATATACTCGAAGGGGGGCTTATCGCCGAGGGTAAGAGTCGAGTGATACTCGGGCGACTTAAAGAGCTTACGTTCCTCGCACTGTCTGTACGTGAAGTAGGAGGGATCGACGACCACGGGATCGCCCTTAAGATAAAGGACAAAGGACATCGGGTCCTGATGGGCGTGACCGTTGAATATCGGGCTGTGACAGATGAAGCCGAAGTGGGAGTCATCCGTCTTCCATCCCGTGCGGGCGAAGTACTGATTTATATCAGGCTGAGGGTTATCCTCAGCGGGCGCTGTAAGGGCGTACTTGCGCGCCTCAGCCTGAACGTGGGGAGGAACCGCATCTGCGCTGATATCGTCGTGGATAGCGAATATCTTGGCTACCGGACCGAGCTCACCGAAGGCGGAATAGTAATCGCGGGATATCTGCTCTCCTACCGATCTGTAAGGAGAGTCACCGATGGGAGAAAGGATCTTGTCAGGACCTATACAGATAAGCGTGTAATCGGCCGCCTTCTTGCAATAGTCGAGTATCTCGGCGGGGACATCAACGTCAAAGCTCCCCGCTACCTCGAGGAAGGAGAAGAACATATTGAGACATATCTGGTGATAGTGAGGGCTTCCCTCTATATGTCCGCCGTCTTTAGTAAACTGTGCTCTTGCGCACCTGGTGAGCTCGTGGATAGCAAACTCGCGCCAGGAATCGGACATAGCGAAATCCGGGAAGAGGCATGCAACTATAAGGAGGCCGAGCATCTCGTGGATATAGTGGTTGTGATTAGCATCCGGCCAATAACGAGGCGACATCTCGCGCAGAACGACAGCGTGCTCATACAAGGAGAATGCGATCTTGGAGTGGAGCTCAGGAGTCATTAACTCGCTGAAAAGTAAATAATCGTAGGCAAAATTCCAGGAATCAAAGGTTCTGATGCCAACCTCGAGAGAACGCCAAGGTGTGAGACCGGAGAAAAATTTGCGTATCTCTTGCATCTGCTCGGGAGTGGTATTCTCATCCGGGAGAGGTCCTAAGGGGCAGGTGTCGATCCAGTTCTCCATATCCAAGAGTACCTTCTCGGCATACTTACTTTCTCCCGTTAAGTGGTAGAGTCTTGAGAGAGGCTTAAACCATCCCATACGGTTAAGATGCCACAAATACTCCTCGTCCGAGGTGCGGCACTCGTTCCACGCAGGAGGTGTGCCTACGTCAAAGAGCTTGCCCTCGGTGCCGGGGAGAACAAAGAGATTCTTCATCGAGTTCTCGGAATCCTTGACGCACTTCTCTACGTAACCGGGCTTTGCTTTATCCTTCTCAAGCCTCTGAATGAGCTTCTCAAAGCGCGCCTTATGAAGCTCGCGCTGACGCGCAAGGTACTCGGCATCGGTATATTTTCCTATCAAAACATTCTCAAGTTTCATATCTGTTTCCTCGGTTTAATCTATGCGCCGAAGCGTGCTTTCAGGTAGCTTCGGCGCTGTTATAATGAGTGTTTTATATCAGAGTCTTTGTAGTGAGCAGGTGAACGACCAGAGGAATGCTACCTCCTCGCCGCCCTGCTTGTAGGAGATGCGGATACCGCCCTCAACTCTCTCGACCTCAGGCTCTGTGATATCATCGCGCTTGGTAAAGACGGTGAGATACTGTCTTGACTTATGCGCGGTATCGGTGAGAATAATGCGCGAGGTGGGAATAAGGCTGTCGGTGTTAAGCGACTTATTTGCGGGTACACATTCCGCGCTCATTCCCTCGGGGAGAAGGACGTTGATGCGGTCGGACTTAGCAGCTCTGCCCTCTACCTTGACTGTGGGATCATCCATATGGAAGTAGATACGCACGTCGGTGCCGCTTACGTTGGCAACGTCGTCACAGACAAGGAATACGTCATCACCGACAAGGGCGCAAAGGCGCTTGTGATAATCGGGATCGTAGCCGTGGTGCGATGCGTCCGCCGCAAAGACACCGGGGAGTCTGTATGACTTACGGATCTTACCCTCACGCTGAGGGGTGAAGGACCATCTGGTTACATACTCGTATGGGTGCTTATTATCAAAGGTAAGGCAGGAGTGATACTCGGGCGACTTGAAGAGCTTACGCTCCTCGCACTCGCGGTAGGTGTAGTAGGAAGGATCGACAACGATGGGATCACCCTTGAGATAAAGAATGAAGGTCATAGGGTCGATCTGAGAGTGACCGTTGTTTACCGGTGAGTGGCACATAAAGCTGAACTGCGAGGACTCGCGAGTCCATCCGGTGCGCGCGAAATACTGATCGATCTGACGCTGAAGGTGATCCTCCGCGGGAGCGCCTTGGGCATACTCGCGAGCCTTTGCCTGCTCTTGCTCGGGGATGACGTCGGGATCGTGATGTGGGTGAATGTCGAAGAGCTTTGCCGTGGGGCCAAGCTCGCCAAAGCAACCGTAATAACGGCGGATAAGATTTGGGCCGATGGTGATGTATCCCGTATCGCCAAAGGGCGCTATGATACCGTCGGGGCCTATCGTAGCGATGGCGTAATCGGTCGCCTTACGGCAAACGTCAAGTATATTGTCGGGGAGTGTGAGGTCGAACTTCTTTGCAACCTCGGCAAGTGAGAAGAACATACCGAGACAGCCGTTATGGTATCCGGGGCTTCCCTCTACCTGACCGCCGTCCTCTGTAAACTGTGCCTTTGCGCATCTGCCAAGCTCGCGGATAGCGAACTCGCGCCAGGAGTCGGACATATCAAAATCCGGGAAGATGCAGCAGATCAGAAGGAGTCCGAGCATCTCGTGGATATAATGATTGTGGTCGGCCTTAGGCCAATATCTCGGGGACATCTCGCGGAGAACCAAGGCGTGCTCGTAGAAGGAGACTGCGACCTTGGAGTGAAGCGCGGGAGTCATAAAGTCGGTGTGAAGTAAATAATCGTAGGCAAAATTCCAGGAATCGAACATTCTGATGCCTACCTCAAGCGAGCGCCAAGGGTTGAGTCCTGAGAACACTCTGCGTATCGTGTTGATCTCATCGGGGGTAGAATTCTCGGTGGGGAGAGGCGGCAAGGGACAGGTGTCTATCCAGTTCTCAAGATCGGACATTACCTTCTCTGCGTACTCATTTTTGCCCGTCAGGTGATAAAGCTCGGAGAGAAGGCCAAACCAATGGGTTCTGTTAAGCACCCAGAGACCTTCCTCGTCGTCGGTGTGCATCACGCTCCATTTGGGTGGAGTGCCTACATACGTTCTGACACCGCGTGAGCCGGGGATCATAAAGAGGTTCTGCATAGCGTATGCCGCCTCTTTCTCTTTTCTGTCTATAAGCTCTGTGTTGTTAATATCCTTCTTGACCCAGGCTATTGCCTTGTCGCAGCGAGTCTTATGAAGCTCGCGCTGATGGGTGAGATATTCCTCATCGGTGAAATTACTCTTCAAAATGCTCTGTAATTGCATATCATTTTCCTCCGTTTTATGCAACCGTCGTGGCTCTCGCCAATTAAAAAACCTTACGGGAAGCGGGACGAAAAACGCGCTGTTCCCTTCACCGCTAAGTATAGCACACGGGGGTGTTTTTTTCAACCGAGTTTTGTCTTTTTTGGATGGTTTGACATAAATATTTATGTATTATATACAAATGCGTGGCGCAGGGCTGCGCTGCGTCAGTTGAAAATTGAAAATGGAAAGTTGAAAATTTGGGACGGGGAACGTGACGCGATGCGCCAATGCAAAATGCAAAATGCAAAATGCAAAATGCAAAATCAGGGACGAAGAACAGACCGTAGGGGACGGCGCCTCGACGTCCCGCATGTGCAGAATAAAGGTGACCGTAGGGCGGGGGGCTTGCTCCCGCCGGATAATGCGGAGTTGGTTAGAGTGTCATCCTGAGCGGAGTGCGTAAGCACGGAGTCAGATAATCAAGCGTAAGCGAGTCTGTGCTTGCACAAGCGAGACACGCGCAGATTGCTACGTGTCGGATCACCATTAGGCGATCAGGTACAAAGTACCAAGGACACGAAGTGGACAACGACACGTGGTAGTAACCCGTAGGGCGACACAGAGTGTCGGGATCTACTTTGGCTAACACGATAACTATCTGAGAAAACAGTATAGCCAATGTCAACCTAAATGGAATACGTTTTAAGTGACGAATTTTCCGTAATAATGCATCAAAAATCCTCGTAATATGGCATATGACATCGAATTTTTAGATTTTTCTTCCGGGAAAATTCGTCTACTTAAAATCTAGCGACCTAAAGCCGACAGAAATTCAATGCATTTTTTGAAATGCGAACGAAGTCAAGTAGCACTTTACGAGCGAGAATTTTGAAAAAGGCGTGGATTTATGTGGCTTTAGGCGTGTTCAATTTAGGTTGGCATTGGCTAAGGAAGCT
>JAFTKM010000007.1 GCA_017453245.1 Clostridia bacterium
AATCTTCGGCTGCCATAAGTCGCAACTCTTTACTGTACTTCTTGTATTGCTTTCGTATTTTAGACATAAAAATAACCCCCTTAGTGTAGTCTTGAAAACCTTTTTGTTTTTTCAAGTGTCTACTCTAAGGGGATTATATCAAAAATTCCTCGTCCTTTTTTATTATCCTTTTCCATAGAGCGAGCCTTGGCGTAAGCTTTCGCTCTCAAGTCTCTCTCTTACAAGATTTATTACCTTATTTTTATCTTTGTTCCACTCCGGCGCGACAAGCATACCGTCAGGGCAGTCACCGGTAATACGATGCACTACAATATCCGGCTTTAGTCTCGCTAAGGACCTTGCCGAGAGGCGCACGTACTCCTCAAGCGACGGAGGCTCGTATTCACCCCTGCGATACATTTCGGCTAAAGCTGTATCCTCCATAACGTAGATGGAATGTATCTTGACACCCCAGGAGCCGCACTCATTGATAACGTCGACGGTAGAGTCGATCTCAGCCTCTCCCTCACCGGGTAAACCGATGATCATATGCGTAACAAAGGGGATACCGTGTGAAGTTAAGAGCTTCGCGGCGCGCTTGTAGACCTCGGTTTTATAGCCGCGGTTGATAACCGATGCCGTCTTATCCGATGCGGTCTGAAGCCCAAGCTCAACCCACACGTCAACGCGGTCGCGGTATGAGGCTATAAGCTCGGCTATTTCTTCATTAATACAGTCGGGGCGTGTGCCGATAGCAAGCGCGACTATCCTCTTATCAATAAGCGCGCTGTCGTATCTCTGCATAAGCACGTCCGTCGGAGCATAGGTGTTGGTGAAATTCTGGAAGTAGGCGATATAGAGCGTATCGCTCTTGCCCTTAGCAAGATGAGACCTGACCTGCTCGGTGATACTAACACTCGCGTCGATATGCTCACCCGCTCCGCGCTCGCCGCAGTATATACATCCGCCCGTGCCGCAAGTGCCGTCCCTATTCGGACAGCCGAAGCCGCCGTCTATGCATATTTTGGATACCTTCGATTTATATTTTTCCTTTAAGAACGAACTGAAATTTCTGTACAGCATGCGTATTCCTCTGTCTATAAGTCGTGGGCGTGTGAAGTTTTCGCCGTATTCCCCGCCCTTTATACAATGCCTACAAAAAATCGTGGGCAATACTATTCTACCATACTTTTTCATGGTTGTACAGACTTTTTTTGAAAAACCTGTTGACAAATCAACAAGTGTGTGCTATAATGCCGGAAGTTGAAAATTCAACAAGTCGGAGGTATTATGTTAGACAGATACGAAAGCTTTACCGTAACGATACTGAAAATTCATCGGGCAATACAGAAGATCAAGTCCGAGGAGATGGCTGAATACAACCTCAAGCTCCATCACGTCTCCTGCATCTATTATCTCTTTAAGGAGGGCTCGCTCACAGCCACCGAGCTGAGGGATATATGCGGAGAGGATAAGGCGTACATCTCTCACTCCTTGAAATACCTTGAGGAAAACGGTTATATCTCCTGCAGCTCCAATGCGAAAAAGAGATACAACGCTCCCTTCTCCCTGACCGAAAAGGGCCTTGAGATAGGCTCTCACGTAGCGAGTAAGATAGACGCTGTGCTTGAGCCCGCGGGCGAAGGAATGAACGATGCCGAGCGCGAGGTCTTCTACCGTTGTCTCAATCTTATCAGCAACAATCTCGAGCAAATATGCGAGAAATACAATAAGAATAATTAATTTGAAAAGGAATACGTTATGATTTCAAACAAGAAACACGTGGTTAATCCCTCTTATACCTTCACAAACGTCAGAGACCTTGTGGAATGGGCGGCTAAGGAGCGCCCCGAATCCGACAGATACGCATTCTCCTACCGCACAAATCCTCACGACAAAGAGGCTACGAGAATCAGCTATACCGCCTTCAGAGATGACGTGCGCGCGCTCAGCTCCGAGTTCCTCGCAAGAGGCTGGCAGGGCAAGCACATCTGTATCATAGGAAAGGCAAGCTACGAGTGGGTGCTCGTATACTACGCCGCAATGTGTACAAACTCCGTGCTCGTTCCTCTCGACCGCGACTGGACCAAGGAGGACCTCGCTGACACAGTAGCAAAGGCGAAGACAAACATCCTTATCTGCGATTCTGATATCCCTGAAAGATGCGAGTACATCAGTGAGCACGTAAGCCTTGACGAGGCTCCTTACCTCATAAGCACAAAGGAAGGCGATAACACGGTAAAAGCGCTCTTAGAGGCGGGACGTGTTAAGTTTAACGAGAACACCGAGCCTTACTTCGCTACCACCATCAACCCCCAGAAGATGTCCCTTCTCGTCTTTACCTCGGGTACTACCGGCAAGGGCAAGGGCGTTATGCACTGTCAGAATGCGATCCTCTCGGACATCTACAACGCGCTCCATTATATCGACTACGGAAGAAACACGATCTCCGTTCTTCCTCCCCATCACACCTTCGGCTCGACCATTATGTTCATCGGCCACGTGATGATCGGAACCGAGGTATATCTCTCCTCAGGCATCCGCTACGTAGCTAACGAGATCAAGGACGTAAAGCCCGAGCATCTCATTCTCGTGCCCCTCTATCTTGAGACCTTCTACCGCAAGATACTCGCTAACCTCGACGCCAAGGGCAAGACCAAGCTCGTATTCAGAATGATGAAGGTCTGCAAGGTTCTCCGCTTCTTCGGCATAGATATCCGCAGAAAGGTATTCAAGGAGATACTCGACGCCTTCGGCGGCAATCTCAGAATGGCTATCTCGGGAAGCGCTCCTCTGAGCCGCGAGATACTCGATTTCTACCACGGTATAGGCATTACCCTTCTCAACGGCTACGGCATCACCGAGTGCGCTCCCCTTATCTCAGTTAACAGAAGCAAGAACAACGTTATCGGAAGTATCGGAAACGTTATCGACGACTGCTTCGTGAAGATCGACGAGCCCAACGAGGACGGCGAGGGCGAGATCCTCTTCAAGGGACAGAACGTAATGCTCGGCTACTATGAGAACGACGAGGCGACCGCCGACGCATTCAAGGACGGCTACTTCAGGACCGGAGACTACGGCAAGCTCGACAAAAACGGCGTGCTCTACATTACCGGACGTAAGAAGAACCTCATCATACTCTCCAACGGTAAGAACGTATATCCCGAGGAGATCGAGAATGAGCTTGCGACCACACCCGGTATCCAGGACATCATCGTATACGAGGGCAAGTCCAAGCGCGGTATTTCCTACAACAATATCGTTGCGGAGATCTACCCCGAGGCTGAGTTTATTGAGAAGAACGGAATCACCGACGCTTACTCTCACTTCAAACCCTTCATCGACGAGTACAACAAGTATGCCGTACCCTACAAGAAGATCGGTATTCTCAAGATACGTACTGAGGAGTTCCCCAAGAATACCCTCAGAAAGATCATGAGATTCAAGCTCGACACCACCATCGACTGATAAAACTAAACATATTTAACAAAAAGCGGCGGTTCTTAGTATGAAAATTCTAAGTCCGTCGCTTGTCTTTTCTCCCGCTCTACCCCTTGACAAATAGCGTATATATATGTTATAATAAACAGAAAATATATATAGTTTATTTTTCGGAAAGGAAAACGGCTATGAAGGCTATCTTTAAGGACGCTAAGGTATACGCTATGGGCGAAATCAAAAAGCAGACTATGCTTCTTGACGGCGCTACCCTTTCTGTTTTCACGGGTGACGTATCCCTTATGGGTTGCCCCGTGTATGATAATATTGCTATTTTTCCCGGTTTCTGTGATGTTCACGTGCATTTCAGAGAGCCGGGCTTTTCTTATAAAGAGACCATTGCGTCGGGCTCTCGCGCCTCTGCGCGCGGAGGCTATACCGCGGTATGCACGATGCCTAACCTCGTCCCGCCGCCCGACTGTCCCGAGAATCTGAAGACACAGACGGACATAATCGAGCGCGACTCGGTAATCGCGGCCTTCCCCTACGGCACTATAACAAAGGGGCAGGCAGGCGAGGAGCTCTCGGATATGGAGGGCATTAAGGATGCGGTAATAGGCTACTCTGATGACGGCAAGGGCATACAGACCGAGGATCTGATGCGGGAGGCTATGGAAAAGGCTCGCTCGCTCGGCAAGATGATAGTCGCTCACTGCGAGGACAATTCCCTCTTACGCGGCGGATATATCCACGACGGAGAGTATGCAAGGCTACACGGTCACAGGGGTATATGCTCCGAGAGCGAATTCGGACAGATAGCGCGCGACCTTGAATTAGTTAAGACGACCGGATGTAAATACCACGTCTGCCACATCTCCACCAAGGAGAGCGTTGAGATAATCAGACGAGCTAAGGCAGAGGGGGTAGACGTCACCTGCGAGACGGGACCGCACTACCTCACTATGTGCGACCTTGATATAGGGGAGCACGGCAGATTCAAGATGAATCCGCCGATAAGAAGCGCTAGTGACCGCGACGCGCTCGTCGAGGGTATCAAGGACGGCACGGTGGATATGATAGCGACCGACCACGCGCCGCACTCGGCGGAGGAAAAGTCGCGCGGACTTGAAAAAAGCAACATGGGAGTCGTCGGTATAGAGACCGCCTTCCCTATCTCATACACCTACCTTGTAAAAACGGGAATTATAACTCTTGAGAGGCTCATCGAGCTTCTGTCGGTCAAGCCGAGAGAGAGATTCGGCATCACCTCGGACGCGGGCTTTACCGTATTCGATCTCGGTGATGAATACAGGATAGATCCCAAGGACTTCATCTCGGCGGGCAAGAGCACGCCCTTTGAGGGATGGAGTGTGTTTGGCAGATGCCTTGCAACCGTATATAACGGCAAGGTAGTATACGCGAGCGAGAGGCTCGGTGAAAGTGTTAATAAATCGGAGGAAATATAAAAATGGCCAAGAGAAAAGACTTAAAGAGAATTATGATCATCGGCTCGGGCCCTATCGTAATAGGACAGGCCGCAGAGTTTGACTACGCGGGCACGCAGGCGTGTCTTGCGCTCAAGGAGGAGGGCTACGAGGTAATACTCGTCAACTCAAACCCCGCGACGATAATGACCGACACTACCGTAGCGGACAAGGTCTATATGGAGCCTCTCACACTCGAGTACGTGGCAAAGATCATCAGATACGAAAGACCCGACGCGATCGTCCCCGGCATCGGCGGACAGACAGGTCTTAACCTCGCAATGCTCCTCGAGAAGAAGGGCATCCTTAAGGAGAGCGGCGTAGAGCTGCTCGGCACCTCCAGCGAGAGTATCGAGAGAGCCGAGGACAGAGAGCTCTTCAAGGAGCTGTGCGAATCCATCGGCGAGCCGGTCATCCCCTCCGACATAGCAAACACACTTGAGGAGGCTGTCGAGGCAGCGGCAAAGATCGGTTACCCCGTAGTGCTCCGCCCCGCATTCACTCTCGGCGGTACGGGCGGCGGCTTTGCTTACAGCGAAAAGGAACTCAGAGAGCTTGCGGTAGGTGCGCTTGCGGCATCCCCCGTACATCAGGTTCTTGTTGAAAAGAGCGTCAAGGGCTTCAAGGAGATAGAGTTTGAGGTAATGAGAGACGGCGCGGATAACGCCATCACCATCTGCGGTATGGAGAATATCGACCCCGTAGGTGTACACACCGGTGACTCTATGGTAGTAGCTCCCATTCTCACTCTCTCCAAAGAAGATGAGAAGATGCTCAACGATAGCGCCATCAAGCTTATCAGAGAGCTCAAAATAGAGGGAGGATGTAACGTTCAGTTTGCATTAAACCCCAATTCCTCGGAATATTACCTCATTGAGGTCAACCCGAGAGTTTCCCGCTCGTCCGCACTTGCATCCAAGGCGTCGGGCTTCCCCATCGCACGTGTTACCGCTAAGATCGCGGTAGGTATGACGCTCGACGAGATCGAGGTATCCGGCGCTCCCGCTATAAACGAGCCGAGACTTGACTACATCGTAGCTAAGTTCCCTCGCTTCCCCTTCGATAAGTTCACCTCCGTACCCAACAAGCTCGGCACGCAGATGAAGGCGACCGGTGAGTGTATGGGTATAGGCTCCAACCTTGAGGAATGTATCCTTAAGTCGGTGCGCTCGCTTGAGATAGGCATCTGCCACCTTCATATGACCAAGTTCGACGGTATGAAGGACAAGGCTATCATTGAATATATCAAGGAATTCCACGATGACAACGCCTTCGGTATAGCAGAGCTTCTGCGCCGCGGACACACCACGAAGGAGCTCCACGAAATCACGGCTATTACCGAGTACTTCCTCGAGTCCTTCAAGAAGATAACCGATATGGAGGCTGAGCTCAGCGCTAACGTTAAGTCGGCAGACGTGCTCAGAAAAGCAAAGACCATGGGCTTCTCGGATAAGTATATCGCAAAGCTCTGGGGCTGTGGCGAGCTTGACGTCGTAGATGTGAGAAAGCAGAACGGCATTATCCCCACCTTCCGTATGGTTGACACCGCCCACGCAGGCGCGTATATCCCCTACTTCTACTCCTCCTACACCGGAGAAAATCAGTCCGTACTCACAAACAGAAAGAAGGTTCTCGTGCTCGGCGCAGGTCCTATCCGTATCGGTCAGGGCGTTGAGTTCGACTACTCCACCGTACACGCGGTAAACACCATCAGAAGCTGTGGCTACGAGGCTATCATCATAAACAACAACCCCGAGACGGTATCCACCGACTACACCACCGCGGACAAGCTCTACTTTGAGCCCCTCACCACAGAGGACGTAATGAATGTTATCGACTTTGAGAAGCCCGACGGCGTTATCGCATCTCTCGGCGGACAGACCGCGATCAACCTCGCAGAGCCCCTTGCAAAGCGCGGCGTTAAGATCATCGGTACAGACTGCGAGGCTATCGACAGAGCGGAAAACCGCGACACCTTCGAGAAGATCCTCGAGGAGCTCGGAATTCCCCAGCCCAAGGGCCAGGCGGTAACCAAGATCGAGGACGGCGTTAAGGTTGCGAAGAAGGTTGGCTACCCCGTGCTCGTACGTCCCAGCTTCGTGCTTGGAGGACGCGCAATGCAGCTTGTAGGCAACGAGGAGCAGCTCAGAAACTACCTCAAGACCGCGGTTGAGATCGACGAGGACAAGCCCGTTCTCGTAGACCACTACATCCAGGGTAAGGAGGTTGAGGTCGACGCTATCTGTGACGGCCGCGACGTATTCGTAGCGGGTATTATGGAGCTTGTAGAGCGCACGGGTGTACACTCGGGTGACTCCATCAGCGTTTATCCCGCATACTCCATCTCCAACAAGGTCAAGGGCAAGATACTCTCCTACTCCAAGGCTCTCGGTCTCGGAATAGGCATTGTCGGTCTGTTCAATATCCAGTTCATCGTTGACGATAAAGAGGACGTATATATCATCGAGGTCAACCCCCGTTCCTCGAGAACTGTTCCCTTCCTCTCCAAGGCTACGGGCTACAGCCTCGCGGACATCGCGACCGAGGTGATCCTCGGCAAGAGCCTCAAGGAGCTCGGCATCTTCGACCTCTATCCCGAGGAGAAGAAGAGATGGTACTGCAAGGTGCCCGTGTTCTCCTACAAGAAGATCAATGGCATTGACGCTTACCTCTCCCCCGAGATGAAGTCCACCGGTGAGGCGATCGGCTACGACGACGACCTCTACCGCGCATTCTACAAGGCGCTTCAGGCATCGGGTATGACTGTGCAGAATTACGGCACAGTATTCGTAACTCTCGCAGACTCCGACAAGGAGGAGGCACTCCCGCTTATCAGAAGATTCTACAACCTCGGCTTCAACATTGAGGCAACACGCGGTACCGCAATGTACCTCAAGGAGCACGGCATCAGAACCAGAATCAAGAAGAAGATCAGCGAGGGCTCGAACGATATCCCCGAGGCAATCAGACAGGGACATATCGCATACGTTATCAACACCTCCAAGCTCGACTCCACCGACTCCCAGAAGGACGGCTACGAGATCAGAAGCCTGGCTGTTGAGACCAACACAACTATGTTCACCTCTCTTGACACGGTAAGAGTTCTTCTCGACGTGCTTGAGGATATCACAATCACCATCTCCACCATTGACAGCTAAGGAGAGAAAATGAAAGACACCTATTTCACTTTGATTAAAAACGAGAAGATCGCCTCGAATACCTACCTTTCGGTGCTCGAGGGCGATACCTCGGATATAACCGCGTCGGGCCAGTTTGTCAACATCAAGCTTGACGGTCTTTACCTGCGCAGGCCCATATCCGTGTGCGACGTTGAGGGCGACAGACTCACCATCATATACAAGGCGGTAGGCGTTGGCACCGAGAAGATGGCGGCCACCTCCGTTGGCGAAAAATGGCTCACCCTCACAGGCCTCGGAAACGGCTATGACCTCGCAAAATCCGGACACGCCCCCCTGCTTATCGGCGGTGGCGCGGGCGTGCCGCCTATGTACTACCTTGCTAAAAAGCTGGTAGCCGAAGGAAAGACTCCGACAGTCATACTCGGCTTTGGAAAGGCCGATGAGGTCTTCTTTAAGGAGGAGTTTGAGGCTCTCAGTCTTAAGGTCCTCGTCACAACGGTTGACGGCTCCGAAGGCATCAAGGGCTTTGTCACCGACGCTATGGACGGCCTTGACTACACCTACTTCTACACCTGTGGTCCCGAGCCTATGCTTAAGGCCGTGTACAACAAAACGACCACAAGCGGTCAGTTCAGCTTTGAGGAAAGAATGGGCTGCGGCTTCGGCGCTTGTATGGGATGCACCTGCAAGACCAAGTACGGCTACAAGAGAATCTGCCGTGACGGCCCCGTGCTCGAGAAGGAGGAGATCATATGGTAAACACTAAGGTTAAGCTCTGCGGTATAGAGCTTGATAACCCCATTATCCCCGCGAGCGGCACGTTCGGCTTTGGCTATGAATTCGCAGAGCTCTACGACATCAACATACTCGGCTCGCTCTCCTTCAAGGGAACGACACTTGAGCCCCGCTTCGGTAACCCCTGCCCGAGAATCGCGGAGTGCGACTCGGGAATGCTCAACGCGGTAGGTCTTCAGAACCCCGGCGTTGACAAGGTTATCGCGGAGGAGCTCCCCAAGCTCAGACAGGTATTTAAGAAGCCCTCTATGGCAAACGTATCGGGCTTTTCGCTCGAGGAATACGTCGAAACCGTGAGAAAACTCGACACGGTAGGGGACATCGGCTGGTTTGAGGTCAATATCTCCTGCCCCAACGTTCACGGCGGAGGAATGAGCTTCGGCACCTCGCCCGAGATGGCAGAGACCGTTACACGCGCGGTGCGTGAGGTAACAAAGAAGCCTATAATCATCAAGCTCTCCCCCAACGTTACCGACATCGTATCGATAGCGAAGGCGTGCGAGGCGGGCGGCGCTGACGGCGTCAGCCTTATCAATACCCTGATGGGTATGAGAATTAATCTTAAAACGAGAAAGCCCATCATCGCAAACAAGACCGGCGGATTCTCCGGTCCCGCGATCAAGCCCGTAGCGGTGAGAATGATCTACCAGGTATACGATGCGGTCAAGATTCCGATCGTAGGTATGGGCGGCGTATCGACGGCTGAGGACGTCATCGAGCTTATGCTCGCGGGCGCTACCGCGGTTGAGGTCGGAGCGGCAAACCTCGTCAACCCCTATGCATCGAGAGACATTATTCTCGATCTGCCGAGGGCAATGGAAAAGTACGGAATTAAATCACTTGAAGAAATAATAGGAGGCGCACACTAATGGGTAAGGACGTTATTATTGCTTGCGACTTTGCGAGCGCAGAGGAAACCTTTAAGTTTCTTGACAAGTTTGAGGGCAAGAAGCCCTTTGTAAAGATCGGTATGGAGCTCTACTACGCAGAGGGCCCCTCTATAGTAAGAGAGATCAAGGCAAGAGGTCACAAGATCTTCCTCGACCTTAAGCTCCACGATATCCCCAACACAGTTAAAAAGGCTATGGCGGTGCTCTCAAGACTCGACGTAGATATGACCAACCTCCACGCATCAGGCACGATTGCAATGATGGAGGCCGCTCTTGAGGGACTTACCCGTCCCGATGGCACACGCCCCCTGCTTATCGCAGTAACTCAGCTCACCTCCACCAGCCAGGAGAGAATGGAAAACGACCTTCTCATCAAGGAGCCCCTCGACGAGGTAGTTCTTCACTATGCTAACAACGCGAAGATCGCAGGTCTTGACGGCGTAGTCTGCGCTCCCCTTGAGGCAGGCAAGGTACACGACAGATGCGGTAACGGCTTCGTAACAGTAACTCCCGGTGTAAGATTCGCAGACGGTGACGTAGGCGACCAGGTAAGAGTTACCACTCCCGCAAGAGCAAAGGAGCTCGGCTCGGACTACATCGTAGTAGGCAGACCCATCACCGCGGCTGCTGACCCCGTAGCGGCATACGAAAGATGCGTAGCTGAATTCGTAGGATAAGCAGCATGAAAAAGGTTGTTCTTATAGGTGACTCAATAAGAGAGATCGGCTATGGCAATCCCGTTGCGGAGCGCCTCTCGGACGAGTTTGAGGTATGGCAGCCCAACGACAATTGCCGATACGCAAAGTACACCCTGCACGGTCTTTGGGACTGGCAGGAGGACCTACGTAACGTCGATATAATTCATTGGAATAACGGGCTTTGGGACGTCTCGGATCTGTTTGGTGACGGCGCATTCACTCCCTTAGATGAATACTTGCAGATCATGCTACGCATAGCCAGACTCTTTAAGCAACGTGCGTCCACCGTAATTTTTGCGACAACTACGCCCGTAAGGCCCGAAAACACTCTTAATGAAAACGAGGTTATCAAGGCGTATAACGACGCTCTTGTTCCAAGGCTTAAGGAGATGGGTGTAGTGATAAACGATCTTTACACCCCCTTGGCAGAGGACTTATATAGATTCATATGCGACGATACAATACACTTATCCGAGGACGGAATAGCCGTTGCGACGGACTTGGTGGAGGACGTAATTCGCCGTGAAGCAAAAAAGATAACTAAAGAAAATAGCGGAGAGCTCAACGGACAGTACAACACCGGCATCGGAGCACCCGTGTGAGTTTTTTCAAGGTAAAGGAGATTAAAAATGGAAGGCTACAAGAGAGAATTTATAAAGTTTTTAGAGGGCGCAGGCGTTCTCAAGTTCGGAGATTTCACCGCTAAGAGCGGAAGAAAGATCCCGTACTTCATCAACGCGGGCGACATCAAGACCGGCGAGCAGATCTCTAAGCTCGGCGAGTTCTACGCAAGAGCGTATAAGGAGAAGCTCGGCGACACCAAGGCTGTGCTCTACGGCCCCGCATACAAGGGTATCTCTATCGCGGTATCGAGCGCGGTTGCTCTTGCTAAGGAAGGCCTTGATCTTCCCTTCTTCTTCAACAGAAAAGAGGCTAAGGATCACGGCGAGGGCGGTATCTTCGTAGGATATACCCCGAAGGCAGGCGAGAGCATCGTAATCGTTGAGGACGTTATTACCGCAGGCACCGCTATCCGCGAGAGCATGGAGATCCTCTCCTCTCTCAAGGACACCAAGGTAGTTGCTACCTTCGTTATGGTTGACCGTAAGGAAAAGGGCAAGACCGAAAAGTCGGCTATGGCAGAGGTTGGCGAGGAATTCGGATTCCCCGTATACTCCGTAGTTGACGTATACGATATCATCGAATATCTCGAGGAGGACGAGGCAAACCGCGAGAACGTGGAGCGCATCAAGAAGTACCTCGAGGTCAACGGAGCAAAGGCATAATGAGAAATCTTATAGATATCCTCGACTTTTCCACTGAGGAGATTGACGGACTTATCGCGGTTGCAAACGATATAATCGACAACCCCGAAAAGTATCGCGACGTATGTCACGGCAAGATACTCGGCACACTCTTCTTCGAGCCCTCGACAAGAACGAGGCTCAGCTTCACCTCGGCAATGATGTCACTCGGCGGACAGGTGCTCGGCTTTGACAACGCGGCATCCTCATCCACCGCAAAGGGCGAGACCGTGCAGGATACTATCCGTATGGTATCCGCCTACTCGGATATTATCGCAATGCGTCATCCCAAGGAGGGCGCGCCCATCGCGGCGTCGAGAGTTGCGACCGTACCCATTATCAACGCGGGTGACGGCGGACACTATCACCCCACGCAGACTCTCACCGACCTTATCACCATCAAGCGCAAGTCGGGCAGATTTGATAACCTCACGGTAGGTATCTGCGGCGACCTCAAGTACGGAAGGACTGTCCACTCGCTTATCGCGGCTATGTCGAGATATGAGAACGTGAAGTTCGTGCTTATCGCGCCCGATGAGCTTGTACTCCCCGATTACGTAAAGGAGGAGTTCTTAAAGACGAGTGAGTACACCGAGACTGTGGATCTTGAGGGTGCTATTCCCTCTCTCGACATTCTCTATATGACGAGAATTCAGGCTGAGAGATTTGCAGACAGAGATGAGTATGAGAGGCTCAAGGATAGCTATATCCTCGATGCAAGTAAACTTAAGTGTGCAAAATCCACACTTTCCATACTTCATCCACTCCCCAGAGTAAACGAGATCGCCGTTGATGTTGACGATGATCCCAGAGCTCATTACTTTGAGCAGGCGGCTCTTGGCAGATACATAAGAATGGCTCTTATCTTAAAGCTTCTTGACACTAAGGGTGTCGATGACAGACGCACCGACGGTAAGGAGGATCCCACCCTCGAGTGCAGAAATCCCCATTGCCTCACCCTTACCGAAAGAGGTATAAAGAAGCTCTTTAAGGAAGGCAAGTGCATCTATTGCGACCAGACGGCGGTCAAGATCTGAGATAAAACGAAGCCTTAATGTCCGGTATATAGAATCAAATAATCAAAAAAGAGCAGATACGCAAGAGAAAAATCTTGTATATCTGCTCTTTTTCTGTTGGTTTTAGTTTAGAGTTATGAGGCTCGCTGTGCTCGCCGTTATAAATTTGCTACGCAAACGTTATAATATGATTGCCCTTATTACTTCAAACTGCTCGTCAGAGCATCATAACTTGGCGGAGCCAATCATAACTCATAACTTGCCCACAGGGCAATCATAGTTTAGCGTGAATGCTCTATCAAGAGCATCACGCTATGTTTACCCTTCCTTTTTCTTGGGGCCGCGGCGCTTTGCCGCAGTCTTGACGTCGTTGTAGGAATTAAGATAGAGATTTATCGTTGTCTCAAGAGTTTCTCTGAGCGCCTGTCTCATAGGCTCGGGCATTGACCTTGAGCGTCTGTACAGCTTGAGAAGATGGAGCTCCTCCTCGGAGAGCTCGGAGGTATCACGCCTTAAGGGCATATCCATCAGCTCGCCAATGTTGACCTTGAACTCCTCGGAGAGCTTCGGGAGCATTCTCATGAAGGAGGCGCTTCTTGCGCGGCGCCAGTTGTTGACGGTCTTGTCGCCAAGTCCCATCGCGCGCTCAAATGCCGCGTCACTCTCAAATTCGGATTCGATAAGGGCGAGTATTCTCGCTCTTATACGCTCGGTATTATCAGCCTTCATCTTTTCTTCCCCTTTCCTCCGTGTTTAGTACCCTTTCCTCTCGGCGCATCGAGGTAGAATGGGCGCTTTTTATCCTCTTCTGTGTCGGTTTTACTCGACATGGGTGCGGTCTTCGGCTTATTTTCTGCCGTATTCTTCTTTGGTGCGGGTTTCTTCGGCGCGCTCTTCTTGGTGCTGAAGCCAAACGAGCCGAGCTTCTCGCCGAGGGCGAAATATTCGCCGTGAGCATACGCCATAAGTCCCGCCTTGTCAAAGCGTATCTTGCCCGCCTCGTCGATTATGGACTCGTCTGCGGAAACGCTCACTATATCTGCGATAAACACGTCGTGAGTACCCATCGGGATAACCTCAACCACCCTGCACTCAAGCGCGAAGGGACACTCCGCGATGGTGGGTGCGGACACCTCCTTACTCTCGATTTTCGTGAGACCGCACTCCTTGAATTTATCCACCTTTGCTCCGGTGTAAATGCCCGCGTAATCGACGATTCTTGCCTGCGATGCGGTGGTGAGGTTGATAACAAACTCTCCCTTTGCCTTAAGCATCTTGTAAGAGTGTCTCTCGGGGCGCACGGAAATGTAGGTCCTCGGCGGAATGGTGGAAAGAATACCCGTCCAGCCGATGGTAATTATATTCGAGCTTTCCATATCGCCGACCGTAACCATAACGGGCGGCAGGGGAGCGGTCAAGGCTCCCGCCTTAAAGCTTTTTCTTGCCATTCTTTATCTACTCTTTTCTCTAATCTGAAAATGTCTTTGTTATAGCTTTTCGTTCTTTCTCTCCCCCTCAAGCATACCTATCCAGAGCTTGGTGAGAATACAGTCGGGCACGAGCTTGAATAGAAGGTGCTGAAGCTTGGTGTACCAATTCGTAACGTACATAGCCTTGCCCTTTATCGAAGCCTTGATACAGCCTCTTACAACGTCCTCGCACTTAAGCAGGGGCTTCATTGACTTCGGATGAGTATTGCCGTTTGCCGTCGACTTGCCGAGGAATTCGGTCTCTACCCAACCGGGGCAGAAGCAGGTCGCACGAATGCCGTACTTCTTCAGCTCATAGTTAAGCGACTTGGTATAGTGGAGCACAAACACCTTGCTCGAGGAATAGATGTTGAAATAAGGGAGGGGCGTGAAGCAGGATCCGCTGCCAAGCTGAATGATCCTTCCGCCAAGCTCCATATAAGGAATAGTCATATGTGTCAGAAGCACGAGAGCCTTGGCGTTAAGGTCTATCATCTTGATGACCTCGTCCTCGGATATCTCGTCAAAGGCTCCGAAGTTGCCGAAGCCCGATGCATTGATAAGGAAGCTGACCTTGGGCTTTTCCTCCTCGAGTGCCGCGCGCACCTTATTAATGCCCTCCATCGAGGTAAGGTCGGCGCCGATTATCTTCGCCTTTACGCCGAGCTCGTCTGCAAGCTTTTGCATTCTCTCCTCGTTACGCGCTACGAACCAGAATTCGTCGCATATTCCGAGTCCTGCGAGCTGACGCGCGAACTCGCTTCCTATTCCACCGGACGCGCCGGTTATAATTGCTAAAGACATCTCTGTCTCCTTTCATTGTCAACTGTTTTCGTTTCTTAGTGCCTCAAAGAATATTTTCTCGATCTCCACGTAGGTCAGGGCGCGATTGATCTCTGCCCTTATCTTAGCCGCGCCGCGGAAGGAGTGCAGGTAGGAGGCAATCTGCTTTCTTGCCTCGGGTACAGCTACCCCCTCACCCTTATCCTCGATAGAGAGTCTTAACTGCCAAAGGGCAACCTCTACTCTCTCATCAAGTGTTGGAGGTGTATATTTCTTACCGTCAAGGGCCGAGATGATCTCGCCGAAGATAAACGGATTACCCACAGCGCCTCTGCCGATCGCAATTCCGTCAGCTCCCGTTTCACTAAGCATTGATATCGCATCCGACGCAGAAATTATATCTCCGTTGGCAATAACGGGAATATGCACACTCATCTTTACTTTTTTGATGGTTTTGCGGTCAACGTCACCCGAGTACATCTGCACCCTCGTTCTGCCGTGAACGGTGATAAGCTCTGCTCCGCCCGCCTCAGCGGCAAGCGCGCATTCAACGGCGTTGATCTTATCCGCGCTTACACCCGTGCGGTGCTTTACCGTTACGGGCAGGTCGGTATTTTCCTTAACCGACTTAACTATGCGATAAATAAGATTGGGATCACGCATAAGAGCCGAGCCCTCGCCGTTCGAGAATATCTTATGTACGGGGCAGCCCATATTGATATCAATAGCGGACGGAGCTACGTTGCCGTCGCCCCAATCTCTGTTGGTAAGAATCTCTGCCGCTCTGCCCATAACGTCGGGCTCACTGCCGAATATCTGAAGAGCAACCGGTCCCTCGTCATCTCTTATTCTCGCTAAGGAAAACGTCTTTTTATCGCCGAAGGTAACCGCCTTGGCGCTTATCATTTCGGTCACGGAATATTCCGCGCCCATTTCGTGACAGACACGGCGCATCGCCCTGTCCGAGAAGCCCGCCATCGGCGCTAAGAAAATGCCGTGGCGAAGCTCTGTATTTCCTATTTTCATCTTATAAGGCTGAGCATCATAGCCGCCATTCCGTCAAGAGGAATGGAGGTGATAAAATCAATGCCGATAAGCTTCAGAACGATCATACATACGACGCTGATCGCGTAGAAGGAAGCGCCGACAATGGCGGAGATCCCGCACACCTTTGCATAATCGCGTTTTGTCTCATCCTCTCTGAGAATAAGCCAGAGAACAAAGCCGAGGATAGGCATACCGAAGCAAACGTTGGCAAGAGCGCCCTTTGCCGCGGAGCGAGCCTTACCCGGGTGGCTGTATCTCCAGAGGAACCAGATAACGAGACCCGCCTCCCAGCAAAGGAAGGAAACTATGGCAATAAGCTTACTGCACTCGGTATCGTAGGACACGGTGTGTCCGGGGTTATACATATTGAAGGGGTTGTTGTTAACGCGCGGATTATCGCCGCTCACGCGTGCACCGCAGCTGGGGCAGAAGATAGCGTTTTCATCAATGCTATTTCCGCAATATTTACAGAATTTCATATTTTCTCCTTTCAAAAAAGGGATAGCCGTAAGGCTTTTTGCAGGGCTTTACCGCCCTACCGTGTTAATTTATTTGATATTTAAGTAATCGATCACCGTAATTTGAGAGCCGTCACATTCCGAGCCATCCGAGGAAAGCGAGCCGAGCACCACGGTCTTATTCTCTCCGTGGTAATCACTGCCTCCCGACACAAGAAGGCCCCGCTCACAAGCAAGTGAGATAAGGAGCTCTCTGTCCTCTTTACTGTATCTTGAATAGAAGCACTCAAGTCCCATAAGTCCCATAGACTTAAGAGCCGAAACTCGCTCGGTAAGCTCACCAAGAGATATACGCGGCTCTCTTTCTCCGCCTAAGGGATGAGCGTAAACGGGAATTCCGCCCGCGGCGAGTATTGCCGATATAGCCTCTCTTGCATCTATCCTGTCATCGGGGAAGCCGCCGACCTTAAGATACTTATCAAATGCGTCGGCAACGTCAAGAGCAAGACCGCGCTTTATTATCAGTCTGGCAAGATGAGGTCTTGCGACCGAGTTAAGCGAGTGAAGCCAGGCTATCTCCTCATCGGTAAATTCTATTCCGAAGTGCTCCTTAAGATACTTAAGACGAGCCTCAAGCTTGAAAAGCCGCATTTCCCTGCCGTGTCTTATAGCGGCAAGGAGTGTCTCGTCCTCGGGGTCAAAGCCGTAGCCGAGGATATGGCAGTCAAAACCACCGTAACCCATCGTACAGCAGGAGAACTCTATACCCGTGATGACTTTTACGCCCTCCGTGGGAAGCTTTACCGCCTCAAGAGAGCCCGCGATGGTGTCGTGGTCGGTGACGGAAATAACCTGAAGTCCCGCCTCGCGCGCCTTGGCGATAAGCTCACTCGGAGTATCCGAGCCGTCCGAGGCGGTGGTATGAAGATGAAGATCGATTCTTTTACGCATTTTCTTTGTTTCCGTCCGCTCTCTGAAGCAGCCATACGCAGCCGATAAGCAAGCACGCCGTGATAGCGCCCGCAAGGAATATCTCCGGAGCGGGGATATACTCGGTGGTCATAGCGTCAGCGCCCGCATTCTCAAGCGGCACGTTCATTGTCTTATTGATTCCGTTGCCTATCATGGGGCCGACTATCATGGGGATAAGAACGCTGAATACCATTCTCACACCCTGCAATTTGCCCGCCGACTCGGGGGGCGTGTTATCTCTTACGATAGCGCCGGTCAGAGCCGAGACAAAAATGTAACCCGTGATCATAACGAATCCCGAGATACCGAAGAGCAAGAGAGTTGCGATATGTCCCATTCCCTTTGAAAGATACATTGCGAAGAGTCCCAAAGCCATAACCGAGGATGCGATATAAAGAAGCCTTCTTTTATCCATTCTGTCTGAGAGTCTGCCGAGAAAGACGTTTATCACCGCGCCAAAAGCGATCGCAACGCCGAATACTATACTGTACTCAAGCACGCTGAAGCCGAGATAAGTCTTCATATAGATGATGAGATAAGGCATAAATATCTGACACGCAATTCCGTATACGAGTATGATAAGGAATGCCGCGTAGAGGCTCTTATTCTCCTTTACCACGGAGGGTCTGAAGCCGTAGAGGATATCCTTAAGAGTTCCGTTTTTCTCAAGCTCGTCACTATCCTTAATGATGAAGATACCGACAATACCGCAAGCAGAGATAATAATACCGAGAAGCAGGAATACGGTGGAATATCCTCCGAGCATCTCAACGAGTATACCGAAGCCGCCCGCGACTATAAGCATCGCGATAAGCGGAAGGATAGCGAGCACGCCCTCAACCGTACCGCGGAAGGAGGGCTTGGTGTTATCCGTCACCCACGCGTTAAAGCAAGCGTCGTTAGCCGTCGAGCCGAAGAGCGTCATAACGCAGTCGCCGACTATAACCGCCGTAAGCGTGTTGGATACCGCCCTCTCAAGCTCCACGCCGAAAAGACTCACCGTAAGCTCGGGAGAAAGATAGCCGAAGATCGCCACGGTCACGCCCCAGATGGCGTAGCCGATGGATATGAATTTACGTCTGTTACCAACCTTATCCGAGATCGCTCCCGCAACGAGAGTCGCAACCGTCGCCATAACGCCGCTGAGCTGTACCATAAGGGTGATTGCGCCGAGATCCTTGGCAACCGTGTCAAATACAAAGAGGTTGAAGTACATATTCTCAACGCTCCACGCTATCTGTCCGACAAGGCCGAAGAGTATGAGAATTGTCCAATTATTCTTGCCAAAAGTCTGTTTGTCCATCATTATTACTCCTCGTCGTCAAGATCGGCGAGAATTTCATCGAGCAGGTCCTCAGGCTCGTCGTCAAAAAGCTCATCAGACTCCTCGAGCTCGTCGAGCAGATCCTCATAGACCTTGAAGACCGCGTCGATCACAGCGTCATCGGTAACGAGACTGAGAGTCTTTTTACCTTCCTCACCGGTCTCTATCGAGAAAACGAGTCCCTCGTCCTCACCGATGTCATCGGTAGGCTTAGCGAGCGAGAGGAGGGCGTATATCTTGCCGCCGTGCGGGATGATAGCCACCTGCTCAAACTCGGTGGCCTCACCCTTTTCATTGTAAAGAACTATGTTGTCGTTATTATTCTCGTCGAAGAGCTTGTCAATAGCCGACATATTGTTTTCCATAGTATTCTCCTTAATTATTTCTTTCGTAGATCTCGCGGAACTGTCTTACGCAGTCTGCAAAGTCATCGATAGCGCTGGTGATAACCTCGGGCTTGGTCATATCGATGCCAGCAACGAGAAGGCTGTCAAGAGGCGACTTGGAGTTACCGCACTTGAGGAAGTCGATGTACTGAGAAACGTATGCGTCACCCTCATTCTCTATTCTCTTCACTATCGCGGATGCCGCAGAGATACAGGTTGAATATTTGTAAACGTAGAAGCAGGTGTAGAAGTGAGGAATTCTCATCCACTCGTATGCGATCTGCTTGTCAACCGCAACGTCCTTACCGAAGTAGCGCTTAACGAGCTTGTAATACTTCTTGTTGATAACCTCCGCGGTGAGGGGTTCGCCCTTTTCAACGAGGGCGTGTATATCTCTCTCGAATTCAGCAAACATAGTCTGGCGGTAGAGAGTGCCCTTGTAGGTCTCCATAAGCTCGTTGAGGATATAGAGCTTCTCGGTATCATTCTCAGACTCGCGGAGCTTCTTGTGAGCCATAAGCAGCTCGTTAACGGTAGATGCTACCTCTGCAACGAAGATACGGTAGCTCGAGTTATGAGGCTCGTTGTACTTGATGGAGAAGTAGGAGTGCATCGAGTGGCCTGCCTCGTGAGCGAGTGTTGAAACGTTGTCAAACGTGCCGTTGAAGTTAAGAAGGATGTAGGGCTCGGTGCCGGGGCATCCGGAGGAGAATGCGCCGCCTCTCTTACCCTTAGTGGGATATACGTCTACCCAGCCCTTCTCGGTAAGACCTGCCTTGAGGGTGTTGTAATACTCGTCTCCGAATACCTCAACTGCGGCAAGAGTCTCCTCAACCGCCTCCTCGTAGGTGTACTTCTTATCAAGCTCGGAGATAAGGGGAGCGTATACGTCATAGAGATGGAGCTTATCAAGACCGAGAACACGTCTCTTGAGCTCATAGTAATCGTAAAGGGGCTGAAGTCCGCCGTTTACCGCGGAGATAAGGTTGTTGTAAATAACCGGAGTCACCTCGTCGGAGAAGGTGTAGGACTCGATGGAGCTCTTGTAGTTTCTCGCCTTTGCGAGAGTGGTCTTCTCCTTGACGTGGTTGGAGTAAAGAGCGGCGAAGGTGTTGCCAAACTGCTCGTAGGTCTTGTAAAGGGTACGGAATGCCGCCTGGCGCACTTTTCTGTCAGTGCTCATAAGGAAGGGCACGTAGTTGGTGTCGGTGAGCTCTACCTGCTTGCCCTCGGAGTTGCGGATCTTACCGAACTTAAGATCGGCGTTAGCAAAGAGGCTACGGGTCTGGCTGTTGCCGCCGAGGAAGTCGTGCATCTTGGACATAAGCTGCTCGCACTCATCGGAGAGCATATGAGCCTTCTCTCTTACGATAAGCTCAACTGTACGGCGGAAGGTCTCAAGCGCGGGATACTCGGAGAACCACTTATCAAGAGTTTCTCTTTCAACTCTTAAGATGTAGGGGGAAACGAACCAGGACACGGTGCCTGCCATAACCGCGAGGTTTCTAACTCTGCCGTCGAGCGCTTGATACGCGTTGTTAGCGGTATCAACCGAGAAGTTAAGGGAGGCATACTGCCAGAGCTTCTCGATAACCGCCTCGATGTCGGTCATATCCTTGAGCGCGTTGTAGAGTCCCTCTGCGCTCGAGATGATGGTCTTCTCATGCGCTCCATATGCCTTGATCATCTTCTCAGCCTTAGCGTAATCCTCAAAGAACGCCGCCTCGTCCTTGTATATTACGGACAAGTCCCATTTGTATTTCTTGTCCACGTCTTTTCTTTCAAGTGCCATAATTAAAAAATCTCCTTTTGGTTTTTTCTTTCATTCTATCACACTTTCGTACTTTTTACAATAGAATTTTAAATATTTACGAATTGTTCGTTTTTCGTCCATCAAAAAAAGTTTTTATATTAACAAAAATTACTATAAATATATTGTAATTGTTCATATTTATGTGGTATAATGTTTCTGTATTTTTTTAAAAGGATCACAAAAGATGTTAAATTTAAGATCAATCAAGAAGGATTACGTTACCGCTTCCGAGACGGTACACGCTCTTAAGGGTGTTTCAATTTCCTTCAGAAAAACGGAATTCGTTTCAGTTTTAGGACCTTCAGGCTGTGGAAAGACAACTTTGCTTAACATTATCGGCGGTTTAGATCACTATACCGACGGTGACCTGATGATAGGAAGCAGGAGCACAAAGGATTATAAGGACAGCGACTGGGACGTATACCGTAACCACAGTATAGGCTTCATCTTCCAGAGCTACAATCTTATTCCCCACCAGACGATTCTCGGCAACGTCGAGCTCGCCCTGACGATTGCAGGTATAGACAAGGAAGAAAGAATCAGACGTGCGAAGATCGCGCTCGACAGAGTCGGACTCTCAGGACAGTATTATAAGAAGCCCAATCAGCTCTCAGGCGGTCAGTGTCAGAGAGTTGCTATTGCAAGAGCGCTTGTCAACGACCCCGAGATACTTCTTGCAGACGAGCCCACGGGCGCTCTAGACACCGTCACCTCGGTGCAGATCATGGATCTCATAAAGGAGATATCCGAGGAGAGACTTGTCGTTATGGTAACGCACAACCCCGAGCTCGCTGAAAAGTACTCTACCCGAATTGTCAGACTTCTCGACGGTGAGATCATCGAGGATACCAATCCGATGACCGAGGAGGAGATAGAAGCGGAGCTCCGCGCCGAGGAGGATGCACGCGCCGAAGAGGAAGCCAGAAGAGCTCTCGATGAAGCGGATGTCAAAACTGCATCAGGCAAGATCAAGGCTATAAGCAAGAAGATAAAAAGCAAACGCCAGCAGAAGGCTAAGATGTCCTTATTCACCGCCTTCAAGCTCTCTGCCAGAAACCTCTGGTCCAAGAGAGGAAGAACGGCTCTTGTGGGCTTTGCGGGCTCAATAGGTATCTTCGGTATTGCTATGGTTCTCGCCTTCTCTGCAGGTATCAAGGGCTACGTCGCATCAATGCAGGACGATATGCTCTCCGGTAACCCCATTATGATAACCAGCACCGCATATGACTTCGATATCGTCACGGATATGATGAATGACGTCCTCGAATCAGAGGACGAAAAAGAGCCGAATAAGGTATACATCGACTCTCTTATCGAGTACATAGCAAAGATGGATAAATACTCCAGCTCCTTCTTTATCCAGAACACTTTAACACAGGAGTACACGGATTACGTAAAGGCAATGCCCAAGGAATACTACAACGCTATGACGTTTAACTACGGCATTGATCCCACGTATTCCATCTACACGAATTTCACTCACTCTACTCCGGGCGGCAACACTGCTACCTCGCGCATTTCCATTGCGGCTCTGACCGAGATGTACACCTCGGTCCTTAAGGAAACGGACTACGGCAACTATGCAAGCTACATAACCCAGCTCGTCCCTTCCTTCAATCAGGCGCCCAATGATCCGGAATATATCCGCTCCCAGTATGACGTCTACGGTGAGATAGCCGACGAGGTAGACGAGGTAATGCTCGTCCTCTCAAAGAATCAGGAAATATCTGACGTGCTCTTGGCAAGACTCGGCATTTATACCGAGGCTCAGTTCTACAACCTTGTCTACAAGACGGCAACAATGGATGAGCCTAAAGAGGGTGAGGAGGTAAAGCCCGAGACAGAGATCATGAAGGAGCTTTACGACCCCTCGCTTGACGTTGATTACTTCGACTATGATGATCTTCTCTCCGGCAAGTACACCTTCACCTGGTATCCCAACGATGCGCTGTTCACCGCCAATGAAGGCGTGAGCGCGTCGCTCAGCCCCTTTACTTATCATCACAACGCGAATGATATTTCAGCAGAGGGTATTGATCTCAAGATCACCGGTATCCTTATCGCAAATGAAAATTACAACTTCGGTTGTCTGTCCTCGGGTATCTACTACACCGAGGCATTGACCAACCATATGCTACAGACGAACGCCGAGAGCGAGATCGTCAAATACGTAAAGGAAAAGGGATCCATCCCCTCCTTTGTTTCGAACGGTATCCCCATGGGCGTGTATTACAAATACACCTACAGGCACTTCTTCCCCAAGACTCTTGAGGACGGCTCCACCGAGTTATTCGGCGAGACCTACGGACTTCTCGGAAGCACCTTCAGCCTTGACGATGCTATGGAATCAATGGGAAGTCTGATGGGCGGAGGCTCAGGCTCAGAGTCAGAGGGCAGCTCGGGATCTGAAAGCGGATCGGGCTCCGGAGCAGGCTCGGGTATGACGGGATCCACCGGCTCCAGCGTTGATATTTCCGCGCTCACAAACATGAGGACCATTTCCCTGCGTATGATATGCGGAGATACGGTTGCAAGCAGTATGTATATCTATCCTCTGAGCTTCGACTCAAAAGATCTTGTAACGGCGTATCTCGATGCGTGGAATGGCGACGGCACTATAACCGTCGGAGGCGTGGAATACTCTGCCCTTGAACGTAATGACGTAAAGTACAATGACACGCTTGAGCTCATAATCAGCATGATCAACACGATGATAGACATTATTTCCTATGCTCTCATCGCCTTCACATCCGTATCCCTTATCGTATCCACAGTTATGATAGGTATTATCACTTACGTATCCGTTGTTGAGAGAATCAAGGAGATAGGTGTTATCCGCTCGCTCGGCGGACGCAAGAAGGATGTCAGACATCTCTTCAATGCCGAGACCTTTATCATAGGATCGCTATCCGGTCTGATAGGAATACTCGCGACATATATACTGACGGCAATATTGAGCGCGGGACTTGCACCGCTTATCAATTACTCTCCGATCGCATTCCTTCCCATAGACGATGCGCTCCTTATGATGCTTCTCAGCGTAGGCCTTACGCTCATCTCGGGCCTTATCCCCGCATCAAGCGCGGCTAAGAAGGACCCCGTTGTAGCACTCAGAACAGAATAATCTATCAATAAACGCACCTTCCCCTACCCGAAATTTAACACGGGTAGGGGTTTTATTATTTCGCGGATTGACTTTTGCTTTGTAAAATGGTATACTATTTGAGTAAGAATTTTCTTTGAGAGGAGGTATCGGGATGAAGAATATAGTAATGGGCATTATCGCTCACGTCGACGCCGGTAAAACGACGCTGTCCGAGGCTATGCTCTACACGAGCGGCGCTATAAGAGAGCTTGGCAGAGTTGATAAGCGCGATGCGCATCTGGATACCTACTCGCTCGAAAGAGAGCGCGGCATCACCATCTTCTCAAAGCAGACCGTCTTCGATTTCGGAGAAACACACGTCTCTCTTGTTGATACCCCCGGTCACGTTGACTTCTCCTGCGAGACCGAGCGCTCTCTGTCGGTGCAGGACTACTGTGTTCTGGTCATAAGCGCGACCGACGGTATAAAGCCGCATACAAAGACTCTCTGGCAGCTTCTCGCGGCAAGGCGCATACCCACCTTCATCTTCATCAACAAGACAGACATATCCGAAAGGACGAGGGACGAGCTCTTCGCGGAGGTGCGCACGGTCCTCTCGGACAGGTGCGTTAATTTCACACGGCCCGATACCTATGAGTTCTTTGACGAGGTTGCGGGAAAGGACGAGTCGCTTATTGAGGAGTTTCTCGAGACGGATATGCTCTCGGACGAAACCATAGCCTCGGCTATAAGAAAAAGGCTGGTATTCCCCTGCTTCTTCGGCTCGGCATTGAAGCTAAAGGGCGTTGAGGAGTTACTCGTCGGAATTGACCGCTTTGCGCGTGAGACACCCTACCCCGTGTCACTTTTCGGCGCCAAGGTGTACAAAATTATGCGCGACCAAAGCGGCAGAAGAATGACTCTTGCGAAGATAACCGGCGGCTCACTTCAGCCAAAGACAATGATAGAATACCGCAAAAGAAGCGGCGAATACGTCACGGAAAAGGTGGAGGAGATTCGCCTTTTGACACACGATAAATCAAAGCCCCTCAAAGAGGCTGAGCGAGGCACTCTCTGCGCCCTTATTGGACCTACCGAGACTATGGCAGGCACGGGCATCGGTATCGAGGCAAACGATGTCTCCATGCTCTCCCCCGTCCTTGATTACAGAATGATACTCCCGCGGGAGATAAGCCCCTACGACGCATATCTCAGACTTGCCGCGCTTGCAGAGGAGGACCCATCCCTCGGCATCAGTTGGGTGGCGGGAGCTAAGGAAATACGCGTCAGCCTTATGGGCGAGATACAGCTCGAGGTGCTCAAGAGGATCATCTCGGAGAGATTCGGAATGGAGGTAGAATTTGACGAAGGAAGTATTCTCTACCGCGAGACGGTAGCCGATGAGGTCATAGGCTCGGGACACTTTGAGCCGCTCAGGCACTACGCCGAGGCGCACGTAAGAATAGAGCCGCTCCCCGAGGGCTCGGGCGTGATATCTGCGAGTGATTGCTCCCAAGACCTCTTATCCTCGAATTGGCAGAGACTCGTCATCACGCATATCGACGAGCGTGTGCACAGAGGCGTGCTTATAGGAGCGCCCCTGACCGACGTCAAGATAACGCTTATCGCGGGCAAGGCACATCTGAAGCACACCGAGGGCGGAGACTTCCGTCAGGCGACCTACAGAGCTATCAGACAAGGACTTATGAAGGCGAGGTCTGTGATACTCGAGCCAACCTTCGACTTCCGCATTGAGGTGCCGAGCGAATATCTCGGCAGAGTTATGACCGACGTGACGAATATGCACGGCACGTCTAAATCTCCGGAAATATATGAGAGCTACTCTGTTCTTGAGGGTAGCTGCCCCGTAGCTACGATGCGCTCATACGCGAGCGAATTGCGTGCCTTCACGAGAGGTGAAGGAAAGATCACAATGAACGTCGGAGCTTACGCCCCCGCGCACAACCAGGACGAGATCATAGCGGCGCGCGCTTACGACCCCACCCTTGACGAGAGAAACCCCGCAAGCTCGGTATTCTGCAAGGCGGGAGCGGGCTACGCCGTACCGTGGGATGAGGCGGACGCACTTATGCACGTAAAAATTGATGACGGCGACGATGAGCCTGCAAATGACGAGTCGAGCGTGCCGATCCGCGCAAGAGCGATAAAATACGGCGGCACGGCCGAGGAGGATAAGGAGCTGATGCGCATTTTTGAGGCAACCTACGGCAAGATCAAGCCGAGGAAGGTAGCCGAGAGAAAGGAAAACAAGGCTCCCGAGAAGACCTCCAAGCCACGTAGTAAGCCGTACAAAAATCTCGAGGAATATCTCATTCTCGACGGCTATAACGTCATCTTTGCGTGGGACGAGTTAAAGCGGGTGGCAGAAAGCGACCTTGCCCTTGCCCGCGATATGCTCACAAGGATCATGTGCAGCTATACCGCATTCAAAAAATGCCACGCGACCATAGTCTTTGACGCTTACAAGAGGCGCGGAGGCGAAGGCAGTGAGGAGGAGTGCGGCAACGTCAAGGTGGTTTACACCAAGGAGGCGGAGACCGCCGACGCATATATCGAAAAGACGAGCAAGGCGCTTGTCCAAAGCTACACGGTAAGAGTCGTCACCTCGGATCTTGAGGAGCAATACGTCGTGCTTGGTCACGGAGCTCTCAGAGTCAGCACGGGGGAATTTAAGCGCGAGATTGAAAACACCACCGAGGAGATTGGCGAGGTCATCGACAAGATGAAGCTAAAATCAAAATAAGCAATAATTAAAACGGAGTAAGCGTTATGCCTACTCCGTTATTTTTTGTTTGATATTTGATTTTAAAGCGATAATGCAAAGTATACTTTACCGTTTTCGCGTTTTACAAGTTCCATATACTTGGACGTCATTTTGATCGAGCTTTCGTTTTCCTCGAGTATTTCCGCCCTGAGAGATGAAAGACCTATCTCACGCGAGAGCTTGATAAGCGCTCTTGTTGCCCCGGAGCCAATGCCTCTTGAGTGGCAGGTGGGAAGGACTCTTACAGCTATCTCGGCAGAGCCTACGTAGTCAAAATCATAAATGGTAGCCTCGCCGACAAGCTCGCCGCCCTCGCGAATAGCAAGCGTGATAGCAACGCCGTCATCAAATTCACGCTCAGCAACCTTAAGATAAAAATCGGAGTCTCCGTCGGGGTTATCCTCGTCTACGTCGTAGCCCCAATGCTTATTGAGGTCACGGTCACGGCACAGCTCGGCGTATTTCTCCTTATCCTCATCGGTAAGGGCGTCAAGGACAATGCCGTCAAGCTCTATAGAGGGGATAGAATCGAGCATATCACACTCATTATTCACCTTGATATAAAAGGTGTCATCGTCATCCTCGTAGGTGTAAGCGTCAATATGCGGGAAAACCGAGCACAAAAACTCAATTTCGTCTCTTGGTACGTCGGTAATAATAAGCGGAATCAGCTCGCGTCTTGAATACGCGGCAAGATCTATGCACGCGCGAACGGCATCCGCATCCTCGGTGAGCATAAACGGAAGCGGAAAGACGTATCTCTCCCCGTCGTATATTCTCGCGTACAGAACGTCGTCACAGTAGCAGAAGGCAACAGACTCCTCGCCCGCCGCCTCGGAAAGGCCGAAAATGATCTCAGCCGCATCCTCCGAAACGCACTCGGGTATGGAAAGCGCCTTAATTATTCCTTCCTCAGGATGAAGTCCTTGAGCTTCGCCCAAGCAGTCCCGAAGAAGCTCTTGCATTTCTCTGAAACGGAGCTCAGCCACTTTACAAATCCTCTCTTTTCTTCATCACTCTCCGCGCCTGTGTACTCAACGATAGGTATGATCGGAACACACATCACAGAGGTGAATACACCGTCCTCCTCGGAAGAGGAGAATCTTATATCCATAGCGTTAGCAAGCTTCATACACGAGCGGAGACCTATTCCGTTCTTCTGCGCCATATCAGGGTTGGAAGCCATATAATTGCTAACTTTAATTGTCATTTCATCGATTTCTACGCCGATAAATATAGAAACCGGTTTTTCCTTGTCTGCGTACTTCATGATGTTTGAGAACAGGTTTTCCACTATTCTCATAAGCTGAGGCGGATCGGTAACGACCGTGATATTCTCAAGAAAATCACCACTCTCGGACTCGAAATTAAAGTCCAGCGTGTATCCCTGCTCTCTTAGGAGAAATACATGTCCAGAGAGCATCTGATCAATAAGAGTCCTCGCCTCACACTCCTGCACGTCGACCTCAATACCGCCGCCGTAAACAAGGAAGTATCCAAACATATCGTCCGACATTTTCTTAAGTCTCAACGCAGTCCTCTCGGACGCCTCGATATACTGTTGCATCTCGCCCTCGGGGGCGTTAAGCTTCATAATATCGATATAGCCGAGAAGAACAGTCAGGGGAGTCCTTATATCGTGAGACATAGCGGTGATCAGCTCTCTGTTAGCATCAAGCGCCGCTCTCTCCTTCTCAATATTCTCGAGCATCGAGCTTCTCATATACTCAACGTCAGAGCAAAGTCTGGTTATCTCATCCTCGCCCTCAGAGGTGATCTTACGCTCCATATCACCGTCAGCTACCGCGGTGACCTCTCTGCCAAGACGGGTGATCCTCTTGGTAATCTCGAAGAAATAGATCCACATTACAAGCACGAAGCTTGCGAAGGCAACTATGAGAGACACGATATTCAATACGTCGTAGTAAAAATACTCGGTATAGTCAACCATCGAAGCGAGCAAAACTCCGTCGGAGGCAACGATGGGATGCGAGCCGCGCGCTACTGCCTCGGCTATGAGCTCCTCTCTTGTGGGGGCCTTTACCGTAATACCCGCGCTTGGATACTTGTTATCATCCTTGCCACTCTCGGTAGAGGCGCTACCGGTTGAGCCCGAGGTGTCGGAAGTGTCATTGCTTCCTTCACCCGAGTCTGTGCCGCCGGAGGACTCAGAGCCTGACTCGGTATCCGTGTCCTCTGATCCTTCCGTGCCGCCGGGCGTCTCTCCGACCTCACCTCCGGGGGTCTCGTCTTCTACCGGAATATCGGTACCATCATCTGCATTTTCTTTGTTTTCTCCCATTTCAGGCTCGTTTTCATCCTCGTACTGACCGGATTCAAACAAGAGTTGGTCATCCTTATAGATAAGGAGATACAAATACTTATAATTCTGAGCCCATTCGGCGATTTTTCTCGTATCATCGCAGCTGAGACCGTTATCGGTGACGTAACTTTGCAGATCGGTCTTATAAGTCTCTATCCTCTCGGCCTTTTTCTCCTCGGACAGATATTTCTTGTCAATATATCTGTCAAAGAAGAAATTGGATACAAAGAACAGAGTTATCGCAATTCCGAGCGCAAAGAGAAGCGTTGAGAGCATCGTAAGCCTGAGGGAGCTATACGACTTTGAGCCTCTCGACTCAACGTGCTTAATCTTCTCTCTAATCAATCTGGTATCCCTTTCCCCATACGGTTCTGATAACCTTCTGTCCGCTCGCGCTGTCCTCAAGCTTTCTTCTGAGGTTCAGTACGTGCACTGTAACGTTGTTACCCGACGATGAGAGCGGGATCTCACCCCATACCGCGCGATAGAGCTCATCCGAGCTCACCACACGTCCGCGGTTCTTAACAAGATATATCAGCACCTCGGCTTCCTTATCTCTCATATCGATTCTTACGCCGTTTTTCATTACCTCACGGGTATCAACGTTAACAGTAACGCCCGCGTTGAGTCTTTCTCCCTCGATAACGTCGTCCGCCTTGACACCGTAGGAGTTGTAGCGTCTTGTGAGAGCCTCAACCTTCATAAGCAATTCACCCGAGGAGAAGGGCTTGACAACGTAGTCGTCACCGCCGCTCGAGTATGCCGCCGCCTTGTCGCGTGAAAGCGACTTTGCGGTAAGGAAAAGAACGGGAACGGGCGAGAAGCCGCGGATAACGGCGGTCGCCTCAATACCCGACATATTGGGCATCATAACGTCCATAATGCAAAGGTCTATGGTTCTGTCGTTTCTTACACATTCAATAGCGGAGAGGCCATCCTGCGCCTCGATTACCTCGTATTTTTCCTTTTCAAGAAGGATACGCAAAATTCTTCTTATATCCGCTTCATCATCAACGATCAATATACGCATTTTTCCCTCCAAAAACACAGTTTTTCTTTAGTATATCATAAACTCGCGCGCTTTTCAACTTATGTTTTGTGAAATTAAATTAAAAATACGCGCAAAAATAACGGGATAACGCATTTCTGTCATCCCGCTATTTTATTTATACTGCTTTTTCTCCGCCGACAAACACGTTCTTTACGTTAATATCGGCATCAAAGATCACGATGTCCGCATCCTTGCCCGCCTTTATCTCGCCCTTGGAGTCAAGTCCCATAACCCTTGCAGGGTTCTTGGTAAGAAGCTTTACCGCCTCGCAAAGAGGAATTTCCGCCTCCTTGGTAAGAACGCGCAGAAGCACGTCCGCCGTTGCGATACTACCCGCAAATGCGCTGCGGTCAAGCAGCTTGCACACACCGTCCTCAATGATGAAGTCGGTCGAGGACATTCTGCCCGTCCTGACGTCCGTACCCGCAAGAGAAAGACTGTCGGTAACGGCAATAATTCCGTCGGGACCTTTGATCTTGTAGATCATACGGATAAGCTCCGGAGGCAGATGCTTTCCGTCCGCGATTATCTCGGCAACGAGACCGTCCTCAAGGAAGGTGGACTCGATAACTCCGAGTGAGCGGAAGCCCTGCTTTCTCGTCACGGTAGACGTGCAGGAGTAAAGGTGAGTCACAAGCTGACAGCCTCCCTCAAGCGCCGCCTTCATATCGGCATAGGTCGCGTTTGTGTGACCCGCAGAGGTGACAATACCCGCCTTATGCATATACGAGGCAAAGCGCCCATCCTCATCGTTTTCGGGAGCATAGGTCCAGCGAGCAACCACTCCGGGATACTCCTCCACTATGGAAATATAGTCCTTTTCTATGGGAAAAGTGATACACGCCCCCGCCTGTGCGCCGGTCTGAGCGAGTGAAAGATACGGTCCCTCGAGATGAGCGCCGATG
Source organism: Clostridia bacterium (assembly GCA_017453245.1). GTDB lineage: Bacteria > Bacillota > Clostridia > Oscillospirales > CAG-272 > UBA1740. The sequence goes on from JAFTKM010000007.1 coordinate 31,149, forward strand.
ATATTTGCCTTCACTCTTTCGTCACTCATAGCCGCCTTTACGTTAGCCACCGAGCGACGCATATCCTCTATGGGAGCGGCAGATATGGTGGGACATATCGAGGTCGTGCCGTGGGTAAGATGGAAGTTAACTCCGCCGACGATATCGTCGACCGTCCCCTCAAAGGGATAGCCTCCGCCGCCGTGGGTGTGAGGGTCGATAAAGCCCGCAGAGACGTAGTCGTCGCCCGCGTCAATCTCCTCGTCATAGGGGAGCTCCTCGGAGGTCACAGCAGTGATTTTGCCGTCCTCGCAGTAGACGTAGCCACCTAGAATCTTGCCATCTGTGATTATGTTATTACTCTTAATTCTTTTCATATATCAAAGAAGCGAGGAGCTGTCGGGATCAAGGTAAAGAGTAGCGTTCTTGTGGGTGCGGAGAACGCTTGCGGGACAGCTCTCGGTTATCTCTCCGTTTACAGTTTCACATACGGCATTCGCCTTGGTTCTAGCGGGAACGATGCAATAAAGCTCCTTGCCCGACATAAGCGCGGGTACTGTGAGCGTCAGGGCGTGTGTCGGAACCTCGTCAATAGAAGCGAAGCAGCCGTCGTTGACCTGCTGATTTCTGCACACCTCGTCGAGCTTTACGGTCTTTACGAGCTTGTCATCGTTAAAGTCCGCGAAGGGCGGATCGTTGAAGGCGATATGTCCGTTCTCACCGATACCGAGCACAACGATGTCCACGGGATTCTCGCGAAGGAGCGCGGAATATCTCTTGCACTCCTCCTCGGCGTCGGGAGCGTCAATTCTTATGTAATTCACGCTCTTAAAGGGCGCAATGCCGAAGATATGGTCGCGAAGGAAATTGCCAAAGCCCTGCGGCGCATTCTTGTCAAGGCCGATATACTCGTCCATATGGAATGCGTTTACACGCCCCCAGGGTATTTCCTTATCGTTAACAAGATTTGCGAGCACCTCATTCTGCGAGGGAGCCGCCGCAAAGATCATATTTATCTCATCCTTTTCGGATAAGGCGCGGAGGATCGCCGCCTTAACGTCTCTGGCAGCAGCAGCGCCCATCTCATCTCTTGACGAATAGATATTTACCTTAAGTAAGTCTTTGTTGAAGGTTTTCATCAGGGTAAAAGCTCCTTTAATTTATTCACCGCGTCGGTGAAGGCTTCCTTTTGATCATTGTACTTATATGGATTGTCAAAGCCTCTGCCGACCAAGGCGTTAAGTCCTGAGAAGAGCTGAAGATGAGGCTCGACCGAAACGAAGAAGTCATCCTTTGCATACTTCACGTGATCGGAGAGAATTTCCTTGATATTCGCCTCACCGCAGCCGGGAGGCACGATTGCTCCCGCAGAGAGAGCATCCTTGATATGGAAGTAAGCAATGCTGTCCTTGAGAAGTCCGTACCCCTCGGAATACGGCTTTACGCCCTCGAGCACGTAGTTACCCATATCAAACACGGTCTTTATCTCGCCGCCGAAGGCATCGTATATCTCTCGGCATCTTGAGGGAATATCACCGTATATTTTAGCCTCATTTTCGTGGCAAAGCACTACCCCGTGTGACTTTGCGAGGGTATTCAGCTTGTTAAGCTCCTCGAAAACGGAGTCCTTGCAGTCAACGATATTTTTGCCCTCGGGAGCGTAGAATGAAAACATTCTGACGTATCTTGCGTTAAGCTCACACGCCGTCTCAAAAACACGCTTTGCCATATCAAGATGAGCGTCAAGGTCACCGTCAAGCTGCACCTTGCCTATGGGCGAGCCGATGGCGGATACGCCGATACCGAAGTAGTCAAGCTTATTCTTAGCCTCAACTATCTCTAAGGGAGAGAGGGTTGATACGTTTTTGCCATCCACGCCGCGCACCTCGATATAGTCGATGCCGTAGCCTCGCATCCCCTCAAGCTGCTCTGTGAAGCAGGAGGAATACTCATCCGCAAATGCTGAAAGTATGATTTTTGCCATAGTATTTTACACCTCGTAGGTATTGACCTTCTCCACCTTGCCGGACAGAAGCGAGCGCTCAATAGCGTTCATCACAAAGACGGAGGAGATGAAGTCCTGATAACTGACGGGAGAGTCAGCACCGTGAAGAAGCGAGTAAAATTCATCGAACTCGCCCTTAAACCAGTTGTGCTCGTCTGTGCTCTCAAGGTTCATTCCCTTGACCGATTTCTCGGAAAAACGACAAGCATAGTATACATAATTGTGCTCTATGAACATTCCGTCAGCGCTGAACGTATCATAGTTAAATTTCACAGATGTGACGTCTCCGTTTCTCTTAGCCTCGACGGAGGCGGGGTATTTGCCGAATATTTCGGACACGACCTCAACGAGATGCGGAGCGTAGAAATAGAAGCCGCCGTACACACTCGACGAGTCAAGAGGAGCTCTTACAAAGCCGCCAAGAGTCGCGCCGCCCTCACACTTTTCTCTTTCCGCCTTGAGCGTCTTAACGCCGAAATCGTGCTTTAAGGACGAGCCGCCCGAGATGCGTATTCCCTTTGCCTTAAGCTCCTTCATCATTTCGACAGCATCGCTCTCCTTAATGGTGATGGGCTTGTCTATAAACATAGGAATACCGCTTTCAATATAGGGCTTTGCGTATTCGTAATGAAGGTCGCCGTGGCGCGCGGTAATGATAAGTCCGTCTATCTTACCCACAGCGTCGGTATAACTCTCAAGTATATTCACGCCGTATTTTTCATGAAGTTTCTTCGACGCCTCGGGCTCGTTGCTGTATACGCCGACAACCTCGACGTCACTGTATTTCGCATCGGCAAAAATAAAATCAAGGAAGGAATTTGCGTGAGAATTCTCACATCCCAAAATCGCTATTCTTTTCATAATTCACCTCAATACTTTACGGGCATGGGATTGTGCGCGTGGACGGTCTCGATGACCGAGATGACCTCTCTTGCCATCTCTGCAGTGACCGGCATTTCCCTACCCTCGGTAAGCTTGTAATAAAGATGCTCGTAAAGGCCGGGAGTGCCTACGGAGAATGCGTCACCGGGGAAGTCACCCTCCTCTACGTGCTTGATAAGCTCCTCGCGACAATATGCGGGATTGCGGTTTTCATCCTCAAGAGAGGTCTCGATAACAGGTCTCTCAGGATTCTCGCCGTCAACGATATAGGTCATCTTGTACTTGAGAGTCGTGGACTTATAGGTGCCGCGCGTGCCAACGAGCTTAACGTTGTAATCGCAGTAAGCGTCCGCAGAAATAACCTCAATATCAACAACAGGCTTATTTGGAGCCTCGATAATGATCTTTGCGTAATCATCGGAGTCGCCGCTGGTGAGAAGTGAATCGAGTCTTGAGAAAACTACCTTGTAATTCGGATCAAAGTCGATAAGACCGAGACCGATGCCTACGGGATGAGGGCCGGTGTTATAAAGACCGCCCGCAACCTTTCTCTGAAGAGTCTGCCAGTCCCAGCGTCTTGAGAAGCCGTTGAATCTGACGCTCACCTGCTTGATCTCACCGAGCTTTCCGGAGGCAACAACCTCCTTGGCAAAGGTGTAAATGGGAGCAAGGTTGGACTGCTGGAATACAGCAAGAGTCACGCCCTTCTCCTCGGCTATCTTCATAAGTCTTGAGCACTCGTATCTTGTACGGCCGAAGGGCTTTTCCACAAGGACGTTGAAGCCGTGGGAAAGAAGGTCCTCGGTGATGGGATAATGATCCTCGGAGTAGCTCGCGTTAACGACGAGGTCAACGTCACACTTGTCAAAGAGCTCACGGTAATCCGAAAGAGTTACGCATCCGGGATAGATCTCCTCTGCCACGCCGCGTCTGTACTCGTCTCTGTCAACGACGTATTTGACGTTGTAGTATACGTTCTTTTCACCGCGGAAGTAGAGGCCGTGAATGTCCTTACCGCTTCTACCCTGACCGATAATTGCTACGTTAAGCTTTTTCATAATTATTCTCCCTTGGGATATAGAATTAATGGTTACATCTTTATTTTATATTCTAGTTTATGAAAAATAAATAGCATAAATTAGACATTTATATTGCAAAAACTGAACTGGGGTGTTATAATGAAGTAAAATACCCGATGAAAGGAGGGCTCAAGGTGCAAAAGGACTACTCATACGAAGGCGCTGATATTTTCTTCAAGCACGAAATAAGCCACAATCTGCCGAGAGATGCCTACTCGATGCACTCGCACAATATGTACGAGCTTTTATACTTTGTCGAGGGGGACGCAACGCACGTCATCGAGGACAGACAGTACAAGCTCAAGCGAGGAGACCTGGTGCTCATCCGTCCCTCCAAGTATCACTTTATCAGAATAGACTCTGACTGCGACTATGAGAGGTATGACATCCTCTTCAGCCCGAGGACAAAGAATATCGACGGTCTCGACCTGCTCGACAGCACGCCCGAGATAATCAATCTCGAGGAATATCGAATGGCAACCGAGATCATAAAGAAGACCGACTTTTACTACAAGCACTTCTCGGGCGAGGACTTTGAGAGAATACTGACGGGGCTTCTGTGCGAGCTTTTCTATCTTCTCAGCGTCACGCCCGCGACCGAAAACACCGACACACCGACGGTCTCCTCACCTACGCTCTCTCGCGCTCTTAGCTACATCAACGATAACCTCGCAACACTCTCGGGTGTCGAGGAGGTAGCGAAAAGCTGCTTTGTCACGGAGAGTTATCTGTTCCGCCTTTTCAAGAGCGAGCTAAGAAACACCCCCGCAAAGTATATAACCTCAAAAAGACTCCTCCTTGCCGAAAGACTGATATCCGACGGAGAGAGCCCTACCGCAGTTTACGAAAGGTGCGGCTTTAAGGACTACACGACCTTCTACCGCAACTATCGCGCGCACTTCGGACACGCGCCGTCCGAAACAATACAACACGTGTAGATTTTGCAATCCAAAGTTCATTTTACGCCATTTATTTCACACGTCCCTTGACTTATAATGAAAAAGGCAGTGAAATCCATTTACAGATAATCACGCGAAAGCGAGGAAAACAACATGTATATAGGTAGATTAAACGTAAGCTCATCACCCAAGTTTTATCACGCAGGCACAACTGTTCCCTTCAACCCCAAAGCTAAGGACGACAGCTTCTTTTGGGACTGGGGTACAATATTCGATAGTGCGGTAGATGCCGTCTACGCTCTCGACAAGGAATATTATATCGGAGAGGTCGAGCTGAAAAGTCTCACCGGAGAGAGTGAGGTCTGTCTCCTTATCGATGGCGTTAAGGTTGCCGTCGGGGATAAGGCAAAGCCCGTATACGTAAATCTTGCGGGCAGTGAGATCACGGTGCGCATACGCGGCAACGTCGCAGACTTAAGATTCGGTGGAATTGACGTCTTCGGCTTTGATCCCGAGGACGAGGAGCCCTTCCTTCTTCCCCACCCCAAGAATATAAAGATAGAAAAGAAGAGAGTGAAGATAGGAGCCCTCTCGGCTTCAAGTGTTGACGGAATGTTTGCCGTCGATTTCCTCACGGAAAGCCTTAAGGAAAGATACGAGTCACTCCCGAGCGGCGAGGGTATCGAGCTGTCGTTTGAGATCTCTCACGAGATGGAGGCGGAAAGCTACACGGTATCCGTCACAGAGAGTGAAGCAACCGTAAAAGCAGGCTCAAGACTTGCGCTTTTGTGGGGGGCGTGTCGAGTTATCGAGCTCTGGCAGGATTCAACACTCCCCGTCATAGAGATAGACGATAAGCCCGACGTGCCTATGCGCGGCTTCCATATGGGACTGCCCACAAGAGATAACTTTGACTTCTTCAAGAAGCTTATCCGTTACGCGCTTCTGCCCTTCGGATACAATCACGTTATCCTCGAATTCAACGGAGATATGCGCTATGACCGCCACCCCGAGATCACCGATTGCTGGCTTGAGTCCGAGAGACTCTACCGCGAGGGCAAGGGCGCAAGAATTATGCACGCGGATATCGGAGCTGAGGGTACAGCTCTTGAAAAGAGTGAGGTAAGAGAGCTCGTCGAGGCTATCGAAAGCTACGGCATTGAGGTCATACCCGAGGTGCAGACACTCTCTCATATTGAGTATATCACCAACGCGCACCCCGAGTTTGCCGAGCTCGGCAAGCACCTCTCGGAAAAGGGCGACCTCGACCTTAATAAGCTCCGCGAGGAGAATTACGTCCCCGAGATCCCCGCAGAAAGCGTGGCAGGTATACACCACGCAAATATCTTCGATCACTGCTACTGCCCCGCCGAGGAAAAGTGCATGCAGATTGTCCGTGACATAATCGACGAGGTCGTAGAGGTGGTTAAGCCAAAGAGATACGTACATATAGGACACGACGAGGTATATCATCTCGGTCTGTGCCCCACCTGCCGTGAAAAGGGCGCGCCAAACGTCTACGTAGAGCACGTAACCGCTCTGTACGAATATCTGAAGGAAAAGGGCCTCGGCACTATGCTCTGGTCGGATATGCTCCACACGGATATGTACTACACGGGTGAGGCCTTCGATAACGTAAGACGCGAATTGCCGAAGGACCTTATGCTCCTCGACTTCACCTGGTATTATCACCTCGACAAGGATATCGAGGACTTCCTCCTGCCCGAGGGATACAAGATCATGATGGGCAACCTCTACTCATCTCACTACCCGAGATTTGCCGAGAGAATCAGGAAGGACGGTATGGTCGGCGGCGAGGTCTCCACGTGGACGGGAGTCTCCGAGGAGCTGTTTGCCCTTAACGGCAAATTCTTTGACCTTCCCTACACCGGCGAGATGCTCTGGAATGCCTACACCTACGACGAGAGAAACCGTCAGAGCCTTACCGCGCTTATCGGTCAGCTCGTCATACCCGAGATGCGAGACCTTATGCACGGAAGATATGACCTCTATCTTGCGACCGATATGGAGAGCGCGGATTACGCAGCCTTCGGCGGCACAGCAAACAGAGTGCCAAAGGAGCTCGGAGACCTGAGACTCGTCGAGCCCGAGGGCAAGATCAAGGTCGGCAAGAGGTATGACCGCTTCATCTTCAGCCACGCGACACTGTGCCCCGCGCCCCGCATCTGCTGGAAGCCTCTTATCCCCGTCGGTAAGTATACCGTAACCTATAAGGACGGCGAAAGCGTTGATATTCCCGTCGATTATGCGGGCGGAATACTTCACACGGGTGCCATCTTCGGCATTCCGATGCCTCAGCATTACTACCGTCATCAGGGCTACGTCGGCACGTGGTTTGCCGATCCCACCTATGAGTACCGCACCGCCGAGGGTAAGCCTATCCTCCTGCTCGGTCAGGTATGGGATAACCCCAACCCCGAGAAGAAGATCGCGCATATCACCTACACCCCCGACGAGAAGGATACGGCAATTCTCCTCAGCGCGGGAGTGCTGGGTGTGAAGAAATAAACATATCAACAAGCATATTTTAAGCCCTCGGCTTTCACGCCGAGGGCTATTTTATATTGTCTTTTTATCTATTGTCAAACCTTACGACCTTCATCAGATTCTCATCAGCGAAATAGGTGATAAGAATATACCCCTCCGAGTCATCACCGACAAACACAAAGAATTCCGCGCCCTTATACATACCTGCGTCGGGAATCAAGCCGGCGGTGTCACCGTCGAGATCAGATATACCCTTCCAATTTTTATCCGTAGCAATCTCCCTCTCAAAATCGGCAACGTCGCTGTCAGAGAAAAATATCTCGGCAAAGTATTCAACGTATTTTCCGTTAACGAGCCCCATATCGTCCTTCTCGCTAAGACTCACGTAGTCGGGAATTCTCACCGACGCTTCCGCGAGTGTGCGTTGAAGTCGGACGTTTACCGTAAGGCTGATAACGAGAAAGCCGACAGCAAGTGCAAGCAAGCCCGAAAGAATCCACGTAAGCACGGCTGTGAATCGGAAGGAGGGCTTTACCGAGCAAAGATACGCTCCATCCTCTACCTCACCTTCGCTTACATATACGGTCTTGCCCCCGAGACAAACTCCGATATATCCGCTGACACGGGTATCAAGTCTCAAATCGGATATATTACTCCTTGTAAGGCATACCGTGTCACCGACCTCGTCAATATATTCTGCCACGGCGTGTTCCTCATACAGCTTCAGCAAAGCCCTAAGAGAATAACTCACGCCTACCCTCTTATCATAATTAACAGTCTCATAAACGCAAACGGTAAGTGCCACCGTCAACAATGCAAGCAATACTCCGAGCGAAAGAATAAATGCGCCGTGTATTCTCGGAGCGAGCACCAATATTACCGCTATCAGCACCGATATAATAGCCGAGACGGTATAGCGCGGCATAACGTAAGCGCGCTTGATCCGCTCCCTCTCTTCCTCGGTATACGAGACGCTGTACTCAAATGACGGCTGATCTACTAAAGCATCGACGGTATTATCCGCCTCACCCGTATCATCGCAAAGAATGGCGTCAAGCGATACGCCGAATATCTCTCTGAGCCTTATTAAGTTATCTATCGTCGGCAAGGTCTGCCCCGTCTCCCAAAGACTGACGGTCTGTCGGCTGACAAAGAGCATTCTCGCAAGCTCCTCCTGCGATAAGCCCGCCTTCTTGCGGTAAAGCTGTATTTTCTCGGATACTACCATTCGGTTTCCTTTCAAAAATCAATAGTACGTAAATTCATAACTGTAAATGTCACCGGCCGCGCTCTCGGCATACAACGACGTTATTCTGCCGTCCTCTACCGTTATTCTGACGATGGTCAACGTGCCGATTCCATCTATATCCGCCGGAAGCCCGATATAGACAAACTCACCGGAGCTGTCTTCATAAACAAAATCGTCTGCCCTCATAATTTCAAAATTCATTATGGAGCAAATATTCCCCGAAAGCGCATCGGCAACAGAGGCGCTTTCTCCCTTCTTGGTCTTGATCAAGCGGCCATCCGTGTAATATTTACATAGGTATTCGCCCCCGTTAACGGTGAGATTCGACTCGTGCATCGTAAAGGACGAATCCATACTCGAGTACAAAAGATTGAAATCACATTCAAAGGCTTCGCTCCTTGTCAGAGCCTCGGCTTCCTCGGCGGTAAGACGCCTTGGAGAAAGCTCTACCTCGCCCCAATCGTAGAAGGAATAGACGTAGGTAAAGGTTCCGAAAAGTCCGCCAAAGCTCATCGAATAGCTTACGCTCACCACTCTCCCGTCCTTAAACACGGCGGTAACGTCCTTAATTGCGATGCTTGAGCCGTCTATCGTAACGCCGATCTTGTCAGCCTTGTATACCTGGTCGCCGTAATGGGAAAAGGACGAATAGAGTGAGGAGAAGTCGAGATGCGAAATATCCGAGCGCGGAGCGTATGAGATGACGTCACCGCTCTTTACCTCTACGATATTTCCATCTACGCTATATACGCTGTCAGAAGAGATTATTGATCCGCTCTTCATGCTTTCCTTTATACGCAGGTTATCAAAGCTGAACGCAGAGATCCAAGCCTCCTCATCCATTCTCTCGGGAAGGCGCTCAAGCGTTATGGCAGAGTATCTGCCGCACACAAGACATACTCTGTCTGCCTGTCCCTCACGGTCCGAAGTAGGCGGAGTGATAACCTTGCTTTCGCTCCATACGTGCTCTACCCTTACGTCAGACTCGCCGCAGGAGGCGCACGCGTGCCAATGATAGGTTGAATCGGAAATAAGCTCAGAGGTGAAGGAGTGAGTATGCGAGTCGGGCAGAGGGGTGGTTTTCTCACCGTAGCCGCAGACGGAGCACTTGTATCCCGCGCCATCCCCGAGCTCTATAAACGAATGTGAGGCGTAGGCTATGGCGTGATCGCACGCTTCCCCGGTACACTCCCTTCGATGTCCCTCGGCATCGCTTTTCCACTCGGAGGAGTACGTATGCTTATGTCCGACACACGACGTCAAAAGACATATAAGAATTAAAAATACAACCGATAATCTTTTCATACGCCCTCCTGATTTATTTTCCGTCTTTATTGTACATTATCTTACGTATAATTGCAAGCACTTTTTTCTTGTCAGCGTCAAGTGTTGCTTGCGCAACGCCGATCTTTTTGCCAATCGACAACGGTTTATGCTTGTTTTTGTAAATAACCGTTGCTATTTTCGCGCTTATTTGCAAGACAAGCTCGAAGAAACATTTTTAGTATTCACGAAATAAAAAGGTCGGGCGAGATAACAAGGCATAAGCCCGATTTCTCGCCCGACAGATGTAAAATTGTTTTTATTCCACAGTTGTTATACCGTGATCGTAAAGATCAGAGCAGTATTCCGTGCCGTCAGGATAGGTCTCGACAACCGCAATAAGAACTCCCTCCTCAATGTAAATGGAAAGGACGTACTCGCCGTCGTCGGTCATCTCATAATAGGAATACATACCGTTTTCCGTATTGTACACAAAATCAGAAGCGGAAAGCAGCTCGAGAGCCTCGAGATACTCGTTCATCACAACGCCCGCATTCTCGACAGTTACGGAGCCCTCCTCGTATTCTTTATCTGTATAAGTGATGAAGTAGCAGCTATCTCCGTCAAAGTAGTAGGTTGTTCCAAAGAGCGAATAATTCTCGTCAAAGTAATATGTATCGAGGGTGTAGTTATAGAAATTATCGTGATCAAGAGCTGCAAGATACTCTTCCTCTGTAAGCGTGGGCATCTCTACGGTCACCTCACCCCACTCGGAGAAAGTAAATTCAGCATCAAAGATCATACCGAAGATCTCCATAGAGTAGGTTATGACGGAAATAACGTCATTCTCTACAACCAAGGTCACGTCGCTAATCTCCATCTCAGACTCATCGTCGGAAACAACGATGCTCTTTGCGTAATATACACCGTCACCAAGATGATTGAAATCATCATAGTTAAAGCTGAAATCAACTTCCGCAAGCTCGCTGGCGCTATCCGAGTAGTATGAATAATCATCTGCCACTATCTCTGCAAACTCTCCGTCTATATAGATGATGGTGGTGGTAGAATCGCCGTAGTCCTCGACACCCGCAACGCAATCGATCCTCACGTTCTCGATCATAAACAGAGCGAACCACTCATCCTCGCTCATCTTCTCGGGCAAAGCGGGGATAGCCTCGCTCTTTGTGTTACTGCAGACAAGGCAGTTGTATCTCATCAAGCCGTCAACACCCGAGAGCGCCTCGTTTACCACGGTGCCCTCGTCCCATACGTGAGAGGAAGCATCAAGCTTCGAGGTGCAATTCTTATCCGTGCAGGAGTGCCAATGCTTCTCCGAGTCGGAGATCCATTCATCCGAAGCGGTATGAGTGTGCGCTGGCGCTTCTATAACCTCGGTTTTCGTCTTGGAGCAAACCGTACAAGTGTATACCTTAGAGCCGTCCTTGCCATCCTTGGGCTCGGTCACAACGGGCTCTCCAAAGCTGTGCTCAGCCTCTGCTGTCTTAGAGTCGCAGCCGTCACCGGTACAAGCCTTCCAATGACCGACTTCATCATAGCTCCACTTATCGCTGTACTCGTGCTTGTGGAATTTCTCCAGAACCTCACACGAGGAAGCAAGCGTTACACACGCAATTACCAATAGAATCAATAAGAGTTTTTTTGCCATTTTCATTTTCGTTACCCTTTCTTTTTGTGGTACCTCAATTTTAGCAAACAACGGGACACGTGTCAAGCAAATAACACTTGCAGAGATGTCAAGCAACACTTGCATTCTCATTCTCCCCGACAAAAATCGAGACCTTTTACCTTCCCGCCTTGCGATTATTACTGCTTTTTAATACAAAATACCGCATATAGCGGAACCGACTTGATCCCATTTTCAAATCCAAAATTTTTAGCCGAGATGCGAATTGAATAATCGGGAGAATATCTTCCCACGTAGGATTGCAAGCTCCTTGACCGATTATTGATCTTTGCCTTCACCTCTATCGGTATAATGCTTCCGCCTATGCGAGAAATAAAATCGACCTCTGCCTGACTTCCGCTTGTCCAATAATACGCGGGCAATCCGTTAGCAAGAAGCTGACAGTAGACGTAATTTTCGGCAAGTCCACCCTTAAAATTATCAAGCATCGGATTCTCGTAAACAATATCCTCGTAGTCGATATCCTGACTTGCACCGCAGAGTCCGACGTCACTCATATAAAACTTAAAATCAGAAAGTGAACGATATGCATCCATAGGCAACATTATCTGTTCGAGTCTGTAATTCTGTCTCGCAATTCCTGCAAGACACAACCATTCTATCGCGCTCTCAAACTCAGATGCCCTTCCGCCTTGCTTTACATCCTTATATTTAAATTTTTTGTTTTCCTTCGCAAGCTGTGTTGATATGCTTTTGTAAATCAATTTTGTCTTGGGAATCTCGCTCCGCTTATTGTATTTTCCCATATCATTGTGGTAAGCCTCGAGTATGGATTGCTGAATAATACGCACTAGATCGGGGTTTCCGTTTTTGTTATACTCCTCTACCGCCTCGGGCATACCTCCGACAAACAAGTATTCCTTGTAGTAATCAAGCGCCCTCTCATGAAAGACACTCTCAAGCGCGGAATTTGAGGAAAAGCTCTCGTAAATCATTTTTACAAGCTCTTCTTCCCCCCTTGCCAAAAGATATTCCTCAAAGTCAAGAGGATAAAGCGTCATAAACTCAACCTTCCCTACAGGGAATGATGAATTACCTCGGTTTACCGAAACACCTAAAAGCGAGCCAAGAGCCACAACGTGATATTCCGGAGCATCCTCGCAAAAATACTTCAAAGAGGTTATCGCCTCCGGGCAAGCTTGTATTTCGTCAAAAATAAGAAGCGTGTGACCGGGTATGATCTCGCGTCGCTTATATACCGAGATTTTCTTTATAATTTTCTCCGGCGTTAAATCAGCAAAGAATTCAACGAGCCCCTTATCCTTTTCAAAATTAAGATATACACTGTTAGCGTACTCTTTTCCCGCAAAATAATTTACTATATAAGTCTTTCCAACCTGTCTCGCCCCCTGCAATATCAAGGGCTTTCTGTCACTCTTTTGCTTCCACAAAATCAAATCTTTATATATTTTTCTATCCATAAAGCACCTCCGTATAAGTACAGTTTACACGATATAGTGTAATTTGTCAAGCGTTTTTCACACTTTTTGGCACATAAATTTCTCGAAAAATCACATTTTTTGCACATAACAGAATATTATAGGGGCAAATCACAGCAATTTTAACCACATCAAAAAAAGGGGCTGATTCATTTAGGCGTAATCGAAAAAGAGTCGAGAAGTCAATGAAAACACCCCTAAAACCTAATAACTTATAAGTAAGAGGTGGAAATTACAAGAATTTCCACCTCTTACACTCTTTTTCTATCGCCGTTTCCTCGCTCGATGTATTTATATACATCTCTCGCTCGTCAGCCGACGATTTCCATCCTAAATTAATCTAGCCCCGAAAGGCGCTTCGCACTAAGAATTCAGTCGTTTTTACCTAAAAATCATATTTATGCCCTTGATTTGACTGAATTCTTAATGACTCAGCCCCTTTGTGTAAGTAATTTTGATATAAACCGTATCGTTAATAAATGATTTGATGCAGGGGCATCATGAATTGGCGGCTCGCCATGATTTCTCGCTGCGCTCCATGATTTGAATTGCAACATATAATGCGCTTTGGCGCAAATCATGCCGCAGGCAATTCATGACACACGGTGTCAAATCATGCAACCCGTTGCAATTCATTGCGTGTTCTTATAAATGAAGAACTCTCTCTTGGATTTCCTGGGTGCGCCCCTGATTCCAGTACTGCGTGCCGATATAGCCGCAGGTACGTCTGGCAACGTTCATCTTTGCCTGATCGCGGTTATGGCAGTTGGGACACTCCCAAACGAGCTTGCCGTCCTCATCGTTGACGATCTCGATCTCGCCGTCGTAGCCGCAGACCTGACAGAAGTCACTCTTGGTATTGAGCTCAGCGTACATAATATTGTCGTAGATGAACTCCATAACGCCAAGAACCGCGTCGATATTGTTCTGCATATCCGGAACCTCTATGTAAGAGATCGCGCCGCCGGGCGAGAGCTTCTGGAACTTAGCCTCAAGAGCAAGCTTTGCGAAAGCGTCGATAGGCTCGGTAACGTGGATATGATAAGAGTTGGTGATGTAGTTTCTGTCGGTAACGCCCTTCACGATACCAAAACGGTTCTGAAGGCACTTAGCGAACTTATAGGTAGTGCTCTCAAGGGGAGTGCCGTAGAGAGAGTAGTCAATGTTCTCTGCCGCCTTCCACTTTGCGGTGTACTCGTTGAGCTTCTTCATGATCTCAAGGCCGAGCTCCTCGCCCTCGCGCTCGGTAAGCTTCTTGCCGTTAAGCGCGTATACGCACTCCCAAAGACCTGCGTAGCCGAGAGAAAGAGTGGAATATCCGCCGTGGAGGTACTTGTCGATGGTCTCGCCCTTCTTAAGACGGGTAAGAGCGCCATACTGCCAAAGGATAGGAGCGGCGTCGGAAAGAGTGCCTGAGAGTCTCTCGTGACGGCACTGGAGCGCTCTGTGACAGAGCTCCATTCTCTCGTCGAAGATCTGCCAGAACTTCTCCATATTGTTTCTGCCTGCGGAGAGCGCGATGTCTACAAGGTTAACGGTAACAACGCCCTGGTTGAAGCGGCCGTAATACTTAGGCTTTCCGTCCTCGTCAATATAAGGAGTAAGGAAGGAACGGCAGCCCATACAGGTGTAGCAATGTCCCTCTCCGTTCTTGTCTATCTTGCTCTCGAGCATGATCTTCTCGGAGATATAGTCGGGAACCATACGCTTTGCGGTACACTTAGCCGAAAGCTCGGTGAGGTAGTAGTAGGGGGAATCGGGATGAACGTTCTGCTCCTCGAGAACGTAGATGAGCTTGGGGAACGCGGGGGTGATCCATACGCCCGCCTCGTTCTTTACGCCCTGATATCTCTGAAGGAGAGTCTCCTCAATGATAAGAGCAAGGTCAGCCTTCTCCTGCTCGTTCTTAGCCTCGCCAAGATACATAAACACGGTGATGAAGGGAGCCTGTCCGTTTGTGGTAAGAAGGGTTACAACCTGGTACTGAATACACTGAACGCCGCGGCGAATCTCCTCGCGAAGGCGGGATTCGGTGATCTTTGCAATAGCCGCTTCATCGGTTACACCTACCTCGGAGAGCTCTCTTGTAACGGTCTTGCGGATCTTCTCACGGCTGACGTTTACGAAGGGAGCGAGGTGGGTAAGGCTGATGGACTGACCGCCGTACTGGTTGGAAGCAACCTGCGCGATGATCTGAGTAGCTATATTACAAGCGGTGGAGAAGCTGTGGGGCTTCTCGATCATAGTGCCGCTGATAACGGTACCGTTCTGGAGCATATCCTCAAGGTTAACGAGGTCGCAGTTGTGCATATGCTGAGCAAAGTAATCCGCGTCGTGGAAGTGGATAATACCCTCCTCGTGCGCCTTTACTATAACCTCGGGAAGAAGGATTCTTCTGGTAATATCCTTGGAGACCTCGCCTGCCATATAGTCACGCTGAACGCTGTTGACGGTGGGGTTCTTGTTGGCGTTCTCCTGCTTAACCTCCTCGTTGTTGCACTCGATGAGCGACATTATCTTATCGTCGGTGGTATTGGACTTACGGATAAGCTCTCTCTTATATCTATATGTAATATACGCCTTTGCGAGATCGAACGCGCCAAGCTTCATTATCTCCTTCTCAACAAGGTCCTGTATCTCCTCGACACCTGCCGAGCGAACCATTGTAAGACAAAGTCTCTCAACCTCGAGAGCTATATTTTCAATATCCTCTTGGGATATTCTCTGCTTTTCTTCAACCGCTTCGTTTGCTTTTGTAACCGCAACCGTTATCTTTTCTCTGTCGAAAATAACCTCAGAGCCGTTTCTCTTAATAAGCTTCATATTCTTTTTCCTTTCTTTTGTTTTCTGTTTTATGACAACGCGTACGCGCACGGGCGCCGCGCAGAGTGTAAAAAAACCATCCCTCTCCGTTTTTGGCCGGGGAGCGACGAGCGAACTCATTATACACTATATTTAGTGTTTTGTCAAGGCTCGTATCACTATATGTAGTATTTTTCAAAAAACTAAAAAATGGCAAAGCCATCATTTTTCAACAAATAAAAACATAAAATTTTGGTGATTTTACCACTTGCTTTTTTCGCCTTCAAAATAAAGTCGGGCAGATTATTTTGAACCTTGTTGAATATAGCCAAAATCGGTCGAATTTTTTCTATAAACTTCTAATTAAGATTTCATTTTTAAGATTTTTACCAAACGTTTATTAACTGACAAAACGGAGGATTTGTTCGCATATTTTTTCGTGAAAATTTTTCGAGATGAGAAGAACACATTCTTTACTTGACAAGACTCCCGCTTAGTGGTAAAATATTCTCAGCAAAAAAACGGAGTATTTTATGAACAGGAAAAAATACATATCCACCGCCCTCTTACTTCTTGCGGCGGTGATCTGGGGCTTTGCCTTTGCGGCGCAGGATGCGGCAAGCGAGATCGGTGCCTTCACCCTCGGCTTTGCGAGGAGCATTGTCGGCGGAATCTTTCTTATCGGAGTCGTGATCGTCTTTGATAAGCTCACGGGGAATGGAAGAAGGCTCTTCTCAAGGAAGGGTATCGACCTTAACAAATACGAGCTCATCGGCGGCGTTATCATAGGAGCGGTGCTGGTCGTGGCATCCGCATTCCAGCAGATGGGCATAAACTCTGGCACTGACGGAGGCAAGGCGGCGTTTATCACCGCGCTGTACGTTGTGCTTGTGCCGGTATATGCACTCGCTCTTAAGAAGCGCGCGCCCATCAACGTATGGATAAGCGTTGCCATAGCGATCGTAGGCTTCTATCTTCTCTGCATCACGGAAAATCTGACCGTAGCGCCCTCAGACCTTCTGGTTATGGCGTGCTCGTTGATCTTCCCTATCCATATCCTCACGATAGACCACTTCTCACCGAAGTGCGACGGCATCAGAATGTCGATGGTGCAATTCTTCACCGCGGCGGTGCTTAACCTCGCGGTCGCCCTTATCGCGGAGGGTCCCTCGGAGCTTGGCGAGATATTCCCCGCCATAGGTCCCATTCTCTTCCTCGGTATAGGCTCAAGCGGTATTGCCTACACCCTGCAGATACTCGGACAGAAGGACGTCAACCCCGCGGCGGCGTCAATTATCCTCTCGCTCGAGTCGGTGTTCGGCATAATCGGCACAGCGCTCTTCCTCGGTCAGACGCTCTCGCCCCGCGAATATCTCGGCTGCGCGGTGGTGCTGATAGCGGTAATACTCTCGCAAATTGACTTTACAGCTATAAAAAGCAAGATAAAAAAAGACGAAAAATAAAAAAACAGAGCAAGAACGGTGCTTATCATTCGTTTTTGCTCTGTTCGTTTTATTTACTGTTTTAACGTCGGGGGCTGTTACTTACTTTCGGTTGGGATACGCTCGCGCGCTTAAGCTCCGAGGGCGATATGCCAAAATGCCGCTTAAAGCTCTTGGAGAAATTGAACTCGTCCTCATATCCGACCATATGCGCGCACTCACCGACGGTGTATCCCTCGGTTAAGAATTTCCTGGCATACTCCATACGCACGTCTGTGATATATTCCTTTATACCGACGCCGTAGCGCTTCTTGAATATTCTGTAAAGGTAGCTTCTCTCAAAGCCGAAGCTGCGGGCAAGTGAGGACACGCGGAGATTATCCATATAATTATATCGTATATACTGCCGTATCTTGCCGAGCTTATCGTCCGCCTCGTCATCGGTATTCTCGGAGAAAAGGCGGTACATCAATTCATATATAAAGGAAACGTATATATCCGGCGCGGCAACTCCGCCGCTTATCAACTCCTTCAGCTTCTCGCCCATACCCTCGGGAGTCGTATATACCGAGCGAGCGCCGAGAAACGCCGATGCGCGACTGCCCGAAAATGCTATCCAATGATAGCTCCACGGTGTTTTCTGATCCGCCGAGTAAACGGTAACCTCACCTGGGCGAATGACAAAGAGCTCGCCCGCCGATATTTTATGCGTGCCGTATTTGTCCTTCAGCACACCGCATCCCGAGGAGCAAAAATGAATGATGTAATATTCCCTGACAAACGGACCGAAGGTGTGTCCTCTGTCACAGTCCTGCTCTCCGACGAATAAGGGATAGACGTCGGTGTACTCACCGATGCACTCTATAACGCGCTGAATTGCCTCCATATGATGCTCCTTTCTGCTTTTAACAACATTTTACCATGTATAAGACACAAAAATCAATACAAAATACACATTTTTTGTGGTACAGTAAAGAAAAAAGCCAAAGGAGACCGTATATGAAGCTCACGTTTATGGGTGCTGGAAGCACCGTTTTCGCAAAGAACGTTCTCGGCGACGTTCTTCTCACCCCTGCTCTTAATGAAAATCTCGAGATCGCGCTCTACGATATTGACGGAGACCGTCTTGAGGAGTCGCGCATGGTAATTGATGCGCTCAACAAAAAATACAATGGGGGCAAGGCTAAGATAGGCTGCTACCTCGGTGTCGAAAACAGAAAGGATGCGCTGAGGGGAGCGAAATTCGTCGTCAATGCTATTCAGGTCGGTCTCTACGATCCCTGCACTATCATCGACTTTGAGATACCGAAGAAATACGGCCTCAGACAGACTATCGGTGACACGCTCGGCATCGGCGGTATCTTCCGCGGTCTCAGGACCATTCACGTGCTGAAGGACTTCGCCCGCGATATGGAGGAGGTCTGCCCCGACTGCTACTTCTTGAACTACACCAACCCTATGGCTATCCTCACGGGATATATGTTACGATACACCAAGATAAAGACCGTAGGTCTCTGCCACAGCGTGCAGGTATGCACCAGAGATCTGTTCCGCGGTCTCGGACTCGACCACTCGAGGATAGGCTCCGAGCTTATCGCGGGCATCAACCATATGGGCTGGCTTATCGACGTCAAGGACAAGGACGGTAATGACCTCTACCCCGAGATACGCCGCCTTGCCAAGGAGATGAACGAGAGAGAAAAGCACGGCAATATGGTGCGCTTCGACTACATCGACAAGCTCGGCTACTACTGCACCGAGAGCTCGGAGCACAACGCTGAGTACAACCCCTTCTACATCAAGTCAAAGTATCCCGAGCTCATCGACCGCTTCAACATTCCGCTTGACGAATATCCTCGCCGCTGTGTGGAACAGATCGCAAAATGGCAGAAGCAGAAGGAGGAGCTCTTAAACGGCGGTGACATCGAGCACACCCGCTCGAATGAGTATGCCTCCCGCATTATGGAGGCGATAGTCACCGACACGCCCTACAAGATCGGAGGCAACGTGCTTAACACCGGTCTTATCGACAATCTCCCCGCTGACGCCTGCGTTGAGGTGCCCTGCCTTGTTGACGGCGGCGGCATCCACCCGACTCACGTCGGCAGACTCCCCGTCCAGCTCGCGGCTATGAATATGACCAACATCAATCCTCAGCTCCTCACCATAGAGGCGGCAGTCACAGGCAAGCGCGAGCACATCTACCACGCCGCAATGCTCGAGCCGCACACCGCCGCAGAGCTCTCTATCGACGATATAATCAAGATGTGCGACGAGCTCTACGAAGCGCATACAAGCGCGGGATATCCCGTCTTGTCTTGACGAAGCAAGACAAGACAACTAAGTTTGCCTCTCGTGAACCCCAAAAGCTCGACTTCGCTCGCTTCGGGGAACCCCGGAATTAGGCAAGTGAAGTTTACTGTGTAAGTGAAGTTATCCTTCGGATAGTGAAGTTTGCGCCTTATGGGCGCAAGTGAACGCAAGTCCCACGGCAAACTTATCTTCACCGCGAGCGAAAGCGAGTCAACCTCACTGTGCCTTTAGCACAACTTCACCTTCGTGTAAACGAAAACTTCACCAATTTACAATCAACAAAAAAGCAAGAGCCTTGGAATCATATCCTCAGCTCTTGCTTTTTTGTTTGGATTTTGAATTAGTTTTCAACGATCCAAGATTCAGCGTTCTTCTTGGACACTCTGGTGATCTTCTCAACAGGGTACTTAGACTCTGCACCGCCGTTGGTGTAGAGGAAGTACTTGCCGTCAGCGGTAACGTAGAGAGTCTCCTCGTAGCCGCAGGGATCGCCGTAGTAGCCGTTGGTTACCTTCTTAACGATGGTAGAAGCGGCAGTATCATACTCAGTTCCACAGATAATCTTCTTCATTTTCTTTCTTCCTTTCCATATATTTTTACATCACACGCACTTAATATCAAAGATGAACAAGGCAAAGATGATTTGACGCGGCGCGTCATGAATTGAATTGCCCGCTTGCAATATGCCAAAGGCAATTCATGAGTCTGAGACTCAATTCATGGCTTGTGCCAATTCATGCCCGTGGGGGCAATTCATTGAGGTGCTCAGGCACCTCATTACTGATCCTTGATCTTATCAATATCGTAGGGCGTAGTCTGGTAAACAAAGTAATTGAGCCAGTTGGTGAACAGAAGCGTTGCGTGAGCGCGCCAGGTAAGCATAGGCGGCTTCGTATCGTCGTCACCGGGGTAGTAATTCTTAGGCACCTTGGGATTGATGCCAAGAGCCTTGTCGCGAAGATACTCCTTCTCAAGAGTGTTGGCGTCATACTCGGAATGTCCCGTGAGGAACACCTGCTTGCCGCCGGGAGTAATCACGGCGTAAACGCCTGCCTCCTCGGAGGAAGCAAGAATCTTGAGCAGAGGGGTAGCCTCGATATCCTCTCTCTTAACAGTAGTATATCTTGAGTGAGGCACGTAGAACGTCTCGTCAAATCCACGGAAGAGGATCGAGCGCTTATAGTCAACGGTGTGGGGGTAGACACCCGAAAGCTTCTCATCCATAAGATGCTTTTTTATACCGAAGTGGTAGTACAGGCCCGCCTGCGCTCCCCAGCAGATATGCAGGGTGCTATGCACGTGAGTCTTGGACCACTCCATAATTTTCGTCAGCTCATCCCAGTACTCTACCTCCTCAAACTCCATCTTCTCAACCGGCGCACCGGTGATGATAAGTCCGTCGAAGTATCTGTGCTTCACGTCGTCGAATTCCTTATAGAAGGCGAGCAGATGCTCCTCGGAGACGTTCTTGGATTTGTGGGTAGAGGTATGTATAAGCTCTATCTCCACCTGAAGCGGCGTATTGCCGAGCAGACGGGATAATTGTGTCTCTGTGTCAACCTTAGTTGGCATTAAGTTGAGAACAAGTATCTTCAGAGGACGGATGTCCTGAGTGATAGCTCTCGTCTCTGTCATTACAAATATATTCTCCGCCTCGAGAGTTCTCACAGCGGGGAGCTCGTTGGGGATCTTAATAGGCATTATAATTCTCCGTTAAGTTGTCTGTATTTTTCAGATGCTCTCAAGAGCCTGCTTGAGGTCAGCGATAAGGTCGTCCTTATTCTCAATACCGCAGGAGTAGCGCACAAGGTCGCTGGACACTCCCGCCGCGATAAGCTCCTCATCGTTCATCTGTCTGTGAGTCGCGGAAGCGGGGTGAAGACAGCAGGTACGCGCGTCGGCAACGTGAGTCTCGATAGCGCCGAGCCTTAACGCCTTCATGAACTTTTCTGCAGCACTTCTGCCGCCCTTGACGCCAAAGCTGATAACGCCGCAGGTGCCCTTCGGCATATACTTCTTAGCGAGGTCGTAATACTTGTCACCCTCAAGACCGGGGTATCTTACCCAGGAGACGTTCTCGTGAGTCTCGAGGAACTTAGCAACCGCGAGAGCGTTCGCGCAATGTCTCTCCATACGTACGTGGAGGCTCTCAAGACCGAGGCCGAGAATGAATGCGCTCTGAGGAGACTGAGTACAGCCGAAGTCACGCATAAGCTGAGCGGTGCACTTGGTGATGAACGCGCCCTCCTTGCCAAACTTCTCCGCATATGTGATGCCGTGATAGCTGTCGTCGGGAGTGCAAAGACCGGGGAATTTATCCGCGTTAGCCATCCAGTCAAAGTTGCCCGAGTCAACGATACAACCGCCAACCGCCGAGCCGTGACCGTCCATATACTTGGTGGTCGAATGGGTAACGATATCTGCGCCCCACTCGATAGGTCTGCAGTTGATGGGAGTCGCGAAGGTGTTGTCTATGATGAGCGGAACGCCGTGAGCGTGAGCGCACTTAGCGAAGAGCTCGATGTCGAGGACGTTGAGAGCGGGGTTTGCGATAGTCTCGCCGAATACCGCCTTGGTATTAGGTCTGAATGCCGCATTAAGCTCCTCCTCGGTGGAGTCGGGAGAAACGAAGGTGAAGGAAATGCCCATCTTCTTCATAGTAACCGCAAAGAGGTTATACGAGCCGCCGTAGATAGCGGAGGACGAGATAACGTGATCGCCCGCGGATGCGATGTTGAATACCGCAAAGAAGTTTGCCGCCTGACCGGACGAGGTAAGCATAGCCGCGCTGCCGCCCTCAAGCTCGCATATCCTTGCCGCAACGGTATCGCAGGTGGGATTCTGAAGTCTGGAATAGAAGTAGCCCGATGCCTCAAGATCAAAGAGCTTGCCCATATCCTCGCTTGTAGCATACTTGAAGGTAGTGCTCTGGATGATCGGGATCTGCCTCGGCTCACCGCTCGCGGGAGAGTACCCGCCCTGAACACAGCTTGTTTCTATCTGAACTTTTCTTTCTTTCATTTGTTTCTCTCCTTGTTGGATACGTTCTAGCGCGATAATTTTATCATACTGTACAAATCTTGTCAAGTGGTTTCGTTAATATTTTACAAAGAATAACGCGTGAACGTATGTATACGCGCCCAAAATATGCCTTTCGTATGAGGTATATGTAAAAAGATCTGAAACTTTCGCCTCTTTCCTTGACTATTTACCAAAACTGTGGTAGAATATACTTCCCCGACAAATCCCCAAAGATGGGGAGGAAAGGAGATATATATGAATTTTTTACTGCTTGTAACAAGCGCTCCCGTTTTTTCACTGCGTGACTTCTGTATTGCGGGCTTCAGAATCCTGCTCGCAATAATAATCGGCGGAATTATCGGTATGGAAAGAGGCCGTCACGGACGCGCGGCAGGTATGCGTACGCATATTCTCGTGTGTATCGGCGCAACTCTGGCTTCAATGACCGGTATGTACGCATATAATATTCTCGGCGGCACAAACGACCCGCTAAGACTCGCCGCTCAGGTAATATCCGGCATAGGATTCCTCGGTGTCGGCACCATACTTATCAAGGGTAGATTCCAGATTACCGGTCTCACCACCGCCGCAGGTATCTGGTGCGCGGCAGCCATCGGTATCGCGCTCGGTATCGGCTTCTATGAGGGAGCTATCGTAACCTTCCTCGGCTCGGTCGTCGCGGTAACCGTTATGCACCGCTTTGAATACAGAGTGACAAGACGCCACTCGAGATTCGGTATGTATATAGAGATAACCTCGGCTGAGCGGGTACGCCCTGTCATAGACTATCTTAACGAGCATTACCACGCCATAGATATGCAGATAACTCCGCCGAGAAGCGGCACGACCGGCTACGTCGGAATTGAGGTCAACATTCTTCCCTCTTCAAAGAACCCAACCACCCCGCAGAAGGTCGCGGAAGAGCTTGAGAAGCTCGACGACGTTGTCTTTGCTCTCGAGTCAATTTAAAATCTATAAAACAAAAGAACACGGTGAACGTCCGTTTTTTTGGGCGGAGAAGTTCATCGTGTTCTTTTTTGTCAATTTCAAGTGAAGCT
The DNA here is from genome assembly GCA_017453245.1 of Clostridia bacterium. GTDB lineage: Bacteria > Bacillota > Clostridia > Oscillospirales > CAG-272 > UBA1740. The sequence continues at coordinate 54,796 of JAFTKM010000007.1, forward strand.
AAGCGATATTGTTCAATTTGGATCAAAGCAGCTTCTGTCCGTTTATCACAAGGCTGAAGGTGAGGCCGATAGCCTCCGCCGCCTGACGTGACATCTGCATTCTGCCGATGAAGATCTGGAAGTAGTCGATGACCGCGCTGATGGAGGTGTCTACCTCGAGCTCGAGGATTATCGACCTCTTATCCTCGCTTACCGTGACGGTAGACTTCTCTACCGAATAGTTGACTCTGTCGTGAATATCGAAGGTAGAATAGTCGGAATTTCTCACACGGGTGCGCCTTACGTCGCATTTGTCCGCTATAATGAGAGCCGCCGCAACGGGGTTTACCGCCACGCCCGTGCCCTCATCGTGATTGCCTATCGCGGTGACTACGGTGGCAATCTCCTCGGCATCCATACCAAGCTTATCAAGAAGTCTGAATGCCATAACCGCGCCGCTCTGCGAGTGGTCAACACGGTTGACGAGGTTGCCTATGTCGTGTAAATACCCCGCTATCTCGGCGAGCTCGACCGTCCTCTCGTCATAGCCGAGGGTCTTCAGAATATACGCCGCTCTCTCCGACACCTTGCCGACGTGGGCAAAGCTGTGCTCGGTGTAGCCAAGAGCCTTGAGCGACTCGTCCGCCTTGGTGATATAGGTCTTAACGTCCTTATTGCTTTTGATTTGTTCAAGAGTAATTTTCATAGCTAACTTTAAATGGATTCCTTGATCCTATGAGCGAGCTTATCTATCAGCTCCTCGCCCTCCGCGCCGAGCGAAGACTTGAAGGAGATATCGTCCGAGATAAACTCTGTGTCCTTAAGAGAGGAAAGTATCTCTCTCATACCCTTACCTGCCGTGAGCGCCCACGAGCCGCTCTCTATGAGAGCAATCTTTCTGCCCTTAAGAGCGTGAGCCGCAAGGTCGCGAAGCAGGTTTTCCATATTAACAAACACGCCGCCGTTGTACGTCATAGACGCAAAGACGAGGTGGCTGCACTTGAAGCAGTCGGCTATTATCGCGGAGTGCTCGCTCACCGAGACGTCGTGCATAACGCACTTGATACCCATCTCCAGAAGGCGGCAGGCGAGGACGTTGGCGGCATTCTCTGTGTTACCGTACACAGAAGCGTATGCAATTACTACTCCCTGCTCCTCGGGCTTATATCCCGCCCAATGAACATATTTGTTTACATAATAGTCGATATTCTCTCTCCATACAAAGCCGTGGAGAGGACATATCATTTTAATATCAAGCGCCGACGCCTTGCCGAGAAGCTTCTCAACCTGCATACCGTACTTGCCTACGATATTACAGTAATAGCGTCTTGCCTCATCGAGATAATCACGGTCGAAGTCCACCTCATCGGCAAAGAGCGCGCCATTCAATGCGCCAAACGTGCCGAAGGCGTCAGCCGAGAAAAGGGTGCCCGTAGCCGTGTCAAAGGTCACCATAACCTCAGGCCAGTGGACCATAGGCGCCGATACGAAGGTGAGCTTGTGCTTGCCGAGGTCGAGGACGTCGCCCTCCTTGACCGTGAGAGCCTTGACCTCTGTGCCCTTAAACGCCTTTATCATATCGAGAGTCATCTTGTTGCACACCACGGTGCATTCGGGGTGGCGGAGAAGCACGTCAAGAAGAGTTGCAGAGTGGTCGGGCTCCATATGCTGGACCACAAGGTAGTCAAGGGCCCTTCCCCCAAGAGTGTGCTCCACGTTCTCTATAAAGGTGTCCGTGACCGCTCTGTCAGCGGTGTCGATGAGCGCTGTTTTCTCATCAAGTATAAGATACGAATTATAGGATATTCCGCGGGGAACGTTGTAGACCGCCTCAAAGAGCTTGAGCCTTCTGTTATCTGCTCCCACCCAGATTATATCGTCATAGATCTTTCTTGTGCAATACATTTTTCTTTTCCTTTCGGGATAAGGCAAGCCATGTGATGCGCCTTATCAATTACATTATATATTATTGCATATTTTCTCGGACAAAGTCAATAGTTTTTTCTTGGCAACAAAACAAAAAACGCCCTAGGGTTATATTTCTGCGCACGACGGTATTTTTCTCCCCTCATTTTCGTTGGACATTTGGTCTTCTGTGTCCCAAGACTGTATTTTTTTCTGTATCTTGGCCGTCTTTTTGGAAAAACCTCTTGCAAAAATCACCGGAATAGTTTATAATTAATTGATTTAAAAATAAAACAGAAAAGGACGAAAAACCATGAAAGAACTTCTCAGTCTCTTTGACGGTCTTCTCGCCTTCGGCCAGGACGGCAACTGGAAGATGATCGTAATGTGGATAATCGGCGGCGTGCTGATCTATCTTGCGATCAAAAAGGAGATGGAGCCTACTCTCCTCCTCCCCATCGGCTTCGGTTGTATCATTATGAACTTCCCCGGCTCCGGCGCAGCAGGACCTCTCGAAACGCTCTACAATGCGGGTATCGCAAACGAGCTCTTCCCTCTCATCCTCTTCATCGGTATCGGCGCGATGATCGACTTCGGTCCTCTGCTCTCTAACCCCAAGATGATGATATTCGGTGCTGCTGCTCAGTTCGGTATCTTCTTTACCCTCTGTATGGCATCTATCTTCTTCCCCGACTTCAGAGATTACGCTTCCATCGCGATAATCGGTGCGGCTGACGGTCCTACCTCTATCGTAGTTGCAAACAAGCTCGGCTCTCAGTACGTCGGCGCGATTACGGTTGCGGCATACTCGTATATGGCGCTTGTGCCTATCATTCAGCCCCCCGTAATCAAGGCTCTCACCACCGAGAACGAGAGAAAGATAAGAATGACCTACAGACCTAAGAACGTTTCCAAGACAACGAAGATTCTCTTCCCCATCATAATCACCGTTGTTGCTTGTATCTTCGCTCCCGATGCAGGTGCTCTTATCGGCTTCCTTATGTTCGGTAACCTCATCCGTGAGTGTGGCGTTCTCGATTCTCTTTCAGAGACCGCGCAGAAGGTGCTTGCAAACCTTATCACCATCTTCCTCGGAATCACCATCGCCTTCAATATGACCGCGGCTCAGTTCCTCAACGTGAACACTCTTCTCATTATGGGACTCGGTCTTATCGCGTTCATCGTTGATACCGCAGGCGGTGTTCTCTTCGGTAAACTCTACAATGTATTTGCCAAGGAAAAGATCAATCCCATGATCGGTGCGGCAGGTATCTCCGCATTCCCCATGGCAGGCCGTATCGTACATAAGATGGGTCTTAAGGAGGATCCTCAGAACTTCCTTCTTATGCACTCCATCGGTGTAAACGTTTCGGGACAGATCGCTTCGGTTATCGCGGGCGCGCTTATCCTCAAGATATTCGTTCCCATGCTTTGATTGTAAGGAGGATTTGAAATGTTGAATTTTTACTTTGAACCCTTTGAATTCGTAAAGAATCTCAAGTATATGGGCATCGGCATGCTCGGTGTTTTCATCATCGTAGGTGTTATAATGGCAGCCACCTATCTTACCGGCTATCTCACCAACAAGCTCGCAAAGCCCTCCGACGACGAATAATTAAAAACGCAAAGCAAAGCGGAGGCAATACGTTGCCTCCGCTTTTTATAAACAACGGTTAGATACGGAAATTCTAACCGTTGTTTACATTTTATTCGCTTTTTTAGCATTCTCTATACACAAATCAAAAAAACGAGGACTCAGCATTTAGCCAAGCCCTCGTTTTTTTATAACTCGGGAGAATTAATAGTTCTCTTTTCTAACCTCAAAGTAGGACTGAGGATGAGCGCATACGGGACAAGCCGCGGGAGCCTTGGTGCCCATCACGAGGTGACCGCAGTTGCGGCACTCCCACATAGTCATCTCGGACTTCTCAAATACCTGCTGGAGCTCTACGTTGGAAAGGAGCTTTCTGTATCTCTCCTCGTGAGCCTTCTCAATAGCGGCAACTGCTCTGAACTGACGAGCAAGAGCGGTGAAGCCCTCCTCCTCTGCTTCCTTAGCGAAGGTGTCGTACATATCGGTCCACTCGTAGTTCTCGCCCTCTGCTGCTGCAAGAAGGTTGCCTGCGGTGTTGCTAAGTCCGCCAAGAGCCTTAAACCAGAGCTTAGCGTGCTCCTTCTCGTTCTCTGCGGTCTCAAGGAAGATAGCCGCGATCTGCTCGTAGCCTTCCTTCTTTGCTACGGATGCGAAGTAGGTATACTTGTTTCTTGCCTGGGACTCACCTGCGAAGGCGGTCATAAGGTTCTGTTCGGTCTTTGTGCCCTTAAGATTCATGGTTGTGTTCTCCTTGGTAAAATTCTTTTTTAATTATAGACTTTTTGAGTGTGGGTTATGCGCTTTAGCCGCATTTACCCTCGCGAGCCTTGCAGGCGTCGCATAAATAACGAACCTTCAATTCATATGAGTTGAAGTCGGAGCCGATAGCCTCGGATATCATCTTATCGAAGCCCTCAAGATTGAAGTCCTTCACACCCCCGCACTCCTCGCAGATCATATGACCGTGAGGAATATAGGAGTTGTCATACCTGTCCGAGAGAGAATCGCCGGTGATCCTTCTGATCAGCTTCTCAGCCTCGAGCACCTTAAGGTTGTTGTAAACCGTGGCTCTCGATATGCCGGGAAGTCTTTCCTTGGCGAGGGTGAAGATCTCCTCTGCGGTATGATGACACATGTCCGAGCGTATCACCTCTAAGATAACTGCTCTCTGCTTTGTCAAAGTGTATCACTCCGTTTAGTTGATTGAATGGTTTTTAGACTCATTCTAAATTAATTATACACAAGGAAAATAGGTTTGTCAATAGATTTTTAGAAAAATTCTAAATTATTTTTTGTATCCCGCAATGTCCCTCTCGGGAATGAACTCATCATCAAGCGGTATGCCGTAGACTCTCTCGTAGCACTCACGCTTTGCCGCTACGTCGAGCGCGTGCATTCTGTCTCTTCTTTCTCTGAAGGGGAGCGACTCGTCGGGATATATCGGCTTCATCACGTGGAATACGTATTTGATCTTATAAAAGCCGCAGTCGTCAAGCTCATCACACTCTCTCATCTCGGCAAAGCAAGGTATGACGGGGACGCCAAACTCGGCGGCATACTGATACGCGCCTATGCGGAATTCCCTCGGCTTCTTGTAGTTAAACCACATCTCCTGCTCGGGATAGATAAGCACAAGCTCCCCGCCCTCGAGCCTTTCCTTCAAGGCGGGCTTGAGATTTCTTGCCATATATGAAAGATTCGATGAGACGGGCATCGTGTTGCAGTTGCGCATTAGGAAGCCGAAGAAGCCCTTCATAAATATATTACTCTGTTGAACAACGATGCTGAGCTCCTTTTCTCTGCCCGCGCACATAGCCATAAGCCAGGTGAGTGTACAGTCCATAGGATTAAAGTGGTTAGAGGTTATTATCGCGCCGTCCTTAGCCTCTGCGAGATTTTCAAGTCCGACTATCTCGGTCTCGGAATTCAGCATAAACGTCGCCTTGTTTGCTATCGCACGCGCGACGGCGCGTTTTAATCTATTGATAGACTTTTTTCTGAGATTGTCAAAGGGGACTATTTTTCTCTTTATCTCCCTTTCGCTCGGCATCGGGTCGCCTATCTCGACCTTGCGGAAGCTGTCGCCGTCCTCGAGCGCTCTTTTGATATTGTCAATGACCTCGAGCCTCTCGCGGCGCTTTTTCTCGTTTACCCTTTTCATCCGTCACCCCGCCATAGCGCAGGCCGCGCGCTTTTTTCTGTAATGCTTGAAGCCGTCCTTACGGGTGGCAAGCTCTCCCGCGCGCTCAATGAGTCTTACTCCGCCCGCCATATCCTTCTCTCTTTGCTCGTCGGTATACTCAACAAGCTCTCTTACGATATCCGTGTAATAGGGCGTCATCTTCGCCACCTCCCAGAACACGTCCGAGTAGGGGACGTCGGAGTAATGCCACGGCTTGTTATAGAGATTATAATGTATGAGATGCTGCTCCTCGACGGGGAGAAGATTATCCGCCTTAGGCTGCTTGTTCCAGCCTCCCGAGAGGTAATGGATTCTGCCCTTGCAAAGATAGTTGAGATAGTCCTGATCGGGCGCAACGGTGGCAAAGTTTCTCTCCTCAACGAGGCTGACAAATTTCTCGAGAATGAAGCTTCTTCTGTATTCATTAAGATTAATAAGGAGGACGCCGGAGTTAATGTATTTGCTGACCGGCACGCCTACCCAATTCTTCACGTAATCGCAAAATGCGCCAACACCGGGTATGGACTCATCTGCTACGGCGCCGAGGATATTGTCGCCGATATCGGTGAAGTAAAGCTTGGCAATATCATCGACAAGCACAATGTCGCAATCGATATACACCGCTCTGGTGAGGCGGGGATACATCGAGGCGATGAACATTCTGTAAAAGATAGCCTCGGAGTAGTAATCGCGAAGCGTTGCCCTGAGCTTCTCGCGCAGGGGCTTGACGTTTTTCTCCATATTCACGATGGAGATATTGACGTTATCGAGCTCAAGATGTCTGAGCTTTCTGATATTCTGCGGAGCAAGTCCGTCTGTGAGAATTGTTATATCGTATATATATTCATCACTCGAGTGGAGCGATATGGATTTGGCTGTTATCATAAGATACGGGATGTAGTTATCATCCGATGCCATAAAGATGTGTACGTGCTTTTTATTCATTTTATTTCTCCTTTCTATGTACTAAAAAACACCTTGCAGTTTTTGTGATTTTCTTGTCTTATCTCACCTTCCTTTCGTTTTTTGCCATTTTACCCTATTTTATGGAAAAAGAAAAGGACTTTTGCAAAAAAACCTTCACTAAAGATTGTGGAGGGGCATTTTCTCGCCTGAGTTCGAAAAAATTCGACTCCACAAAACTGAGAATTTCTCACCCCCGTTGACAAGAGCGGACAAAAATGTTATAATTATAGTACAGAATTGTAGAAATGTAAATAATAATTTACCTAGCGAAAGCGAGGATAAGTATGGAAAACATCAAAGAAATCATAGCTAAGAACCTGACAGAGCTCAGGAAGGCAAACAAGCTGACGCAAGGCGCTCTTGCCGAAAAGCTCAATTACTCCGACAAGGCGGTATCCCGCTGGGAGCACGCGGAGACGCTCCCAGATATAGAAACGCTCTGCCGCATCTGCGACATATACGGAGTGAGCTTTGAATATCTTCTCAAGAAGGATCCCTCAGCTCCGCCCGTCAGAATGCCCACAAAAAGCAATCGCGCCCGTCACGTTATAATATGCCTTATCACCATATGCACGGTATGGCTTGCGGCAACTCTGCTCTTCACGATGGTGCAGGCGCTCTATGACGTAAACCCGTGGCAGCTCTTTGTATGGGCGATCCCCGCGAGCATCACCACCGTAGCGATATACAACAGAATGTGGTGGAAGAATAAGGTGTGCCTGGCTCTGACCGCCTCCTTCAACACCTGGACGATAATACTCGCGATCTACCTCCAGCTCATCAGCTACAATATGTGGATGCTCTTTATCATCGGCGTGCCGATCCAGGCTCTCATTCTCCTTGCCGTAACGATCCCCGAGAAGAGAACGTAAGCGCAGGAGCAGCTCATTCATTCAAAACTTAAAGGAATACAAAATGACAGTTAACGAAATAATACACGGCTTCCGCGTTATATCCTCATCGCACATCGATGAGGTGAACGGAACGCTCTACGATCTTATACATACCAAAAGCGGTGCGAGGCTTCTCTATCTCGACAGACCCGATGAGAACAAGACCTTCGCCATCGGCTTCAAAACCGTACCCACCGATGACACGGGCGTCTTTCACATTATGGAGCACTCGGTGCTCTCGGGCTCAAGAAAATTTCCGGTAAAGGACCCCTTCACCGAGCTTATAAAGGGCTCGATAACCACCTTCCTCAACGCCTTCACCTCAAGTGACAAGACGGTATACCCCGTGTCGAGTAAAAACGACAAAGCCTTCCACGGACTCGTCGACGTATATCTCGATGCGGTGCTCCATCCGCTCGCGCTCGAGAATCCTTGCATCTTCATGCAGGAGGGACACAGACTCGAGCTTAACGAGGACGGCACGCTCTCTGTAACGGGCGTTGTTTACAACGAAATGAAGGGCGTTTATTCCTCTGCCGATGAATACGCCGATTACCTTATCACAAGACGCGTATCACCCGGTAGCACGTACAGCTACGACTCGGGCGGAAACCCCGATTTTATCCCCGACCTCAGCTATGAGGACTTTAAGGCGGCGCACGATAAATTCTACCATCCCTCAAACTCCTGTCTCTTCCTCGACGGCGAGGTGAAGCTTGACGAGATACTCTCGCTCATTGACTCTTACCTTTCGGAATACGACACGCGTGAGGTCAATATCGAGATAGACGACGGAGGCGCGCCGATAACCGAGCCCCTCGTCACAGGATACCCCATCGAGGCGGAGGAGGACCCCACAGACAAGACCAGAGTCTATATCTGCCACAACACCTTCCCTCACAGCGAGGGGAACAAGAGCTCCGCGCTTTCATTGGCTTGCGAGGCAATAGCCGACTCCAACAACGCTCCCCTGACCAAGAAAATACTCGACACGGGCCTTTGCGAGAGCTTCTCCTTCTTCCCTACCCGCTCTTACAGTCTCAACGCCTTAAACGCCATTTTCATCGGTGTCAAGGACGGCAAGGCCGAGGAGCTCATCTCTGTCTACAAAAAGGCGGTAGCCGAGGTGCTCGCTGACGGCATACCGAAGGAAAATCTCACCGCCGCGCTTGGCAGACGCGAATTCCGCGTAAGAGAATCCGACTTCGGCACCTATCCCGCGGGAATGGTTTATATGAGCTCGTGTATTGAATACGCAATGCTCGGCGAGGACCCCGCGGAGGCGTTAAGATACGAGGATAACATCCGCTTTATGCGTGAAAAACTCGACACGGGGTACTACGAGGAGCTCCTTTGCGAGGTTCTCGGCACACCCGCGGCAACGCTTATTCTCCACCCCGATAACGAATTCGCAGAGAAAAAAGAAAAGAAGCTCGCATCAAGACTTGACGAGCTCGCAAGGGGTATGAGTGATGAGGAAAAAGCCGAGCTTAAAAGAATGAGCGAGGAGCTTGCAAGGTGGCAGGCTACCCCTAATACCGAGGAGGAGCTCGCAACGCTCCCCACTCTTACAAAAGACGACCTGAAGATCAACCCGCGAAAAATCCCCACCGAAACACAAGAGTATGAGGGCTGTGAGATTATACTCCACCCGATACATACCGGCGGTATATCCTATCCCGAGCTCTATTTTGACGCGAGTGACGCAGACGAGGAGGAGCTATTCTATATCAGGCTCTTCTCGGATATGCTCTCCGAGTGGGATACCGAGAAAGGCAGCGTAACAAGCTTCCGCAACCGAGTCAAGAATGACCTCGGCGCACTCTACGTTTCCCTGCAACCTACCAAAAAGGGCGATGAAGTAAAGCTCTATATTGCGCTTAAGCTCTCCTGCCTTGATGCAAAGAAGGCGGCGGCGACAGAGCTTGTAAACGAGCATCTTTATTCCACCCTCTTCAATAACCCCGAGCTGCTCGTAAGAAACGTCAAGCAGCTCTACACCTACTCGGTCGAGAGTATAGTATCGCGCGGAGAAGCCTACGCAATGATGCGCGACGCGGCAAAGCACTCGTCATTTGAAGCTCTCACTGAGGCTCTTTTCGGATACAGCTATCACGTATTTCTGAAGAAGCTCTCATCCGGGATAGAGGAGGATGCCGAGGACGTGCTCGCGCGTCTTGAAGCAATACGCGACAAATACATCCGCCGCGAGAGACTCACAGTCGCGATAAGCGAGCCCTCAGGTCTCGACTTTGCAAAGGAGCTCGTCGATATTGTCAGAACGGGCGGAGAGCAGGCGGCAAAATCCAAGATCAAGCCCTTAGATAAGATAAACGAGGGAATCGTCGCTCCCGTGACCGTTTCCTTTGTATCAAGGGCGGGAAATCTCAACGAAATAGGCGAAAAACTCTACACGGGTGCCTTCGCCCTGCTCTCTAACATTGTTTCCTTTGAGATTCTCTGGAACGAGATACGCCTCAAGAGAGGCGCCTACGACACCGGATTTTCGGTTAAGCCGAACAGCGGCACTCTCGGCTGCTACTCCTACCGCGACCCCTCTCCGGAGAGCTCGGTCAGCTTCTTTGCAGACATCAAAAATGAGATAGACACCTTCCTTGAAGGCTCTCCCGACCTGCTCAAATATATGATAGGCGTCATAGGCTCGGCAGACACCGTCTCCACTCCGAGAAACGACGGTGCGACCGCAACAAAGCAATACCTCGCAGGCAAGACCTACGATGACCTCGTCAAGACAAGGACGGAATGTCTCGATGCAAACGTCGAGGAGCTGAAAAGACTCTCCTCCGTCATCGGTGAGGTTATGAAAAAGTCCACCTTCACAGTAGTAGGCCCAAGAGACAGCCTCGAGGCAATGAAGGATATCGATGTTATACTCGACATTTAATTATTGCGAGACTTGTCGCGCAACTTCACTGCGTATAGGCTTCACTGCGAGCTTCAGCGAGTCAACTTCACTACGTAGTAACTTCACTGTGCCTTGGCACAACTTCACTGCGAGCTTCAGTGAGTCAACTTCACTGCGTAGCAACTTCACTGTGCGATAGCACAACTTCACTATTTTATAGCTACACAACAAGATAAACCCGACAGACCAAAATCTGTCGGGTTTTATCTATTTACTATCCGTTTTATGCGCTAAAACTTAACACGGGTAGCGTTTAAGAAAAGTATTACGTGCTTACTCTCACGTGTGGGGCTTATCTGTTTGCGGTAATTACCACGTTGGCACCTGTGCCGCAAACGTCGGCGATGATAACGTCGCCAATCTTCACGTCATTCGGCGCTGTGACCGCGTTGATAGCCGCCATTACCTCGAAGATCATGCTCTTTGGGATAGGGGTTGCAGTCTTTACCGCAACGACCTCTCCGTCCTCACAGCGCACGGTAGAGGTTACCGTCCTTACGGGTGCGGTACACTCTGCGTAGGCGTAATCCTTGCCGCGTGGGCAGGTATAGCCGCTGATATTCTTTATCGCGCCCGCATCGTCAAATTCAACCGTAAGGTCACAGCCCTTGGGACACACGATGCAGGTCAGTTTTCTTTCATTAGCCATTACTTTCTTACCTCCTCAAGTGAGAAGCTTATCGTTGCGTTAGTTTCGCACGCCGAGAGCATATCCGCGGTGAGAATTACTGTCTCCATCTCTCCGGGGGCTACCTTCTGCTTCTTTTTCTCAAGGATAACACGCTCGCCATCCTTAACTACGATCTTCACGTCGCGGTATACGTTAGCCACGCGGAAGTAGACCTTAGTCTTCTCTGCCGAGGTGATCCTCTGGGGTACTGTATATCTGATTTTGCCGTCTGTAACGAGATTAAGTGCCATACCGTGTGATTTTTCGCCGTTAATATACTTAACCGCCGCCTCACCCGCGATGACCGCCTCCTCGGAAACGTAGTCAACAAGGTCATGCACGTGGAGCACGTTACCGCAGGCGAAAATGCCGGGAATCTCACATTCTCTCTCTCCGTCAACGACAGCGCCGCCGGTGATTCTGTCAAGGCTGATGCCCGCAGACTTGGTAAGCTCATTCTCGGGGATAAGTCCGCAGGAGAGAAGGAGCGTATCGCAGGAAATAAACTCGCGAGTCTCGGGGATAGGGCGTCTCATCTCGTCAACCTTAGCGATGGTTACTCCCGTGAGTCTCTCCTTGCCGTGGATCTCAACCACGGTGTGGCTTAAGTAAAGCGGAATGCCGAAGTCGTTAAGGCACTGCTCTATATTTCTCGCAAGACCGCCCGAGTAAGGCATAAGCTCGCACACGGCCTTGACCTTGGCGCCCTCGAGCGTCATTCTTCTTGCCATTATAAGACCGATATCTCCCGAGCCGAGGATAAGCACCTCGCGGCCGGGCATAAGTCCCTTCATATTGACAAACTTCTGTGCTGTACCCGCGGTGTAAATGCCTGCGGGACGACTTCCCGCGATATTGAGCGCGCCCTTTGGTCTTTCACGACAGCCCATAGCAAGTATAATAGCCTTAGCCTCGATCTTGAAAATGCCGCACTCGCGGTTCATAGCGGTAACGACCTTGCTTTCGTCGACGTCGATGACCATAGTGTTAAGCATAAAGGGAATTCCGTATTCCTTGACCTGCTTTTCGTATCTCGCCGCATACTCGGGGCCCGTGAGCTCCTCGCCGAAGCGGTGCAGACCGAAGCCGTTGTGTATGCACTGACGGAGTATTCCGCCAAGGGCATCATCTCTTTCAAGTATCAGTATATCTCTGAGTCCCTTTTCATATGCCGCAACTGCCGCCGCCATACCTGCGGGGCCTCCGCCGATGATAACGAGATCGGCGCGTCTTTGATTATTCATCTGTGCCATCTCAGTTACCTCCCTTCGCGGTTTTGCCGACGTTGATATAGGACTCTCCGCCCGACTTGGTTATCTCGGTTACGGGAAGACCCATCTCTCTTGCGAGAAGCTCCACCATATAGGGAGTACAGAAGCCGCCCTGACATCTGCCCATAGAGGCTCTTGTCCTTCTCTTGATGCCGTCGATGCTTGTGGGACGGGGATTTGTTCTTATCGCCTCGATTATCTCGCCCGCGGTGACGGTCTCACAGCGGCAGACAACGTGAGCGTAATCGGGATTATTTTTAATAACCTCGTTCTTCTCATCAATACCGAGCTCGCGGAAGTAATGAAGGGGGCGACGCTTACCGTTAAAGCTCTCGTTTTTAGTAAGCTCGGCTCCCGCCTTTTTCAACATTTCAACAACGTACTGTGCGATAGCGGGAGCGGAGGTAAGACCGGGGCTCTCAACGCCCGCGCAGTTGATGAAGCCATCGATGGGAGAATTGATAATAAAGTCTCCTGTCGAGCCGGTGGCTCTGAGACCTGTAAACGAGGTGATGACCTTGCCAAGGTGAATACCCTTCACCTGCTCACCAGCCAAAGCCGAAAGATGCGCAAGACCTGCGGGAGTTGTGGAGGTATCATTCTTATCGTCTATATCCTCTGCGGTGGGGCCGAGCAGAAGGTTGCCGTCAACCGTGGGAGAGACAAGCACTCCCTTACCCATTTTAGAGGGACAGCGGAATACGGTGTGAGAAACAAGCTCTCCGCACTCCTTGTCAAGAAGCATATATTCGCCTCTTCTCGGGCGCACAGAGAAGGTGTCTTCACCGACAAGCCTTGCTATCTCATCCGAGAAAACACCGGCGCAGTTGATGACTATTTTAGCCTCTATTGTGTCATTTTCCGAGGAAATTCTATACACGCCCCCGCACTTCTCGATCTTTTCTACCTTGAAGTTAAGCTTCAGCTCAGCACCGTTATCCATAGCGTTTCCGACCGCCGCCATACAAAGCTCATAGGGGCAGACGATAGCTCCTGTCTCGGCTCTGAGGGCGCAGGTAACGCCGTCACCGATATTCGGCTCAAGCTTAAGAAGCTCGTCTCTCTCAAGAAGGGAGAGTCCCTTAACGCCGTTGGTCCTTCCTCTTTCGATAAGAGAAAGAAGAGTTTCCTTATCCTCATCGTTAAAGCCTACGACGAGTGAGCCGTTTCTCTTATACTTGACACCAAGCTCAGAGCACACGTCCTCCATCATCTCGGAGCCCCTGACGTTAAGGAGCGCCTTGAGAGTCCCCTCCTTGGCATCGAATCCCGCGTGGACAATAGCGCTGTTGGCGCGGGTAGCGCCCATAGCGACGTCGGACTCCTTCTCTATTACACACACAGAGAGCTTGTACTTAGTCAGCTCCCTGGCTACAAGGCCGCCGACAACTCCGGCGCCTATTACTGCAAAATCAAACATTGGTATTCCTCCGTTTTTATCGATTTTAGCGCTGATATTTCACACGCCTCATGCCTTCAGGGGCATTTTCTCACTCTTTGCCACGTCCTCGGCTATCTTCACGATAAGCTCGGTTATCTTGTCCATAGACTCAACGCACACGTACTCAAACCTCGAATGGAAGTTTGCGCCGCCTGTGCAAAGGTTGGGACAAGGCAGGCCCATAAAGGAGAGTCTTGAGCCGTCCGTACCGCCTCTTATCGGCATAACGATGGGCTCGATACCAAGTGATCGCATAGCCTCCTTGGCGCGCTCAACAACGAATATGTTATCCTCCACCTTCTCGCGCATATTGTAGTAAGAATCCTTTATATTCACCGTCACGGTACCCTCACCGTATTCGGTATTCATCTGTTTTCCGAGCTCCTCAAAGAAGCGCTTCTTCTCCTCGAATTTAGCTCTGTCGTGGTCGCGGATAATGTAGACGAGCTTTGCCTCCTCTGTCGCTCCGGTAATAGAGAGAAGATGGTGGAAGCCCTCGTAGCCCTCGGTCCTCTCGGGTATCTCGTCCTTCGGAAGACGCGAGTCAAACTCTGCGGCAATCCTCGCCGCATTCTTCATTCTGTCCTTTGCGGAGCCCGGATGAATCGACACGCCCCTGACCTCAACCTTGCAAGATGCCGCGTTGAAGTTCTCATACTCAAGCTCGCCAAGTCCGCCTCCGTCGACCGTATAAGCGTATTCCGCGCCGAAGCGGTCCACTCTGAAGTTATCTGCGCCCTCGCCTATCTCCTCATCGGGAGTAAACGCGACGGATATCTTGCCGTGGGGCATATTCTTCTCTATCAGCACCTCGAGTGCTGTCATTATCTCTGCTATTCCCGCCTTATCGTCAGCGCCTATGAGTGTAGTGCCGTCGGACACGATAAGAGTCTCGCCCTTATGCTCCTCGACGTAAGGATAATCCGACACCTTAAGCCATATATCCTTCTCCTCGTTAAGGAGAATATCGCCGCCCCCGTAGCTGACAAGCCTTGTTTTTATGTTCTCATCGGACGCCTCGCTCGAGGTATCCATATGCGCTATAAAGCCTATATTATTGCACACGGTACCCACGTTAGAGGGTAGCTCAGCGTAAACGTAGCCCCACTCGTCGACCTCGACGTTATCAAGCCCCATATCACAAAGCTCACGTGCAAGCTCCCTTGCTAGCACAAGCTGTTTTTCTGTCGACGGATGCGTGCCCGTCTCCTCGCTCGACATTGTGGGATATGCCGCGTATTTTAAGAATCTCTCGTATGCTCTCATAATACTACCTCTCTAAAACTTTGCAAAAAAGATAAGCACCGGGGCGCTGAAAATTCACGCTTCAGAGCCGGTTTGTTTTACTCTCTTGCCTGAAAAGCCGTCCGCCAAAATCAATCCTGTGGCGCATACTACGGCATTATACAGATATTGTAGCATATTCCTCATAAAAAATCAACCTTATCGCTCGTGTATTTTATTCCACTCTTTCCACTTTTCATTATCAATATCGGCTTTTTTACGCCGTTTTCCGTGTTAATCTATGCCATAGCGAGCATTTTATTCCGAAAAACGATAAAATTTTACATTTTTTCTATAATATTTTAATATATTTATTGACAAGCGTATTTCTATATGCTAAAATAAATAAAAATAGATAATTTAAAATAAAAAACTTTATTATATTACATAAGGAGAACACGACAATGCCTGAAATCAAGTATGAAGTAGTTGACAAGATCGGTATCGTTAGCGAGGGCAACAACGGCTGGAACAAGGAGCTCAACCTTATCAGCTGGAACGACAGAGAGCCCGTTTATGACATCCGTACCTGGTCTCCCGATCACGAGAAGATGGGTAAGGGCGTTACCATTTCCGTTGAAGAGGCTAAGGCTCTTCGCGATATGCTCAACAAGCTCAACCTCGACTAATCAGAAAATTTCGCACACCTATAAAGGGGCTGTCACCTTTTGACGAGGACGTGATATCCTTTTCTCGCCCAAATCTGCCTGTTCCCTAAAAGAAGAACGGACTCTTGGCGTTGCGCCCTCAGGGGCGCAACGCCAACTCTATTCGCCAAATGGCGAGTTCTATTGCCTGCGGCAGTTATATTGCTACGCAGTTATATTCGCTACGCGAGTTTGTAATTTCCGCAAGTAAAATGCAGCTTCAACGGAGTCGAAATACAACTATCCCGCCTTGCGAGATAATATAACTTTGCGACAGCAAAATACAACTTCCCGCCAGGGAAATATAACTTTAAATGCTCACCCCAAATGTGGTGTTTAATAGAAAAAAGCCGATATGGAGATCAAACCATATCGGCTTTTTTATTCAACACGGGGGTGGCTTGGCGCAGTTTTTTTCACCCGATGACGAGCGTTTTTTTCCCTGCAAGCCGCTTTTTCCCCTCCGTCAATCTTCCTTTTCAGCCTCAGCCTTTGAAGGCTCGGGCTTCTTTTTCGGCTTCTGAGGTATCTTTGACTTGATCCTCTCCACGATCTCACCGAGGAAGCCGCGGGAGCTCGTATCATCGTCCTCCTCGTGCAAGAGCTTGTCGATAATGGTGTCCACAAGCTTGGTGGTCCTCTCTCCGAGCTTCAGCTTTTCCCTCTCCTCGTCCATTATACGCGTGTAGCTGTCAGAGCCTATACGCGCGCCGATAAGACTCGGAGCAAAGGTGTCGGTCATACGCTTGTTGGCGGTGTTCTTGCCTATTCTCTTCTCTATGAGACTCATATAGGCATTCATCTTGGGGTTAGTGCCGTTCATCTCCTTCATAAAGACGTCTGCGATCTTCTCGCTCGGCATCTCGGACATACGCATAAGGAGCTGATCCTCGTCGGTGAAGGAGAGCTTTATCATACGTGTGTTTGGAAGCTCGGGGAACAGAAGCTCGAGCTTATAGAGCATATTTCTGTCCTCATCCTCCATAGCCTCGCCCATAACCTTGACGACGTACTTCTCGCCGTGAAGGTCTATCACCGTCTCTTTGAAGTCAGAGAAGCCGACCTCGAGGCGGTAGGACGTGCCGCCCTCGGTATAGACGAAGAATATTGAGTCGCCCTCGCGCTCGAATTCTATGCCGTCCACAGAGCTGCGGTAGTTGTTCTGCATAGCCCTGACGATAAGGGGAACCATACCTACGGAGTTCTTGGAGAAATGATACTTGCCTATAATATCGTTCCACTCCTCGGGATACTGCTGATAGGAGCGGAGGCCGAGCCTTTGACCTATGCCCTTCTTCGGCACGTAAGGTCTTATCCAATGTCTCGACTCAAGGAAGTGATTCTCCGCATAGCGCAGATCGAGCAGATCACCCGTAAAGCAGGATTCCGAGAGGTCGTTTGACAAGTCTATTGACAAATATTTTTCTATTATGGAGCGCGAGGGACTGTTCTGGAAGAGCTCGTTGTTACCCGAGAGGATAACCACGACAATATCGTTCCTTGGACAGATCCACACGTTCTGGCCGAGCATACCGTTAAAGAGGAAATCGTCTCCCTCGCTCGACGTCCAGAGCTGATAGCCGTAATCAAAGTGGCCTATGGACTCAGGCGTCTTAGCGTGTCTTTCGTGCGATTCCCTTACCCACGACTCGGACAGTATTCTCTTACCTTCAAAAACTCCGCCCTTCAGCATCATATAGCCTATCTTTGCCCAGCTCTCAGCCGACAGATAAAGGCCCCAGCCGCCCTTCTCCACGCCCTCGGCGCTCACCTCCCAGAAGCGGTTGGTGATATATAAGGGGCCGAAAAGCCTCTCGTCGAGAAACTCGGTCAGGCTCTTGCCCGTGAGCTTTACCACTATCGTGGCAAGAATGTATGAGTTCATACTGTTGTAGGCAAAGTCCGTACCGGGCACGAAGGCGCAGGAGGAGGCGAAGAAGGCGTCCGTCCACTTAGCCTCGGTCACCGAGCCCGCCTCGGAGAATTTTATACCCGAGGTCATAGTGAGCAGGTGCTTTACCGTTATATTCTCAAAATTCGGGTCCTTGTACGCGCGCTCGGGGAAAAGATCAGAGAGGCGCGTATCCACACTGAGCTTTCCGTCATCAACGAGCATTCCTATCGCAATTCCCGTGACAGTCTTGGACATAGAGTGAGACAGATGCCAGGTGTTGACGCTGTAGCCGGGGTGAGAGCACTCGCATATAACCTCTCCGTCCTTCAGACAAATGAGAGAATGTATATTGGAGCGTCGGTCCTTCTCAAGCGCTGTGAGCATTGCCAGAAGGCGTCCGGAGGAAACTCCCTTTTTCTCGGGATAGGTTCTGTGGAAATATTGCTCCTCCCTGCCCGAGATCTCGGTCTTCTGAGGATAATAAGGAATAACCGAGGGGTTACTCTTTCCCGTAAACACAAGTCCCGCGCCGAGCTCAATCGTTCGCTTTACCCATCTTTCCATATTTTCCTCCTTTCACGCATTCACACGTTTTTATTATAATCATTGTATCGCGGAATTGTTAAAAATTATACCTATATATATTAAATATTATAGTCTCGGTGTTAAATAATATGTCGGATCAGGTCAGCGAAATGCCGATAAGGTCGGCAAAGAGACCGAATACGACTCCTATTATAAGAAGCAGAGCGACGATCATCGCATTCTCCTTCGGACGCTTGTTCATCTTAAGAAGAATAAGGACACCCACGCCCGCGCCCGCAAAAAGTCCCGACATCATAGCGCCCGTCGAGATAACGCCCGACATAGCAAAGCGAGTCAAGGCAACGCTTGACGCGCAGTTTGGAATAAGACCCACAAGAGCCGAGAGCACGTGGCTGATCACCGGAAGCGCAAACACAGAGCCCGAGAGCACCTCGTCAAGAGCGAAGAAGGTAATGGCGTTCACCGCGAAGCTCACAAGGAGCACAAAGAGTGATACGCTGAGGGTGTGATGGATAGCCGAGGCGACTATACCGTTCTCGCAGTGGCACTCGTCATTGTCGCAGATCTCGTCTATGTTTATCTCCTCTTTTTCTCTCTTCATCAGCTTGAGCGCAAAGTCAATTGCGAAGCCCATAGCTATTCCAACCGCCGTTTTGTAAAGTATAATTGTCAAAACCTTGCCAATTTTTATATTTCCCGCGATGAGTATCGGAAGCATCTCATCAGACGTTGACAGGAATACTGCTATCAGAGTACCGAGAGTTATGACTCGTCCGGTATAAAGATTTGCCGCCGCGGCAGAGAAGCCGCACTGAGGCACAGCGCCGAAAATACCGCCGATAACGGGGCCTAGCTTACCCGCCCTTGTCATAGCACCCTTCACCTTATCCGACGCCTTGTGCTCGATATATTCCATAAAGAGGTAGGCAAGGAAAAGGAACAAGACAAGCTTTAAGGTATCGATAAATCCGTGAAGGATCACCTCGTCAAGAAACTCGCCAAAGCGGCCGAGCTTGTCCGTCAAAAAGTCACTTATGCCACCGTGAGAGGAATGGTCGGCGTGGAGGACACTCATAAATCTCATCATCCCGTCACCTCCGTACATTCCCTGCATCTGCCAAAGAGGAAGCATCCCTCCTCTATTGCAAAGCCGCCGATGGACAGTATCTTCTCCTCAAAGGCGCGCGAGACGTCCTCGTCGAGATGTATAAGCCTGCCGCATCCCTTACACTTCAGGTGCATATGACTGTGACAATGCTCGTCTCCGACGTACTGATAGGTGACGTGTCTTGTTTTACCGTCGGAAAGACGCCTTACACATCCGCTCTCCACAAGCTCGGATATGAGTCTGTATACCGTACTCATACCGCTGCCCCCGGGAGTAATAGCCTCGGCTATCTCCTCTGCTGTATATGAGGCGTCTCTATCCCTTGACAGGAGCTCTAAGATGAGCTCTCTTTTTCCCGTTTTATATCCCATAAATTCTCCTAAAATGAGAGTTACTCTCAAAATTGCTTATTTATATTACTACACGTGAGGGGAATTGTCAATCCCTTTTCCAAATATTTTTATATCTTTTTGATTGACAGAGAGTCATATTTGTGTTAAAATACCCTTTGCAATAAAGAAATGACGGAGTTTTTATGAATATTATCGATTTGGTTATCAACGTCGCGATACTGTTTATTATGATGGTGCCCGGCGTTATTATGAAAAAATGCAGATTCTGCACGGACGAGTTTGGCAAGGGTATATCCAACCTTGTTCTCTACATCGCGCAGCCCTGCCTTATAGTTTACGCATATCTTTCCTGCGATGCGAGCTTCTCGGATATCTGGCTCGGATGTCTTATGACCTTCGCGCTCTCCTTCCTCGCGCATCTCATCTTCACCGCGGTAGCTGTGCCTGTGTTCAAAAAGGCGCCTGACGGAGCCTGCAGAATGCTTCGCTTTGCCACGATATTCTCGAATGCGGCGTTTATGGGAATTCCTCTTATTCAGGCCATCATTCCCGACCCCACCGCGGCTATCTACGCATCGATCTATAACATCACCTTCAACCTCTTCCTCTGGACTCTCGGAGTCAAGCTCTGCACAGACGGTCTTGAGCATATGCACAACGACGAGGACTGCGACTGTCACGAGCAGCTCTCCGCCGCTTCCGCTGTATCGATAAAGAAGGTCGTCCTCCACCCCGTAACCCTCGCATCGGTGATAGGACTTATTCTCCTCATCCTCGGCGTGAATAATGCGACTCTCGAGTCCTGGCATATGGCGATAATCTCCGACAGCCTCCTTATGCTCAAGAATCTCGTAGCACCTCTGTCGATGGTTGTAATCGGCTTAAGACTCGCGGACATCGACTTCCACGGCTTCTTTAAGGACGTGTATATGTATATCTTCCTCGTCCTTCGCCACCTCGCTCTGCCCATCGTCGTTATAACGGTTATGAAGGTGCTCGGTCTCTTCCTCCCCATCAGCGACACCGTATCTCTCGTTATCGCCATTATGGCATCAGCGCCCGCGGCAACGAGCGCAACGATGTTCGCGGAGAAGTACGACTGCGACGCACCCTACGTTTCAAGGCTTGTAACCGTATCCACGATACTCTGTATAGCTACAATGCCCCTTATCGTAATGCTCGTCCAGCTTAAATAAGAAAAAAGCGCTTTTGACTCTTGTGAGTTGGAAGCGCTTGCTTAATTTATTAAAGCTTTACCGATTAGCGTCCAAAAAGGACCGAAGGGCAAAACAGGCTTGATACGGCGGACATTCCAATGTAAAATGAAAATGAAAGGAGAGGACAATGAAATACACTCTACACATAGACCCCGAGTGCGACGAGGAGATAATCGTCCGCGTAAGGGAGAAAAACGCGCTGACAAACGCCATAGAGGCATTGATAAGCGCCGAAAAAGTACACACGCCCCCGCTCATCGGGTATATCGGTGACGACATCCTCGAGATTCGTCCGGAGGAGGTATATTGCTTCTTCATAGAGAATAAAAGGCTTTTTGCCTCGCTAAAAAAAGGGGATGCGCTCATCAAAAGAAGGCTATACGAGATCGAGGAAATGCTCGGTGAGGACTTTATCAAGATCAATCAGTCCACGATAGCAAACCTGAAGCTCGTTGACCGCTTCAGCGTATCAATAGGCGCAACGCTCTCGGTCCACTTCAAAAACGGCAGACGCGACTACGTCTCCAGAAGACAAATGAAGGCAGTCAAGGAAAGGTTGGGTATATAAATGAATAAGCATCTGAAAAACTTCTTATTAAGGGGACTTATCTTCGGCGGCTTCGGCCCGATAATCCTCAGTATAGTTTTTTTCTCTATTGAGCTTTCGGGCACAGAGCTGGAGCTGGGCGGCGGTGAGGTGCTGCTCGCCATATTCTCCACCTACGTCCTCGCATTCGTGCAAGCGGGCGCATCCGTATTCAATCAGATTGAGGAGTGGCCATTAACTAAGTCTCTATTATGCCATTTTTCCCTTCTGTTTGCCGTTTACTCACTCACCTATATTCTCAACTCCTGGATCCCGTTTGAGCCCTTGGTGCTCCTTATTTTCTTCCTTGTGTTTGCCGCGGTTTACTTCACTATATGGCTGACCGTTTACTTCTCGGTTAAGGCACATACAAAAAGGCTCAACTCAAGGCTGAAATAAAACGCTAAGAAAAGATATTCACCTTTTGAGAAGGTATAGTAATCTCATTTATTTTCCATATAAAAACGCGATACCGTTTATTCCCGGTATCGCGCTTTTTCTTATTTATTCATCGTCTTTTTGCCGATATTGTAAACTTCCATTATCATTCTGTGTGTTTTCAGAGCTTCCTCACCGGTAATCTCAAGAGGCTCTCTTCCAAGGAGCGCATCGTAAAACTGCCTGATCTGTCTGATATGATGAAGGCCCCAGTAGTCCTTGCCGCCGCCGTAATTAAGATGCACCATATCGGGGTGCGCCTCTTCCTTAGTGCCGTCGTTATAGGTTATGTAGGCATCGTCATAGGTGAACACCGCTTTGCCGTTTTCACAGTACAGACGTATCTCGATGGGCTCGTCACAGCCGTAGTTGTTCATACAGTAGAAGCCGTATTTAACGCCGTTCGTGAAGGTGATAAGGCCCTCCGCACTGTCCTCGACCGCGACCGCCTCGTGACCTCTGTTTGCCATCGAGCAGGAGATGGACTCTACCTCGCCGTCAACTACCCATCTTACAAGGTCGAAGGAGTGGATAGCCTGGTCGATAACGACACCGCCGCCTTCCTTGTCCCAAGTGCCCTTCCAATCGCTGTCGGAGTAGTAGTTATCAGGTCTTGACCAGGTGAGAGTCGAGCGGGCGGAGATGACCTTACCGAGTCTGCCGCTTGTTACCGCATCCTTAACGAGCTTTGCGGAATTGTTGTATCTGCACTGGAAGATGACGCCAAACTGCACTCCGCACTCCTTAGCGCGTTTTACAGCGAGCTCCGCGCTCTCGAGGTCTATATCCATAGGCTTCTCGGTGAGCACGTGTATTCCCTTCTCAAAAGCCGCGATAGCCACCTTAGAGTGGAGGTAATGAGGCAGGCAGATATGCACCGCATCAAGCTCCTCGCGCTCGAGCATCTCCTCGTAAGAGGTGTAGACGCGTCCGCCATATTCCTTCGCCGCGGCCTCAGCCTTAGCTCTGTCTATATCACAGCAAGCAACAAGCTCGGTCTCCTCAAGCGAGACAACCGAAACAAGGTGCATAACGGAAATTCTTCCGCAGCCGATAACTCCAACCTTTAATTTTTTATTTTCGCTCATAGTCTTCCCCTCCCGGGATCTCTGTCAAGTCAGTATTCGGGAGCGCATCTCCCAACACGTGTATTATAACGCCCGCGGGCGCATATGTCAATAAGTATTTTTGCTTTTTTCTCAAAAGTTTTTTCTTAAAGAAGCTCGGGCATCTTCTCACCGCGCTCTGCTGCCGCGAGTATCTGCTCGCAGAGGATCAGACAGCGCAGAAGATGGTAGGGGCCCTTCCAGAGCGAGCCCTTCTGTGTGTGGGATACAGTGCCGTCGCGGTGGAGGTATCCGTACCACTCGCCAAACTCCTTGTCCGAGAAGTGAGAGAAGGTGTAGTCGTGGATCTTATCGTAGAGCTCCTCGTATCTATCCTCACCCGTGATAAAGTGCGCGGCAAGAGTTGCGATAAGGCACTCGTTATGCACCCACCAGAGCTTCATATCGTGCTCAAGCTGCTCGCAAGGACGGCCAAAGAGGTCGCGGAAGTAATACACGCCCCCCAACTCTTCGTCCCATCCGAGCTCAAGATGCCAATTCATAATGTTAAGGGCCTTCTCCATCAACGCCTCGTCACCGGTGTTCTTTGCGTGGTTCATAAGGAACCAGGAATTCTCGATAGAGTGGCCGGGGTTTATGGTTCTTCCCGCGGGGTTGTCAAGTATCGAGCCGTCGGTATATACGGTCTCAAGAACGCACTTGTGCTCCTCCTTGTAGTGGAGATTTATCATATCCGCAATGATGTCCTTGATGATAGCATCATAGTGCTCGTGTCTGCCGCTTATACGCCTCAGAGTCTGAGCCGAGCTCACAAGCACCATTGGGTAGGCGTTGGAGCGAAGCGAGCGCACCTCGGCGTTCTCCTTGGGTGTGATCTTGAAGGGATCGGACGCGGGGTCACGGTAGATACGGTACATAAGGTCAAAGTACTTCTCGGCAAGCTCCAGGTCCTCAGGATTCTTTCTGAGCAGATAGTATTCTGCAAAGCCGACAACAAGGAAGCTCTCAGAGTAGAAATATCTTCTCTTGCGCAGGGGCTGACCGTCCTTGGTTACGGTAAAGAACATTCTGCCGTCAGAGTCGATACAGTGCTCCTTGATGAATCTGGCGCCCGCGTCTGCCGCCGCCGCACACTCCTCGTTTATACCGTAGACGTTGCAAAGCTTGGAGAAGGTCCAGAGGCATCTGCCCTGGAACCACACGCTCTTGTCGTCGTTGTACGACTTGCCCTCACGGTCAACGCTGGTGATAAATCCGCCGTACTCCTTGTCGATAAGGTCGGACTTAAGCCAGAACGGCAGAACGTCCCCGAAAAGCGTGTCGTGATAGAATCTTCTTAATTCCTTTATTTTCTCGAGTTTCATATTTTTCTCCTCTGATTTGAGTCTGATTTCAAATAATCTCAATCGCGATAGGTAGCAATCAACCGCCGTATATTGCTCATAAACACCCGAAAAAGCTTACACGGGTATGCCCTTTGCTTTCATCACCGCAAATAGCACGTGCTGTTACTGTTGGTTTCAGAGTCAATCGCGTACTGATGCAAGATGAATGCATTTTGTTATATAGCGCACAGCATACTCTATGGCATACTGCACCGCGTAGATCATTATCGCGACCTCTATGATGAATCCCGCATTAGTGAGCACCCAGAGATACTCGTTGTGAATAAAGCCCTGCATAACTATGGAAGAGTAATGCAAGAACAAATACACGCCTATGCATATCCTGCCAAGGAAGAAGGTAACGCTGCTGTAATACGTGTATTTCTGTGAGACAAGAATGATAATCACAGCCGACGCGTAGGTTGCCACAGGCTCCCAGAAGAGGAAGCCGAGTATAAAAGCAACAACGGATACAAGCATGCCGAGCTTAAAATACTTCCCAGCAATCTCGTTTATCTTATCGTAGAAGGTTGCGTAAATACAGCCTATTGCGAACGCGGGCATCTCTCGCGTATACATTCCGCCCTCATCGGCAATATGAGCCGCTATCCTTGCCGCAACAGGTACAACAGCCATCACTATTCCCGCGATAACAAACCTCTTCTCGTTTTTGAGTCTCGAGCAAACGAAATATACCAATGCGAAAATTATGTAAAGAGCAATCACAGACGCAATATACCAGCCGTGTCTGTTTATGCGGTTAAAGTCATTAAATAAATCAAGATTCAGAATTCTCAGCCACATATCGAGCGGCTCATAGCTTCCGCGCTGAAAAGACAAGTAGGTTATCGCATTGATGAATACCGCGACCGCCCACAGCTTGGGTATATGTACCAAGAGAAGCTTGCCAAGATATTTATTTCCGCGCGACTGATACGAGCGTATGATTCCGAATGCGGAAAGGAAGAAGAAAAGCCCTACTCCGACGCCACCCGTGTGCTCGCAAACAAGCTCCTTGAATTCTCCATTCTCAAGGTCGAGTCCAAGATTATGGAGCATAACGTATATACAAAGTATTCCCTTGATGCAAGTAGTGGAACGAGCATCAAGTATGCTTGCGTCTGTGTCCTTTCTCGGCTTCAGCGCCAGCATAGGCAAAAGCAATATCAATGCGTAAAAAAGGTACATCAGTCCTCCAAATGTCAAATCTCTATATCAGCTTCAAGTCTTAAATCTCTCGATGACTTTCCAATCATTATTTTGTATATGCCGGACTCAATCTCCCACGCATTCGACTCCATATCGAAGTATGAAAGCTCAGAGCGTTCAAGGTGCAGTCTGACCGTCTTTGACTCGCCGGGCGCGAGGTCTGTCTTTTCAAATCCTTTAAGCTCCATCAGAGCCCGGTCAATGAGGCTGTCCGATTTGCCGATATAAAGCTGGCTGATCTCCTTACCCCTTGCCGCTCCTACGTTCTTCAGGTTGAAGGTAATATCGTAATCGCCGTTTTCGCATTCCGTGACGGCAAGATCGCTATACTCGAAATCGGTATAGGAAAGTCCGTGGCCAAAGGGATATTCCACGTCAATACCGCGAGTATTGTAAAGACGGTAGCCGACGAAGATGCCGTCATCATAGTTCTCATTAAAGAAGTCTGCCTTTCTGCTAACGAGCGGATTCACACTCATATCGCTTATAAAGGTTTCGGTAAGCTTACCCGAGGGGGAAACCCTGCCGGAAAGGATATTCGAGATAGCCTCGTTTACACCCTCACCGCCAAACGGGACGTACAGTATAGCCTTCACCTTATCCTTGAACGGGGAAACGTCTACCACGCTGCCCGCCGTAACAACTACGACAACGTTTTCGTTATTCTTGATTATCTCGTTAAGAACTCCAGCCTGAACACTCGGGATCTTAAGATCATCGCGATCGTAATCCTCAGACTCTATCGCTCTGTTTGTTCCGACAAAAACAACGGCAACGTCCGCCGCTCTTGTATAATCAACCACAAGATCGATATCGCGCGTGCAATATCTCAGGCCAAAGCCGAGATGACAGTGATATCCGATAGTGAAGTCGATATGAGAGTCGGGCATGCGCTCTTTTAACAGCTCATGGACACCGGTCTGTTTGACTTCGAATGCATTATCAAAGGGATTCTCGGGATCGTCACCGAGGTTGGAGGAGCCGCCGCCGCTCAGCTCGGGCAATATCGCCTGCTCGCCTACTACCGCAACTCTCGTTCCGTTCTTCAGGGGAAGTATATCTCCCTCGTTCTTAAGGAGAACTATTCCCTCCTCTGCGACCTCCACGGCAATCGCGTGTCGCTCCTCGCGAGTGTATTTAACCGCTCTTACGTCCTTAGCGGCAAGAATCTTTTCGGTGAATGACTCAAATCTGGTTACGGAAGCGTCAACGTCGTCCTCGGTTATCATTCCGCTCTCAAGTCCGTCAGAGATAGATTTCGGCGAATCGTGAAAGGTCATGAAGGGCATTTCAAGATCAAGCGTTGCCTTGAGGGACCTAGCTCTGTCGTGCACAGCGCCCCAATCGGACATAATGAGATTTTCATATCCGAGCTCGTCCCTGAGTATCTCCTTGAGTATATGCTCATTCTCTGCCGCCCACACTCCGTTTACCGCGTTGTAGGAGCACATAATTGCCCACGGGTCGGACTTAAGCAGCATTTCAAACGCCTTGACGTATATTTCGCGCAGTGTTCTTTCATCCATATTGCTGGACGAATAGAGCCTCGAATATTCGCGGTTATTTGCGCAATAGTGCTTGACGGTCGCGGCTACACCGCGGCGCTGAAGGACGTCTATGTAACGTGATGCCAGCCTGCCCGTCAGATACGGATCCTCCGAGAAGTACTCAAAGTTTCTGCCGCAAACGGGCAATCTCTTGATATTCACCGAGGGACCAAGCAGAACGTCCGCGCCACCGACGATGCATTGATCGGCTATCGCATCGACGTACCTTGTCACCATATCCTCGCTCCACCCAGAAGCAAGATTGGCTATCGAGGGCATCCACGTGAAATCATTGCTATAATGCGGGCCGCTCGGTCCGTCGCTCATCTCTATCTTATAAATCTTACCGCCGAGAGACTCGGTATTCATATACGAGCCGTCCTCTGCTCCGATAAGCAGCTTTTTCTTTTCCTCAAGGGATAAATTCTTGTATCTCATTTGTTCACCTCGCGTAATTCACAAATTATGTAAACTATACCTTTCTTTTTAGCGAGTTTAAATCAACGTTTCATCTTACTCTAAAATCAAAACTCAGGCGTATACGTTTTCCAATCGTCGACATACTCAAGCCTTTTAATTTTGAGATTCCGATATTTTACCTTGGTGCAAAACGCCTCAAATCCGACCTTGCCGTATTTTTTAACGTCGATGGGTGCGGGATCTGTCACCGAGAGAGCAAGGCGGTCATTGATCGCCATAAACAGAGTGCCTCCGATATTACCAACCGTTATGTGATACACCTCGCCCGGTGTAAAATCAAAGAGGTCGGTCATGGCGAGCAAGGAGTAATCCGGACTTCTCTCAAAGCCGATAAAGCCTTCCCAAAAGCCCTCGACCCCCATAACGTAGCCCTTACCGCGCGTGTCCTTGTCATAATCCCAGCTTCCGTGCCAGGTCACGTTTATATCGTGCGAAGCGGGAGCAACCGTCGCCGCGTCAAATTCCACGAGAATATCACCGACGTACTCACCGCGCGTCATGATCATCGCCGCCGAGCACTCCCGATTCTCACCGACAACCCAACCGTCCTCAGCGCGCCATACACCGCCGTGAAGCTCGAAGTCACGCGCAATCACCTCATCGGTAAAGCTCTCGCATTCATATAAAACATCCATCCTCTCGGGATAGAGCTTCTTTTTCATTAGCTGGATCATACAAGGCCTCCGTGTGCAATCTTGAGTCAATTATATCACACTCCCATTTCTTTTACAATAGAATTTTATTAATTCGTGCAAAACCCCGGGGCGTGTGAAGAAAACCGCGCCCTTTGGCTGAAGGGCGCGGTAAAACTATCAATATTAAAGCTTATTATTGTGCGTTCTCAATTTTCTCGCGATAGGTTATTACAAGCTCTCTGAATTCCTCTTTAAATTCATCAGCCGAAAGATCAAGATCGGAAAGCCTTGTTACAAGCGCGTTGAGATCAGCATCAGCCTTGTATTCCGAGTCGCGGAGAATAAGCGCAAACTCCACAACGGAAGAAACGAATGCGTCAGTATCGGTCATATCGGAGTGATACTTCTCCGTACCCACTGAGAGTGTGATCTCCTCTTCAGCCTCGGCGTCGCCGCCGACGTTCTCGGTAGGCTTGTATTTTACCTTAACGTCCGCTATATTTTCGCCCTCGACGAGCTCCTTATCCGTCATCACAATCTCATAAACGACGGTTACCGTGTGACCGCTTCCGAGCTCACCCGCATCGGTATTCGAGTCATTGAACTCATCCTCGGTAAGAAGCTTGTTTTCATATCCGACGAGTCTGTAAGACTCAACGTATTCGGGATTAAACGTAATGCCCGCCTTAACGTCCTTTGCAACGGTCACCATACTGCCGCCGATTCCCTCGACGAGCGCCTTTTTCGCTTCCTTTACGGAATCGATATAGCTATACACGCCATTACCCTTAAGGGCAAGAGTCTCCATCTTATCCGACTGAACGTTTCCGCGTCCGAAGCCGAAAACAGAGAAGTAAATTCCGCTCTCACGCTTCTCGGAAATAAGTGTCTCAAGTCCAACCGTTGTGGTCGTTCCAACGTTGAAGTCGCCATCCGTGGCGAGAATTACGCGGTTATTACCGCCCTCAATGAAGTATTCCTCAGCAAGCTGATAAGCTCTGTATATACCCTTGCTTCCCGCAGTTGTGCCGCCCGCGGTGAGGTCCTCGATAGCCGCGACAATCTTCTGCTTCTCATATCCGAAAGCGCCCGAGAGAGCCACGGAATCACCGCTCGCATAGGTCACAATTGATACACGGTCCTCGGGATTGAGGCTTTCGGCAAGCATCATAAACGCCTGTTGAACAAGCGGAAGCTTATCATCTGAGTACATCGATCCGCTGACGTCGATAAGGAACACAAGATTGTTTCTGACCTCGGAGAAGCTGACCTCCTCTGCGGCAAGGCCTATGGTCAAAAGCTTGGTCTCGGAGTTATAGGGCGTGTCAAACACCGAGGAGGTGAGAGACAAGACCGAGCTGTCTGTCGGCGTTTCATAATCGTAGTTGAAGTAATTTAGCATCTCCTCAACTCTGACAGCATCCTTGGGGACGTTATACCCATTTGTTATTATACTGCGCAGGTTGGGATAGGATGCGGTATTTGCATCAATGGAAAAATAACTGCTCGGCTTATCGGCCGCGCTGACAAAAGCGTTCTCGGTGATCTCGGTGTAGCTCTCGCCGCCGAGTGATTCCGCGTCACCCATCGACGGTGCGGCATTACCGTAATATCCGCCATCCATGGCATCGTTCTTTGACGCGCCGCCCAATGCCGCGCAAGCGCTAAGGCTTACCGCCATAGCTAATACCAAAACAAGTGACAAAATCCGTCTTTTCATTTTTATTACCTCCTGCTTTTAATTCTTACGTTATAATTTTAGCATATTTACCATTATATGTCAAGCTAGGTTGAATACGCCTTCATCCTATATGACAAGAGAAAGGCGGAAAAGGTTACAGAGGCTTTTAATTTTTTTGGTTTTTTTATCTGAATTTTAATATTTTTCACACGCGTTGCGGTTAAATTGTGAAATCAATCATGCTTGACAGTACATCTTACCTATGCTATAATCTAAAAAAACGAGCTTTTTTACGGATAGGAGGTCTTATGTATAAAATAGGAATATCCACCTGCGGCGGAAAGCCGATCGACCTTGAGGGCTTCAGGGCGATGAAGAGTGCCGGCATGGATGCGGCAGAAATTTGCCTGGCCGATTATCGTGACATTGATTTTAAAAAGGTCAGAGCTGATGCGGATGCCGCGGGAATCGAGCTTTTCTCTATACACTCGCACACTCACCCAAGCTTTGATATCTCATCACTCGACAAGGAGAGCAACAAGCGCGCGGTAGGAGAATTTTGTTGGCTGATCGACCGAATATCCGAGATCGGAATGGATAAGGTCGTTATCCACCCCACGCACACCCCCGAGCCCTTTGACCAAAACGAGCGCCCGGAAAAGATCAAGCACGCGATGGAGTGCCTCGACACGCTCGCCGAGTACGCGCACCCAAGAGGTGTTTCGATCGCGCTTGAAAATCTCCCACGCACCTGCCTTGCCAACACACTTGACGAGCATTTATATATGCTGAGCGCG
Source organism: Clostridia bacterium (assembly GCA_017453245.1). Lineage (GTDB taxonomy): Bacteria > Bacillota > Clostridia > Oscillospirales > CAG-272 > UBA1740. Next base: position 85,497 of record JAFTKM010000007.1, read on the forward strand.
AATGATAAGCTGCGCGCCTGCCTCGACCTCAATCACTCGCTGATCGACGATACCGCAAAGGTGATAAAAGGTCTTGGAAACAAGATAATCACTATCCACGTTTCCGACCGCGATAATATCAACGAGCGCCATTGGTTGCCCGGCGAGGGCGTCCTCGATTGGAAGAGGATCATCGACGCCTTCGAGAGTATCGGTTACACGGGCGCTTGGATATACGAGATAGGCTTCAACGCCTCGCGGACTATCGCGAGAAGACCCCTTACGTATAGCGATTTCGTCACCAACGCAAAAGAGATCTTCGCAAAAAAGGATCTGACCGTCATAGGCACTCCCTTCCCTAACCTCGGTCTTTGGGGTCCGACGGAGGAGAGGTAACTAGAAAGCAAATGGCAATATTCGATTTACACACGTGCGTGTGCTAATCGAGTCTGTGTTTCCACCAAACAAAAAGGGCCGCTCTAGGCGACCCTTCTGTTTGGTGGAAACAACTGGACTCGAACCAGTGACCCCTTGCATGTCAAGCAAGTACTCTAACCAACTGAGCTATGCTTCCGTACTCGTATATTATACACGCAATAAAAAGTCTTGTCAAGAGTCTTTTTAAGTATTAATTTTAGAGACTCGAAAAAACATGCCTAATTTAATATTATATTAATATATTGTTAATGATTTGTTCACATATCTTTGATACAATATATTAGTCACACAGATGATATATGGACCATTAGCTCAGTTGGTTAGAGCTACCGGCTCATAACCGGTCGGTCCTAGGTTCGAGTCCTAGATGGTCCACCAAGAATAACCTAAATTGAACCCTTGCGGTTTGATTTAGGTTATTTCTTTTTGGTAGACCATCTCGATTGACTCAATCTAGTTCCGTGGCATCGCCACGGAGTTAGGTTCGCATTCCCGCCACAGATCGCGTCAAGCTCGCTTGTAAGCGACAAGGCGAGGAATATTGACGCTTGCCGTCAAAATCCTAGATTGTGCAGACCTTTCGGTTGCCACTTTTTGTGGTGTTCGCGTCCGCGTCAAAATTCTAGATACCACCCCAAAAACTTCACCCGAACAGGTGAGGTTTGTTTATCTTGATGTAGAAGAAACAGTAAAAATATTCGAAACGCAAAGAGCGACAAAATATTTGTGTGTATTTCGATATAATGGTACATGCGGTGTTGCTAACCATATCTTTGATTATTTAAATCAATTCTATTTATTGCAAAATTCCAAATAAAAAAATCTATTTGGAAAATTCTTATATTTATTTGGAAACTGTATTGACTTTTTTTTGAATATGTGATAACATATTTATACAATCGCATTTAAGGGGGGATAAAAATGAAAGTTGTAAATCAAGAAAAAGTAAAAAACTATATATTGCGTTTGATAAAAAGCGGAAGAAAGGACTATGTTAAAGCGACAATTGAATCATTTAATATTAGCAAATCCAGTGTATATAATTACGTAAAGCAAATGGAAATTGATGGCCTTATTGAAAAAAATAAAAATGCATATATTCTTAAAACAAACTCTTATCATTATTTTTTAAAAAATGACGGAACATTGGGAGAAGATCATATTTACAATCAATTTATTTCACAACATATACAGTTCAAGAAGAATGTGAATTCTATATGGGCGTATGCGTTTACTGAAATGATGAATAATGCTATTGAGCATTCAGAAGCGGAAAATATTTCGGTAAGTATTTATCAAAACTGCCTTGATACTAAAATATTAATTGTAGACGACGGTATTGGAATTTATAAAAATATACAACGGTTTGTAAAGGAAAGCAAAAACGAAAACATCTCGCTTCGAGAATGTGTATCTCTTTTGTTTGCAGGAAAGTTTACAACCGCAAAACAATATCATACAGGTGAAGGAATTTTCTTCACATCACATGTTATGGACGAATTTATTATTTATTCCGATGATAATTTTTTCACCAGAAATAATTTTAAATCTACACAAATAGAAGATACCAACCTTCATAGCCTTATGAACATGGAAAAAGGCACAGTTGTAAGTATGACAATCAGTAACAATACGAAAAAAATACTGTCCGAAGTTTTTAACACATTTGCCCCGGTAGATGAAGGATTCATAAAAACAACTATACCGGTAGCTCATATGTTCACTGGTGGTAATCCTGTATCGCGCTCTGAGGCAAGGAGATTGCTGGAATGCATAGTTTTGTTTAATGATATTGATTTGGATTTTTCGGGCGTAGAAGAGATAGGGCAAGGGTTTGCTCACGAACTATTTGTACTTGGAAAAGAAAAATATCCACACATAAATCTAAAAACAATAAAGACATGCAAAACAGTCGAAGATATGATAAAACGAGTGATTAATACGTCGACTATTCAATAAATGGTTCGACTTTCGTTAAGCAAGCTCCACCAAGAATAACCTAAATTGAACCCTTGTGGTTTGACTTAGGTTATTTCTATTTGGTAGACCATCTCGATTGACTTGATCTAGTTCCGTGGCAACGCCACAAAGTTAGGTATTGCCACTCGTACATGCTTTGTTATAGACGTTCCGCTTTAATACAAAGCCCACTTTCTTTATGCTCGTTTGGCAAGATACCCGGGGCGGTATGCTGCATACCGCCGATGGCGGTATATTGCGTTATTCGTCGTGTCCGACCGGCGAATAGCAAAATCCAGTTATCTCTATCTTCCGCTTTGCCTACACAAAATCCACAAATCAAAAATGTATCCGCCTACTTGAAATGTTTTTTTCTATCGTGGTATAATTACTTCACCAACCCCAAGGAGGTACCATATGAAAAGACTAATATCCTTTATACTGCTATTATCCCTACTAGTCTCACTTTGCTCCTGCGATGAGTACGTAAGCTCTTTCAGCGCGGTAGGTCTTGTAAGGAGTAACACGTCGCACAGCTTTGAGACAAGCTTTCTCTCCCTTGAGGGGCAGTTGGTATTCAAGATAAAGAAGACCGAGAAAGGAACAGAGGGTGATATAAACTACTCCGTAAAGGTAGACGAGGGAGAGCTCAATCTTTACTACGACATTTACGGAACGAAGGAGCTTCTGGCAAATGTCAAGGCAGGTGAATCTGTCGACTCAAGTGGAGGATACATAGAAGGCGGTAAGACGGTCTACTTTATAATCGAAGCGACAGAAGGCACGAGAGGCAAAGTATCTGTCGAGCTTGATAAGTAATTATTTTTTCTAAAGCAATACAAAAGCGCCCTTTAACGGGCGCTTTTTAAGTCATAATGTAAGTTTTTGATAATTATACTTTGCATTTCAGCCTATTTCCACTCTTTAATTACTTCGCCGCCCTCAAGGTATGCTATCATATTCGCGGCGATTGCATTCCAGCTTGTGAAGCCTTTGTGGAACACTCCCGAGCCGTCCTCGGGGTGGTAGTACTCGTGGAAGGCGGCGTTTTTCTCATAGTCGAGTCTGAGCAGCTCCACGGTCTTTTCCGCAAGCTCTTTTGCCTCCCTCTCGTAGCCGTAGCGTCTAAGTCCTTCGAAAACAAAGTAATTCGAGAGTATCCATACACCGCCCTGCCAGCTCGAGGGGTTACAGGTGCCGACGATACGATACATCTTCTCATACTTAGATAAAGTTCTTACTCCGTAGGGCGCCCAAAAGGCCTTCTCATCGAGGAGATTCTCTCTGACCATACGCTCGGCCTGCTCCTTGGTAGGTATGCCTGCCCAAAGAGGCAGGAAGCAGCTCCAGACCCCGATGCGCTGAATAAGTGTGGAGTAATGACGAGGCGCGCCCGAGTGAAGGAGCACGCTATAGTCTATTGGCCTGAGGTTTATATCACAGCTATAATACATTCCGTCCTTCTCGTCGTAGCAATGCTCGTTGATAGCGGCCTTAAGCTCTGCCCGCTTCATAGCATAGTATTCCCTTTTCTCAGCGTTGCCGATAAGCTCTGCAAGGTGGGACATCGCGCCGAGCTCGACGTACATCAGCGAGTTCAGATATATTGATGCCGAGCTGTTATCCGGGCGATAAAACGTACACGGGTCGTTATCTACGCCGATTGCGAAGTCATCGAAGAAGTAGTAAAGCCCACTCTCGTGCTTCGCGTTATTCTCATAATACTCGACGAACTTCTCGAGCTTCGGGTAAATTCCCCCAAGCCACTCGGTAGCCTCGGTATACTTACAGATAAAGGCGACGTGCTGCGCGAGCACGGGCTTATGCACGTTGCGGTGCGGATGCGATTTCGAAAGATCAAATTCGGGTGATGACGCGATAACTATATCTATGCTTCCGTCCTCTCTCTGCTCGGCGAGGAAGTTATCGACGGAGCCTCTCTCATACTCGAAAAGCTCCTCCTGCCATCCCTCATCGGTAGCAATCTGACGGACTGCGATATTGTTTGCCCAGTTGCCCCAATCCCACATCTGACCGGGATAGCATCTGCCGCATCTTACAACGATAGACGGGTGGAGAAAGCTGCCCCAAGGCGGGCTGAGAAGGCTTTTTCCAATCTCGGATAAATATTCTTTAAGTGCGTTAAGCTCCATTTTTCACTCCTAAAATACAATAACGTTCAAAAGCAAAAGTGCTGAAAACAGCACGCCAAGACCGATGAGACAAAGCGGCTTAATCTTCTCCCCGAAGAACACGCGGGACATAAGAAGGGTGAGCACAATAGCCGAGCCCTGCGCCAAGGGATATACCTCCGCGGCGGAAAGACGCGCGCTTGCAAGAGTCTTGAAATATGAGTTGCTGAAGAGAAAGACCGCCATTATGGCAATGTATATAACCTTGCGTCTGTCGAGAAGGGACGGCACATCCGCGCTGTCATTTTCGGGCTTCTCGCTCCCTTCTCCTCTGAGGTGCAATATTCCGAGCACGCCAAGAAGTGCTATTGCCGAGAAGACGTATATGTAGAAATTGAAGACCGATGCGGGCGTGCCCGATTTCGTGTACTGAAATATCTTGTACGAGAAGTCCGTCAGACCGTTTGAAAATCCAACGATCAAAAGAAGGATAAGCGATGCCACGTCCAGCCTCTCTTTGATCTGATTATTGTACATACTCATAATAACCACAGCCGAGATAAGCAGGCAAAGACCGATGATCTGACTTAGTGACACCTTCTCACCGTAAAAGGCGAGTGAGAGAATGATCGGCACGAGAATGCCGAGCGAGATGAAGGTATCAACCGACGTGAAGGCGCTCCGCTTGACCGCGAGGAGCCAGGAAACGATAAATACCGCCGTGGAGACACCCGCAAAGGCGGAAATGCCTATAACCCGAGGTGACACCGCAAGGTCGGCAAGCTTACCGTCAAAGAGCACGAACACAAGCCCTATCGGTATGCAGAATAACATTCTTATTAAGTTGGAAAGGACCGCTCCCCGAAGCCCGCTTGTTCTGTCGCTGACCTTCTTGGCAAAAAAGCCCTTTTTTGATCCGCTGAGCACGGACACTGCTAGAAATAAATAACCCATATTATATACCTAAAATACCAACTGTACTTTACATTAATGCATCAATCAACTTATTTTACACAAATAGACCGTCCACTGATCTATGCCTCCATTATAGAGGATAATCAATGAGCGGTCTATCCAATATCAACTTTATCACTGTCAAAGGTTGTCATTTTTCCAAGGGAGCTTTGTCAAACACACGCCTGTAAGCCCTGTAAAAAGTATTAAGACTGTCAAATCCGCACATGAGGGCTGCGTCCAAAACAGAGATATCTCTCTCACTGCTCAAAACAGCATGCACTGCGCGAGCACGCAGATTGCCAACGTATATATTCCAATTCATTCCCAGATAACGGTGAAGAATGCGCGAGAGATACGTGCTTGAATATCCAAATTTTAAGGATAATTCAGACAACGACAAATCGCTCCTCAGGTTATCATTTGCATACTGCAAAATCCTTGCCACAAGTTCATTTTGCGTGTCCTTTGTTCGCTCTGTAAACAAGCCGCTTTCATTAAGCTCCGCAAGCAATATCTTTACTATCGCCTCGTTTATCTCGGTTATACCGGCTTTATCCGCGCGATCCTTGGAATAAAGAGCATACAGGGTCTCGAGAAGCTCGGTGCTCTCAAATTTGAAGATACATAGCGGCACTCTATTGCCAAAGGACGAGAACACAGAGCTGAAGAAATGAACGTCACCGACTACTGCATACATCTCCGCGCCCGACGGCTTCAGCGAATGCACTACGTAGCTGTCAACAAAGCATCCGTCGCCCTTTTTCAGCGTATACACTTCACCGCCTACTGAAACGTCCTGCTCTCCGTCCACGCAGAACAAAAGCTCTATCGCGCTGTGAAAGTGCGGAGGCGTTTCTTTATCTTTTTTAACGTGACTGAAATATAAATATCCGTAACCCTCGACTTCGGATTCATAAAAGCTCATGGTTATCGCTCCCGAAAATTTAGGCAAGAGGCTTGCCCGGCTATTTATATAATATCATAGTTTCAAAAAAAGTCAAGATACCACTGAAAACCGCTTGATACTTTACGTGCAATTTGATATAATGTACGTATACCCCAACAGGAGGAATAAAAATGAGCAACATAGCGAATATCGACAAGAACTTCAAGATCGATACAAAGATCGATAAGACCGATATAAAATTCTACGACGTAAGGAATGCGCCCTTCGGAGTACACGGAGTATTCTACGAGGAGGGTAAGTTCAGACGTATGCCGATGGAGGTCGCAAGAGCGGTCAGCCCCGGCGTATATTCCCTGCACGCCAATACCGCAGGCGGAAGAGTTCGCTTCAGGACCAACTCGTCCTACGTCGCGATAAACGTGAAGATGGCAAACGTCGGTAAGATGTCACACTTCGCGCTCTGCGGCTCATCAGGCTTTGATCTCTACGTTGACGGCGAGTACTTCAGATCCTTTATCCCTCCGTTTGATATTACTGACGGCTACGAGGGTGTCCACGAGATCGGCACAGACACGCCGAAAATGCGCGAGATAATGATAAATATGCCTCTTTACAGTGACGTGTGCGAGATGTACGTAGGCCTCGAGGAAAATGCGGAAATTCTCGCAGAGACCCCATACCGTGTAGAAAAACCGGTTGTATTTTACGGCTCGTCCATCACTCAGGGCGGCTGCGCCTCACGCCCCGGCACGTCCTATCAGGGCTTCCTCTCAAGATGGCTCGATTTTGACTTTATCAACCTTGGCTTCTCGGGTAACGCAAGAGCAGAGGACGAGATGGCAGATTACATAGCCTCACTCGATATGTCTGTATTCGTCTACGACTACGATCACAACTCTCCCGATGCTGAGCATCTCAAAAGAACACACGAGAGAATGTTCAAAAAAATCAGGGCGGCTCACCCCACCCTTCCCGTTATATTTATTTCAATGCCTAAGCCGTATCTCGCGCCCTTCCAGCTCGAAAGACTTGAGATCATAAAGACCACCTACGAAAACGCCGTGGCAAACGGTGACAAAAACGTATGCTTTATCGACGGACGCACGCTTCTCACCCTTGCGGGAGCGGAGGGCTCGGTCGACTTCACGCACCCGACAGACCTCGGCTTCTTCTCTATGGCAAAGCGCATAGCTGAGGACTTAAATAACTTCTTATAAAATAATAAAAGATGAAAAAAAGACGCCTGCGGCACTTTACTGCAAGCGTCTTTTTTATGTAAAACAAATTAGTCTCTTAGGATTACTCAGCTACGTAGGTATAAACCGCAACGATCTCAACAGGACCGGAGGCGGAATCGTAGGAGATAGCAACGGAGGTAACTCCGAGCTTACCCGAGGAGATAACGAGATCAACGTCATAGCCGATCTCAACACCGAGAATAGCCTTTGTGTCAGCCGCCTTAACCTTAGCGGTAACTGAGCCAGCGCCTGCTGTAACAGAGCCAAGCTTAGACTCGTCGAGCTGAACGTCAAAGGTAATAGCCTCAACGGATGCCGTGCCACCGAGAGAGTCGGTAACAGTGCCGTCAGCGGCAACGGTGGTAGTACCGGTGTAGGTGCTCTTGAGCTCACCGGAAATATCCTCGAAGCTATTGAACTTCTCGTAGGAATAGGTAACGGTAGCAGTACCGTCCTCGTTGTAAACAACGTTGTACGATCCGTTAAGGTCGCCGAGAGACGACTTAAGAACAACGGTTATATCGGCAACGGCGGGAGCAGATGCGTCAATCACAGTCTGCATATCGGAAATTGCCTGGGAATAATCCACCTTGTCATTATTATCATCGCTCGGATCATCGCACGCCGCCAAAGCGAGCACGCAACAGATCATAAGCAAAAATGCAACAATCTTCTTCATAGCGTTACCTCTTAGTCAAGGGTAATTCTTTCAAGGTCGTAGGTGTAAATAACCTTTACGGTCATTTCGGACTCAACAAGATTTGCTGCCTCGTCGCCCTTAAGGTTGTAGTGAAGATCGATGGAAGTGATAACAGCACCGTCATCAACGATAACGACCTTAACGTCGCCTGCAACGTTAGCGGAATAAGCCTCGCCAAGAACCTGAACAACGTTTGCTGCGGGAACTGTGAAGGAAAGGGTGTTATTCTCATAAACTACGTCGGTGAGATACTCAGCGTTAAGGTTAAGAGCCATTCTGCCGCGGCCGATAGTCCATACGGAGCCGCTGGGATCCCACTCGCCGCCGTTAACACGGGAGCCGTAGCCCTCAACGGACTCGGTCTTCTTGGTGGTGGAGATAACCATATCCTTAACTTCCTCGTTGTTACCGCCGTCCTCAACGCTTCTGATAGACTCGGAGGTAACGGTATAAACGGAAGCAGGCTTGTTGTCAACGAAACCGGTAACGAGCTCATAGCTGCAATTAAGCTTGAAGCCGCCGATGTTCTGGGTGGTTGTAGCAACTACCTTGGTAGGAGTGCTCATGTTGTACATATTCGCAACGTCCGCAACAGGGTCAGAGCCGCCAAGATCAATACCGAACTTTTCAGCAACCTGCTCTATAACGTCACAGGAGAAGAGAGCGGGAACACAAAGCGCTACAACAAGCGCAAATACGATAATCTTTTTCATAATATTTTCCTTTCAAGCTTTGAAACAATTATTATTCTGCAGCTGCGTCTTCAGCACTGTCATCCTCGGGGAAGAGATCCTGAGGATTGTACGTATAAGAGGTTCTGACTGTGATGGTGCCGTTAGCGGTCTCACACGTAACGGTTATCATCGTAAGGTTTACCTTATTGGTCTCAAGAACAACGGTAGCATCGCCAACCGCGCCAAGGTCTGTGCCGATGAAGGACTCGAGGTCCTCAGCGCTCACCTTACCCTCAAGGGTGGAAACGTCCTCGTTGATAACCGCATCCTTGATAAGCTCCGGATCAACCTTTAGCTTAAGCTCAAACGCTGTACCCGTGCCGGGTTTCCAGGATTCCTCGTCACCGTAGTAGTAAGCGCCGTCCTTGTAGTAGATGGTGCCCTCGGAAACGATAATACGCTCGTTGCTGCCGCTGGCAAGAGACTCTGCGGGAGTAGCAAGCTTCTCATAATAGTACTCAAAGATCGTGTCGGTGCCGTCCGTTGTGGTTACGTAGTGCCCCTGGAGCGTGTCCCCCTTGTTGGTAACGTAGCTCACGTCGGTGGTGATCTTGGTCGGCTTCGATCCGTTAACGATGTCACAGATGACCTCTGCGTCATCCGGAGCGCCGATACCGATTTTCTGAAGCATTCCGCAACCGGTAAGACTGAGGACTCCGATCACGAGAAGCAAGATAACAAACTTTTTCATTTCAATGCCCAAAAGCCTTTCGTTGTTATTTCGCGAAATAAGCGAAGTGAAACGACGGCAGACATAGTCCGCCAAAGTATAATACACTATAATAATTATACATTTTTAAAGATGGATTGTCAATAGAAAACCAATCTTTCGGGCGCCCTGCCCTGACGAAAAATCTTTTAAAATTTTATTCAATTCTACCAAAAAATCACCTTTTATTCTTTGCGAACTCCTTGGTTATGGCAACAAGCCGCTTCAAGGGCAGAGTCATCACCTTGTCCTGCTTCATAGCGAGAGCAAGCGTACGCGAGACCTCGGGAACGATGGGCAGAACCTTGACAGCGTCCGTTTTTCCCGCGATGATAAGCTCGGAGAGCATACTGATTCCAAGGCCGTGCTCTACCATCGAGATGATGGCGGGGTCGTCTACGTACGTGGGAGTGACGAAGGGACGGACGTTATTCTCGGAGAAAACGGCGCTGATATCGTCGTCAAATCCAAGACCCGGCATCAGGAACTTGGTACCGTTGAATCTCTTGATGTGGAATTCCTCCTCATCAATAGGATAATCCTTCTGGAGAATGGCGTGGAATCTGTCCTTCTCAAGAGAAACCCACTTGAAATCGTACTTCGCGTTCTTGGTACCGAAGCAGACGTCGAATCTGCCCTCGTCAAGACCGCCGTAAAGCTCTGCAACAGTACCGGTCTGAATGTTAACGGTAATATCGGGGAACTCACGGTTGAATTTCTCAACGATACCGGGCAGCCACGTGCCCGCCATACTCGAGAACGCGCCTATTCTCAGGACGTTGTCACCGTAGGACTTAACGAGCTGAACCTCGTTCTCAAGCGACTCCTCGCACATAACGAGCTGTCTTATCTTTGGGATTATTCTCTCTCCCGCGGGAGTGAGCTTTATGCCGTAGTATCCGCGCTGAAGAATGGAGAAGCCGAACTCGTCCTCAAGAGCGTTCATCATATGTGTGAGACCGGACTGAGTATAGCCGAGCTTCTGCGCCGCTCCGGAGAGACTTCCCATATCCACCGCCGTCAGGAGCGCCTTATATTTTGATATGTTCATTTTACCTTCCTTTTCGGCACCCGTGAGCCTCCCGCATACTGCGAAAAAGGCTTGTTTTTGGCGTAAAACTTCACACGGTTGCCGTCTTTTTCATTTTTTGATTACTTTGCAGTAAGGTATCCCTCTCTGTAAAGGAGCTCTGCGATGAGCACCGCGCCGCCCGCAGCGCCCCTCAGGGTATTGTGGGAAAGGCCGACGAATTTGTAGTCGTAAACGCTGTCCTCGCGGAGTCTGCCAACGCTCACACCCATACCGCCGTAAAGGTCGCGGTCAAGACGGGTCTGAGGTCTGTTATCCTCCTCAAAATAGGTGAGGAATTTCTCGGGAGCGGAGGGGAGTCCGAGCTGCTGCGGCTTACCGACGTAGCTCTGCCAGTCGGCGAGTATCTCCTCTCTTGTGGGCTTGTTTTCAAATCTTACAAACACAGCCGCCATATGTCCGTCGGTCACGGGGACGCGCAGACACTGACTCGTAATTGCGGGTGACGTAGCGGGGATTATCTCGCCGTTTTCAACACGTCCCCATACACGAAGCGGCTCCTTTTCGCTCTTTTCCTCCTCGCCGCCGATGAAGGGGATGAGGTTATCGACCATCTCGGGCCACTCGCGGAAGGTCTTGCCCGCTCCGCTTATCGCCTGATAGGTGGTAACTACTATTTCCTTGATGCCATACTTCATAAGAGGGGTGAGCGCGCCTACGTAGGACTGTATCGAGCAGTTAGGCTTAACCGCGATAAAGCCGCGCTCGGTGCCGAGTCTCTTCTTCTGCGCGGCGATAACCTCGAGGTGCGAGTCGTTGACCTCGGGAATGACCATCGGGACGTCGGGAGTCCATCTGTGCGCCGAGTTATTCGACACGACGGGAATCTCCGCCTTAGCGTATCTCTCCTCGAGCTCGCGTGTCTCATCCTTGGAGAGACTGACCGCGCAGAAGACGAAGTCGCAAAGCTCCTTCACCCTCTCGACCTCATCCGAGGAGATGACCTCCATATTGAGTATTCTCTCGGGGCAGGCGTCCGTCATCTTCCATCTGCCGAGGACCGCCTTGCCGTATTTCTGACCCGCGGAGCGGGGGCCCGCCACAAGTGCGGTTATCTCAAAATATGGGTGCTCGTTAAGAAGCATAATAAATCTCTGGCCTACCATACCGGTAGCGCCGATAATTCCAACCTTAAGCTTTTTCATGGTTTACTCCGAATTTCTATAATTTAACTATTACATTTTATCATATCTTTGCGCGGGTGTCAATATTTTTGAAATATTTTAATATAAGTTGCGTCAAAAAATAAAAGCGGAGTGAAGATAATGCACTCTCGGCTATCTTCACTCCTCCCCGCCCCCTCGGGCGCGGTATTTTACTTATTGATAATGCTGACGTTCTCAGGGTTCACGCCCGTGGTGTCATATACGATGGCGAGTATCTGCGCCGCCTCTGCCGCCTGGAGCTCCTCTGCTCCGACGATAACACTTACCGAGCCCTCGGAGATGATCGCCACGCACTCGGTAAAGCCCTTTGCCTTAACGAGCGTCTCGATGTTGTTCTCGTTCTGAATATCAACCGCTATCTGAGAAATTTTTGCGGTAGCCTCAGCCTTTGCCTCCTCGGTGGATTCCTCGGACTCACAAACAAGCTTCAGAACGTCGATAGCCTCGTCTCTGGACTGCTGACGGTTGAGCGCTGTCGCGGTGAAGTAATTCTCCTCCTCCGCGTTATTGCCGGTCGCCGCCGAGTCATCAAAGTTGTTCTCCATATTGCCGTCGCCGTAGCCCATACCGTCAACCGGATCATAAAAGAGCTTGTAGTTGACGTACACCGCCGCGCCGATAAGAAGCACCACGAGAAATACAGCAAGACTCTTGGTCAGCTTGGATGAGAAAATTTGCTTAAGTTTTTCGTTTTTCATAATATTCAAAATCTCCTTGTTTTGTTACTACTAAAGACTATGCACCACCGCGTCATCATATACCACGGCGGGAAAAATTTATTCCTTCATTTTTTCTATCCGTATTCTGTTTGAGCCTATGCCGAAAAACGAGGACAGCATATCGGTAAGGCGAAGTCTTACCCGAGCGTCGTCCGCTCCCTCGCAGATAACTATCACGCTCTCGACCTCGCCCTCATCCGAGGGAGCATAGTAAACGAGGACAGAGCACTCGCCTACCCCGTCAACCCCCGAGCATAGCTCGGTAAGTCTCTCCTCGATCCCCGCCGCCTCCTCGGGCGTATCCTCCCTTGATGCGCTCCCTATGAATATCAATACAAGACCGAGCGCAAGAACTACGGCAATTTTGGTAATATCCTTCTTTTCCTTAATAAACTTCAAAAATCCCTTATCCAAGATCAAGTGACACCTCACATTCTCCTTCCCTTGTAAACTCGAGGGCGAGCGCCTCCTCTATGCGCTTATAATCAACCAACAGACCTTTTCCTCCGAGGGTAACGTATATCCTCTCGGCAGTAAGGCTCTCCATATCAAAGCCGTCTACCCTGACGCTTACGTCCTCTCTGTCAATTTCCCATTTTACCGATATGTACTCGGCAAGCCCATCCTCAAAAGCCAATTCTATCGAGCTGTCCGTCGCGTCTCCGTATTCAATACCGCTAAGTATATCATCCAAAGAGCTATTCACATCAAAATCGCGAATTATGTCAACTAAAGGTAGCATTATAGCGCAAATCACAAGTACACCCGCGCCAAAGCTCGTTATTGCAGAAAATCTCGGATGCGCAACTCCCTGCGCCACGGCAAGAAAGAGACAAAGCATCATAATGCCGCCAAAATACGAGTCAAGCAATACCTCCGCCTCCCTTCATAAAGGATACCAGCTCCGCGATATACACGACCGAGGAGAGAGAATAAACCGCGATAAGAGCGTCGAGCGAGCCGACAAACGAGGAGAGGATACCCTCGCACCCCGAGCGAGCCCACATACCCGCAAGCGCCACTCCCGCCTTAAGACATATTCGGTAAGCAAACAGAAGAATCAAGGGAGAAAGTATGAGCGAGAGGATAACCGCAATCGCGCCTCCGCCGACAATACCTCGGGCGTATGAGACACCGCCGATCGCAACTCCGAGAGCGCCTGAGACCGCGCCGCCGACAATAGGCACAGAGCTCGAGATTGCGTATTTCGCTCCCCTGACGATAGCCGAATCAGCGGCCGCCGATATTGCGCTCTGCAGAGAGAAGGTTGCGCCGACAAGAGCGGAGATGATTCCGAGAGCGGTGATAAAGAAGCCCCTCAGTCCTCTGGAGATCCTGCCAAAAAGCGGGTCAATCGCCGAGGCGGCAGAGCTGACGAAGATCGCCAGCACAAAGGAGGTCATTACTTCGCCGGTGATGAATGAAAACACGCTGAGCGTGAGCCCCATTCCCATAGCCTGAGTTGATGCCATGGTCGGAGTAACGCCAACGGAATTCACCGCCACGGTTATAGGTATCACCGCGCCGAAGAAGGAATTGATCTGCCCGAGAGACTCGCTCGCCCCCTTCATAACAAGCAGAAGGCCGTCAAAGAGCATAACCGAGCTGACCGCCCCAACGGCGCGGGAGGCAAACGAAGTAAGCTCCCCCTCCCAAAGTGAGGCAAGCGTGCTTATAAGGGTGATGCCAAGCAGGCATAAAAGGAGCCTCGACAACTCACCCGCATTTCCCTTCAGCGTATCGATGACACCGCTTATTATCCGCTTGATGCTCACCGCCTCGGATACGTCGGATATTCCGTCGAGCTCGGGTACGCCATCCGGCACAGTATCAAAAAAGTCGCTGATTATGCCGTCCACCTCGGTATTCACCGTATTCTCAGTCGTCTCCTGCGCGGCGCACGTCATTCCCGTCATCAGTACGGCTGACGCCGCAACAAGAACCGCCATCACTAATTTATGTAACCTATGCTTTACTTTTTTCTCGATTTTCTTCATAAGAGCTTGACACCCTCTTCAATTATCCTTTTAATAAACGGCACCGACAAAGCAACGATTTCTACCCTGCCGCACAGTACCACCGCACTAGAGAGGCTTGTCTGCCCGAGCTGCGCACACATATCCGAGCATATGCCGAAAATATACCCCGCGCCAACTATCTTCAGCATTGCCTCAGCATACTCGCGGCCGTCTGTGCCAACGCTTGGGAGAAGTGAAAATATCTCTCCGAGCGAAATCACCGAGATACCCACCAGCGAGACCGTCCCAAGCAGCATAACGAGCGCCGACCCGCGAAATCCGAATTCCTTCAGCAAAAATCCGAGAAACAGAGTTATCAAGGCGTATGCGACTATCCTCATCCACTCACTCATAGCCCGAATATCCTTTTCAGCGACTCAAGCATCTCGCCCACTCGCTCTATAATGATCAAAAGGATAATGACGATGCCAGTGATGGAAACAAGGGTTGCCTGCTCCTCTCTGCCCGCCTTGCTGAGAATCTGGCAGACCACCGCGACTATCATACCGACACCCGCCACCTTCATTATTAAATCAACGTCCATTTTCCCCTCCTCGGGGCATCGCCCCTCTTTGTTTATTCTTACAGCGCAAGGCTCAACGCCTTCCGCCCCGCGCTCAAATTATTATAATAACGATTCCCGACACGCAAGCGCCGAGAAGCGCGCCCGCCGCCCTGCGCTTATTTCGCACCTCGGGAGAGCTTTGCGACTCTATCTCGGCAAGTCCCGATATAGCAAGGTCAAGCACCGCAAGCTCGGTATCAAGGTATCCGTTGCCAAGCCGGCCGAAGCACTCCTTAAGTATCTCATCCACGTCCTCGCTAAGATTGAGAGACTCCCGAGCCGACGAGTAAGCCCGCGGCAAATCCACGCCCTCCAAGACAGAGGCAAGAAATCCGCACTCCGTGAGCAAATCATCATTATACGTCGATGCCCACTCCGAGGGTGATATAAGATAGCACCTCACACGCTCGCGATAGTCCTTCAGCGCGCTGAGAAAAGCGCGGCAGCCCGCGAGCTCCCCATCGAGGTATGAAACGTATTCCTTCCATATCAGAAAAGCGGCAAAAATCACCGCCAAAGCGCCGATATATGACATAAATCCCCCCGTACCGTGTTAAATTTTCAAGCAATTTTCCTCTATCTGCTCGACCGAAAAGGAGAAGCGCCCGCCTATCCTCTCAATCACGCATACGCTCCCAAAAAGACCTCCCTCAACAAGCTCTCTGACATAGCCTCGCATAAGGGCAGACCGTAACGAATCCGCATGCGCCGTGGCTATGACGTCAGCCCCCGCGCCGAGCGCCGAGAGCATAGCCGCAGAGTCCTCGGGAGAGGAAATCTCATCAACTATCAAAACCTCAGCGGACATAGTCCTCACCGCAATATCAACACCCGTCGCCCGTCTGTAACCTCGGAGAATATCCACGTGCGAGCGCGAATAATCTCTCGGCTCAAACTCGCATCGCTCGTCCACCACGACAACTCGTCTCGGCCGCTCGCCCGAGCCTATAAGCCTCGCAAGAGAGCGTATGGCGGTAGTCTTTCCCTCTCCCGCGCGGGAGCATATCAGCATACCGCCCTCGCGAAGAAGCCACTCCCGGTAAAGCTCGCGGGCAAATGAGCACTCTCCCGTCGGAATTCTGAATACAAGCGAGCCGACGTCGCTCACTCCCATCAACGCGCCGCCCTCATACCTCGCGTGTCCCGAGACGCCGACTCTTACGCCGCCCTCAAGGGTGACAAAGCCTCGGCACACGTCATCGCGGTGAGCGTATATCGCGCCACCGCACACTCTTTTAAACGTCTCGCTCATAGCCTCCGCGCCCGCCGATATACCGAGCGATATATTCTCCCCGCGCACGACGAGTGATACAGGACCGTGTGCTCTGAGCCTTATTTCACTCACGTCGCCTTCGCTTGTCCTCCGCCTCTCAAGATAAAGAGTCATCTGCTCGCTTATCTCTCGGGGCAGGTAGGAGAAAACCACGTTCAGCCCCTTCTTTTTTTGCATATCAGCCATTTCCCTGCGCTTTTCCATAGATAGACCTACCCCCACCGCTTACGGTAACACTTTTGACAAAGTGTCCAAACCATTAGAGTGTTTTTTTACAAAAACTCCTTGACAGTTAAGCATAATTTTGGTACAATATCTCTTGCGATGAGGAATGTATACAATTTCCCGCATCGCTAAATCACTTAAGATAAAACATTAATATCCAGAAAGGAAAGATTAATGAAATCAACAGGTATAGTTAGAAACGTAGACGAGCTCGGCAGAATCGTTATTCCCAAGGAGATGCGTAAGAAGATGGATATCGCAAGCTCCGACCCGGTTGAAATTTATGTCGAGGGCGACAAAATAATCCTCACTAAGTACCACCCCTCCTGCCACTTCTGCGGTAGCGAGAGCGGCGTAGTTGAATTTAAAGGCAAGAAGATCTGTCACTCCTGTCTCGGCGAGATCAAGAACAGCATCTGACCTTAATAGAGCTCATTCCTGAAGGTACGTGCTCTTAAGGATAGCTTTCATTTTTATAGAACACGTTACCTGCCCACCATAGGACTGAGGATGCTTTACGTTCTCAGTCCTCTTAGTTTATCTGACAGAAGATAGCTATAGTCTCCCTTGTACAAAGGGAGCTTTTTTATCTATGGCTTATCATTTTCCGGCAAGCGCTGCTTCTGTATCCACAGAAGCTTTTTGTCGATATGCCTCACTTTGCTCGGCTCGATATATTTTCCTTACGGAAAATTCGATATAACCGCCCTTGCGGTCGGTTTCTATATGATATAAATCCGCTTCACGCCCCGCAGGGCATATCGCATCGAAGATATATCGCACGCATTTGCGTATATCGCAAATCCCGTTAGGGATTTATATCGATGCGTAGTGTCCTTAAGGGCACTACGCTAATGATGGGCTCTTTTTTTGCCCTTTTAAGCACGGGTCCCTTCGGAGTCGCGCTTTTTATAAAAAATATAGGCTTGACTCTTGATTTTTCCTCTATTATTTGTTACAATATATGTGTATGCGAAAAAAACTAAAAATATAATTCATGAAAGGGATTTTCAAAATGAAAGTTATTACTTTTGGTGAACTTATGCTCAGACTCCAGCCCTACAACTACGAGAGATTCGTTCAGTGCGATCACGTAGAGTTTACCTTTGGCGGCGGTGAGGCTAACGTTGCTGTTTCTCTTGCTAACTACGGCATGGACGCAACCTACGTTACAAAGCTCCCCACTCACGCTATCGGTCAGGCTGCAGTAAACAGTCTCCGCCGCTTTGGCGTTGATACCACCAAGATCGTCCGCGGCGGCGACAGAGTCGGTATCTACTTCAATGAGAAGGGTGCTTCTCAGCGTGGCTCCGTATGTATCTACGACCGTGCAAACTCCGCTATTTCCAAGGCTTCTCGCGAGGACTTTGATTGGGATTCTATCTTCGAGGGTGCTGACTGGTTCCACTTCACCGGTATCACTCCCGCTCTTGGCGCAAATGTTGTTGAGATCTGTAAGGACGCTTGTAAGGCGGCTAAGGCTCACGGTCTCAAGATCTCCTGCGACCTTAACTACCGTGGTAAGCTCTGGACCAGAGCTGAGGCAAGAGAGGCTATGACCGAGCTCTGCCAGTACGTTGACGTATGCATCTCCAACGAGGAGGACGCAAAGGACGTATTCGGCATCGAGGCAGAGGCTACCGACATCTACGGCGGTAAGCTCAACCACGAGGGCTACAAGTCTGTTGCTAAGCAGCTCGCTGACAAGTTCGGCTTCGAGTACGTTGCTATCACTCTCCGTGAGAGCCGCTCCGCATTCGATAACGGCTGGTCCGCAATGCTCTACGACGTAAAGGGTGACGAGTACTGCTTCTCCAAGAAGTACGACCTCCACATCATCGACCGTGTAGGCGGCGGTGACTCCTTCGGCGGCGGCCTTATCTACTCCCTTCTCAGCGGCAAGTCCACTCAGGGCGCAGTTGAGTTTGCAGTTGCTGCATCCGCTCTCAAGCACTCCATCGAGGGTGACTACAATATGGTTACCGTTGCAGAGGTTGAGAAGCTCGCAGGCGGCGACGGCTCCGGAAGAATCCAGAGATAATTCAGATAAACGCAATAAAAGTAAACAAAAGTGCTCATTCAAGGCGAATGAGCACTTTTTATATTAAAAACTCAAAACAAAGAAAAAGAGAGCCCGACGAATCGGGCTCTCAGAGTTTTGTAATATTATTGCCTTTGCAATTTGCTTTTGCTATTGCTCAACGTAAAAATGTGCGTGCCACAGGGCAATCATAGTTCGTGGACGGTGTCCACGTATCTCACCGCGCTGATGGCGTCGGGGGCGTAGAAGTCTGCGCCGATCTTCTTAGCGTAGGTAGCTGTCAGGACCGCTCCGCCGACGATAATCTTTACACGGGGTAGCTCCTCTCTGACTCTGGCGACGGTTTCCTCCATTGACGGCAGGGTGGTTGTCATCAGGGCGCTGAGGCCGAGAAGCTCGGCTCCGCTCTCGCGCAGAGCCCACAAAATATGAGCGGTCGGCACGTCGCGCCCGAGGTCTATGACCTCATAGCCGTAGCTCTCGAAGATGAGCTTCACTATATTCTTGCCAATATCGTGTATATCATCCTTGACCGTAGCGAGGACTATTTTGCGCCCGTTGTTGGTATCGGATGCGGGTGTGTGCTCACGGATAACCGAGAATGCGCCGTTTGCCGCCTCGGCGCTCATAAGCAGCTCGGGGAGATAAACGCGCTTCTCCTCAAAGCCGCGGCCTACTCTGTCAAGCGCGGGGATGATCTCATTATTGATTATATCCAGCGCGTCGCGTGTTGCGATAAGCGTCTCGGTCTTTGCCTTAGCCTCAGATTTGAGGCCTTTTTCTATAAGCTCACCCAGGGGCGTGTCGACTTTTGCCGACTTTTCCGTCTTGGGAGCGCTCGACTTTTTCGAGGCGTAGGCAACGTAATCCTTACATCCCTCGTCCTTTGCGCTGAGCGCCATATACGCTCTGTAAGCATTCATCATAGCCTCGCTCTCGGGGTTGATGATAGCGAGGTCGAGTCCCGCAAAGAGAGCCGCGGTATAGAATGCGGAATTGATAACGTCACGCTCGGGCAGACCGAATGAAACGTTGGAAACACCGAGGGTGCATTTGTAGCCCTTTGCCTTGAGCATCCTCACCGCCTCGAGAGTTACGTTTGCGTTATCCGCGCCCGAAGCAACGGTAAGAGTCAACGGGTCAAAGATAAGCTCCTTTTTGTCGATGCCGTATTTCTCCGCCTCCTTGACTATCCTCTCGGCAATCTCTACTCTGCCCTCTGCGGTCTCGGGAATTCCGCCCTCGTCCATAGTCAGAGCAACAACAGCCGCGCCGTATTTTTTCACCAGCGGGAATACCGAGTCCATACTCTCCCTCGAGCCGTTGACCGAGTTTAAGAGAGGCTTGCCCGAGTATATTCTCATAGCGGACTCCATTACGTCCGCCTTGCCCGTATCTATCTGCAAGGGGAGGTCAGAGACCGACTGTATCTCCTTTACCACGCGAGTCATCATTGCGCACTCGTCGATGTCGGCGAGGCCCACGTTTACGTCGAGGATATCTGCTCCGTGCTCCTCCTCGGAGAGAGCCACCGATAAAATATAGGATACGTCACCCGAGCGGAGAGCTTCCTTGAGCCTCGGCTTTCCCGTAGGATTGATGCGCTCACCCACTATTTTTGACACGCCCCCCACCCTTACCGAGTGAGTATAGGATGAAACAAGCGTCAGCTCCTTCTTTTCGGGGAGGCTCGCGGGTATGTTCTTTGCCGCCTCACAGAGCGCTCGGATATACTCGGGAGTGGTGCCGCAGCATCCGCCAAGGACGGTAGCGCCCATAAGCGCCGCCTTAGTCATCACCTCGGCAAACGCCTCGGGGCTGAGGCTATACACGGTCTCGCCCCCAACCACCTCGGGCAGTCCCGCGTTGGGATTGAGAATAATAGGAGTCGACGAGCACTCAAGAAGCTCGGGCAAGAGCTCTAGCATATGCTCGGGCCCGACCGAGCAATTCATACCTATGGCGTCAACCCTGAGTCCCTCAAGCATAGCAACAACCGCCTCGGGTGTCGCGCCCGTCAGGAGCTTCCCGTCAGCGCCAAAGGCGCAGGTAACAAAGACGGGGAGCGAGGAATTCTCTTTAGCGGCAAGGACAGCCGCCTTGGTCTCGTAAAGGTCGCTCATCGTCTCGATAAGTATAAGGTCTGCGCCAAGACTCTCGGCAAGGCGCATATTGGTCGCAAAGATCTCCACCGCCTCCACGAAGTCGAGGTCGCCAAAGGGCTTCAGCATTCTGCCGGTAGGACCGACGTCAAAGGCAATATAAGCCTCCTTACCCGAGAGGCGCACCGCCTCCTTGGCAATATCAAGAGCGAGCGAGAGCTCACTCTCAACGTTATCGCACTTCAGCTTATTAATACCAAAGGTGTTTGTCTTTATAATATCCGCGCCCGCCTCGAGGTAAGCGAGATGGAGCTTCACTACCTCGTCTCTAGCCCTCGAGTTCATCACCTCTGGCTCACCCGAGAGAAGTCCTACCTTCTGTAAAACCGTCCCTGTGCCTCCGTCAAAGAAAAGGCGCTCATTCTTTATTCTTTCTGTTATTTTCTTCATTTTATTCTCCACGCCCCTACTCGTCCTTGATTATGATCAGGGCATTTACGCTTTTTTTAGGCACCATAAGACCGCTCTCGGTCATCCTTATTCCGAGCGTCTTGTCAGCGCCCGAGAGAGCTACAAGCTCCTTGCCGAGAGATAACTCGAGGTCACCGTATCCCGGGCTGAATCTCGGCTTTGTCTCAAGCCCCTCGCATATCTCCCTCTCGGCAAGGTCGCAAAGAGCCTCTATAAGAGCATCCGCCATAGCGTCGATAATAAACGCCCGAGAGGCGGAGAGCTGCGCCACCTTCAGTATGAGTCTGTCCACTCCCACACCGAGCGTCGCGACAAGCGCAAGGCAAGAGGACGAGCCCTCGGACAGCTTCATAAGAGCGGTGCTCTGGGAGGTCGCATTTCCTACGGTTATTCCACCCATTTCCCTATTTAATTTCACACGTGTGGCGGCATAAGCCGGTTTTGCGACGGCTATCAGCTCGTTGTAGAGCTCGCGGTAGGCTCCCTTCTCGGTGCCATACGGCACACCGAGTCTTGCGGCAAGCTCACGTCCGTCAAGCTCCAGCTCACTTGCGTTTACGTTGCGGTTTATCATTTATCTTTTCCTTAAATTCCAAGAATCTTCGCCATACCCGACTGAATACTTCTTGCCACGTCGGGCTTGTTCATCGAGTAGACGTGCACGGCGTTAAAGCCGCCTGCGTAAAGGTCGATTATCTGCTCTATGGCAAAGGCAATGCCCGCCTGCTTCATAGCCTCGGGATTATCGCCGTATCTGTCGATGATGCGCATAAACTTCTTCGGCAGAGCGTTGCCCGAGATGGAGGTTATGCGGATTATCTGTTTTGCATTGGTGACGGGCATAATTCCCGGCACAACGGGCACCGTGATACCCGCCGCCGCGAGCTTATCCATAAAGCCGTATATGATCTCGTTATCGAAGAACATCTGCGTGGTGAGGAACTCACAGCCCGCGTCCGCCTTGATCTTGAGATTTCTTATATCCTCCCCGAGACTCGCGCTCTCGGGATGTCCCTCGGGATAGCAGGCTCCGCCTATGCAGAAGCCGCCCACATCGCGAATTTTCGCCACAAGATCCGACGCAAATCTATACACGCCCTCGTGCTTCTCTACTCCCTCGGGCAGATCTCCGCGCAGAGCAAGGACGTTATCTATACCCCTTCTCTTAAGCTCGGCGAGGATAGAGCTCACCTTCTCCTCGGTCGCGCCTATGCAGGATAGATGTGCCAAGGGAGTGACACCGCGCGCCGCTATACAGGACGCTATCTCGGGAGTGTATATATCCGTCGAGCCTCCCGCGCCGTAGGTAACGCTCATATATCCCGGGCGGAGGTCGGCAATCTCCTCTGTCACGCGTCTGACCGTCTCAAGGCTGTCAAACGTCTTCGGCGGAAAGACCTCAAACGACAGCGACGGCTTGTTTCCTTTTATTATATCTATGATCTTCATTTTTCCACTTCCCCCTGCCTAAGCAAAAGACCAAGGTCCTGCGCTGAAAAGACGCGCTTTGAGATAGGCTGACGCTTTCCCTCTTGCTTATGCGATTTTGAAATCTTCATTTATTAATTATACAACACTTTATTTATTTTTTCAATATAATAGAAAAGAAAAAACTGCCGCAAACCAAGGTCTGCGGCAGCATAATTTATTTTTTTGATTACTTCAAGCCCATAAGCTTGTATGCGAATTCGAGCTGATCCTTCTGGAGATCGGATATTGCCTTACGGTAAGCCGTGAATGCATCTCTGTACTCCTTGAGAGTTTCGGAGTAGCTGAGATATTCCTTGGGAAGCTCTCTACCAAGAGTCTTTACTACGTACTGCGCATCGGTAAGAGCACGGTAGTAGTCCTTAACCTTTGTGGTGTAGAGCGAGCCCTGATTTTCCATAGCCTCTATCTTAGCAATGCTCTGTACGAGATGCTTATTAACGTCGGGAATACCACGTCTGATGATCGAGTCCTCGGGATCTACCTCAAGTCCGCGGGTGTCCGCGCTGGGTACCCATGTGCTCATATTATCATAGGTGTATCCTACGTCGATCTCGTTCTTCTTGCCTACGGTAGATTCATCGACAAGCTCGATAACTACCGCGATGTTGAAGACAAGCGCCTCACCGCTTGAGATAGCAAGCTTCATATAGTTAGATCTGGATTTTTCCTTCTCGGTTCCGAGCTGCGCTACGTCCTCGGGAGAGTAGGTAGCGTGGTTAGAGGAGAAGCCTCTGTCGGTAGTATGTACGAAGGTGTAGGTGTCCATAATCTCAAACTTGAAGTTCTTGTTATCCGAAACAATGGAAAGTCTGAGAGTCTGATACTGACCGCCTCCGAGATCCTCTCTCATATACGCGGTTCTGCCATCCTCGGTGATCTCTACGCTGTCAACGTAGGACTTGGAGTAGTGAGCGAACCAATATACGGTCTGGAAGCTGTCGAACGCGATCTGGTCCTGGATAACGGTAGTCTTTCTGTCGTTTGTAAGAAGCATACCGCGCTCCCACTTGCTTACGTGAGAGCCGAGAGTCTTGCCCATATCGTAGGTAACGTATGCGCCGTACTCATTGGAGCCCCAGGCATAAGCGTCTGCAACAGCGTTGAGAAGCTGACCGTAAGGAACACCGGTGGGGTCGGTAACGATAGCTACGGTGTTGTTGCCCTCGGGCTTCATTACGTAGTATCTGTATCTGGTAGCGTCGGGCCAGAAGCCGGGAGCGTTATAGTTCTCGGTTCCGAGGTCGTAGATCCAGATGTTGCCGCCATTGTGATATACGAAGTCACCCGCGTCGATCTGACCGTGAGTAACGTTGTTGTTACCGCCGATCATAGATGCGAAGAGTGCGCCTCTCTCCCAGCTTGCTCTGGTTGCGAAGAGGTCGATGGTATCTGAGTAGTAGTCAAGCTGAACCGCCTCTGCATCGATCTCTACTCCTCTCGGATAATAGATCATATCGATGGGGGTAGCCGACTTAACGTTGCCGTTTATCTGATTGAGTCTTACGTCGTAAAGAGTTGCATCGTTAAAGTAATTAGCAACGTAGAAGAAGTAGCTGGTATCCTGAGAGCCGACGCTTCCGTCATGGAAGGGGAAGTAATGAGCGTCGTTATCCTCGGTATGGCACGCATAGTAGCAGGTGGTATCCATACCCCAGCAGTCCATAAGACCGTAGTTCTTACCTGTCGCGCTGTCAAGAGCAGCCGCCATACGGAAATAGTTGTTGGTACCGTAGTTCCAATAGCCGGGACCCTCGTTGTAGGAGCCGTCGGGTGCATAGCAGTCAAGACCGAGCTCAACAAGAGTTCTGAAGTTATCGGAGAGCATGTAGGTTGCCTCGTAAACGTACTGGTCGTCAACGTCGCCGAGAATTGCGAGAGCCGCAACGGTCATACCGCCTACACAAACTGCCGCCCAGTTGTTGGTTCTTGCGGAATAGTAACCGCCGCCCGTACCTACTACGGGGCTGAGGTGGTCACTGGTCTTGTTTACGGTGGAGTAGTAGCCCTCGTGAACACCCTGTCTTGCAAGGATCTCTGCGAGAACCGCAACGTCATATTCGGAGCCGTCAGGACGCTTAACGCCGGAGGCTGCAAGCTCTACGTAACCATTGTAGGTCCAGTCATAGTAAACCGCGAAGTCGTTGGAGGAGTCCGCGCAGTTAAGGAAGTGACCGGGACCCCAGTGAGTCCAGCCGCCAAGGATAACAGAGACCTCATAGCAGAGCTGGAGATACTTAACGTCCTTGGTAAGAACGTATGCAAACGCCATACCCTCAAGACGGGTCGTACGGTTTGCTATATCCGAACGTCCGCCGACGTCGTAGCCCGATGCGTTAAGGTAAGGCTGATTAAGACTGGAGGTGCCACGGGATCTGCCTCTGTCAATCTCATATTCCTCATCGGTAAGAACACCTGCAAAGGTCTCGTAGGTGCCGTTTGCATCTCTCTTAGCGTAGTGCTGATAGTAGCTCTCACCCGAATTGATGATTCTCTGGTAATGTACCCACATCCAGTACTCCTCGGTATTCTCTATAAGAGTTCCCGCAAGGCGCTTAGCCTCGAGAGCCTGATACTCGTTGTACATAGTCTCGATCTGCTCACCGTTAGCGAGAATATAAGGATGCTGGAAGCCGTTAGTATGCTCCTTAACGTCATTGTAGATGCTCTCGGGGGTGTAATACTCAAATACGAACTCCTTCATAACGGAGACCATAGCCGAGAGATTAACGTTTCTGTCAAGAAGATCGGGTGTCTTGGAAACGGTCATATAACCCATATCGTCATAATCGCTGTAATATCCGGGGAAGAGTTTTTCCACGTCATCAAGAACGATTGCGATGTAGGAGTTGCCGTCCGCATCTGTGATATAACCGGGAGCCGCAGTGAGCGCAACAACGTTGCCGCCAACGTTAGCACTGTCCTTACCTACAACGATATTCGTCGCAGAAAGGCCGGTGGAAATAGCAATAGTCTTTCCGTCGGGCTGAATATAATAAGGAAGACCTATATATTCAAGGACCTTATCGAGAGAGATCATAACCTTGCCGTCGATCTTTACGGGAGCGCCGTACACGGTGCCGTCCTCTGCGGTGGCAATAGGCTTCTTCTCCTTGTTGACGTAGCAATAATCAACGCCAATCTTCATAGAAAGAACGGTAGAAAGATCAATAGCGGCGCTTCCCGATCCGCCTTCGATATTCTCGGTCTTTACCGCGCCCGCATC
This sequence comes from Clostridia bacterium, assembly GCA_017453245.1. Taxonomy (GTDB): domain Bacteria; phylum Bacillota; class Clostridia; order Oscillospirales; family CAG-272; genus UBA1740. The sequence continues at coordinate 111,634 of JAFTKM010000007.1, forward strand.
TACAAGAGTACCGTAACCCATATCGGGTGTGATCTCGGTTATCTGATTGGTGCCGTCGTAAACCTTCATGTTATCGAAGCAGATGCTGGTGCCGTAGTTATCGGGCTTATCTAAGCCGGTGGACTGGAAACGAGCCATCTGAAGGCCCTTTCCGCTCTTTCCGACGATCGTAAGAGGCTTGCCGGTATAAAGAACCGGCTCGCTCGATCCGTCAGCGGGACCGTAGTAGAGATACATAAGGAAGGTGTTGGCGTTATCAACTCTCGCCTTATCCTTACTAGCCTCGTCGGGCATTGCTTCTATCTCTTCCTCAGTATGAACCTCGTAGGTGTAATCGCAGATGATCTGGATTCTGGTCCAGGAGTTGGTAAGCGTAAACGCGGGCTCGCCACCCTCCATAAGATAAACCTGATTATCAACTACCCTGATAAGACAGAAGTTGGTTCTGGTATCGGAGCTGGTACCCTTGGTACCGATGCTCACAACGTTGGAAAAATTACAAATGTCGTCGCTCTTAACGTCAAACTCGAATACGGTACCAATATTCTGATTGGCTCCGAAATTGAGCTGAGCATAGTCGTTATCACTTGAGTTAAGCTCGAGACGCCAGAAATAGTTGGTCTCGAAGTCGGCGGTTTCCTCACTGTCGATGACAAAGAGAGTCGAGCCCGTAGAGCCCTGGTCAACCATGTCCATGCCGTTAGGAACACCCCAACCTTCACCAAAGTGACGGTTGTATACGAGAGTTATTTCGTTTTCTTCCGTATCCTCGGTCTCACCCTCTGTGCTCTCCGATTCCTCAGCGTTTGCGAAGATGGCAAACATAGAGAGTAGTGATGACATCACAAGAATAAGCGCAAGCACTCTCAGAAATTTATTTTTCATAGGAGTTTCTCCTTTTTGTGATTTGCTGATTTAAGTACAACGCACAATCCGTCGCAATCGCGTAATTGTAAACAACATTTAACAAAATACCGCATTGAAGCAAAAGATTGTAAAAGCAGAGCGGAGGTGCCAGTTGTGATGGTTCTCCGCTCTTTTTTTGGAGTCTGGCCTAATTAGAGCAGTCCCCGAAGCTGATAATTGATGTCATTACTTCAAGCCCAGAAGCTTGTAAACAAACTCGAGCTGATCCTTCTGAAGATTGGTGATAGCCTTGCGGTAAGCGGTGAATGCTTCTCTGTACTCGGTAAGAACCGCCTTCTGATCATTGTACTCGGAGGGCATATCTCTACCGAGAGTCTTTACTACGTAGTAAGCATCGGTAAGAGCGCGGTAGTAATCCTCAACCTTCTCGGTGTAAAGGACACCCTGCTCCTCCATAACGCCTATCTTGAGCAAGCTCTGAACAAAGTGCTTATCAACGTTGGGAACACCACGTCTGATGATGGTATCGCCGGTGTCGATCTTAAGACCGCGGGTATCCGCTGCAGGCTCCCAATCCTGTGCCATATTTTCTACGTAGGAGTAGCCTACGTCTATTTCTGTCTTCTTGCCGACGGTGCTGTCATCGATAAGCTCGATAACGACCGCGACCTTGAATTCGAGAACGTCACCGCTCGCGATAGCAAGCTTCATGAACTTCTGTCTCGAATTTTCTCTCTCTCCGCCGAGCTGAGATACTGCCTCGGGAGTGTACGTAGTGTTAGTGGAGGTAACTCCGGCCTCGGTGGTGTGGAGGAAGGTGTAAGTATCCATGAGCTCAAACTTGAAGGTCTGGTTAGAGGATACGATGGAGAGTCTGAGAGTCTGGTAGATCTTCTCGCCGTGCTCATCCTTACCGAGATACTGTCTCATGTAAGCGGTTCTGCCGTCCTCGGATATCTTTACACTGTCAACGTTAGTCTTGGAATAGTGAGCGAACCAGTATATCTTCTGGAAGCTCTGGAATGCGATCTTGTCCTGGATAACGGTAGTCTTTCTGTCATTGGTAAGAAGCATACCGCGCTCCCAGGAGTTTACTTCAGCGCCAAGAGTCTTGCCCATATCGTAAACAACGTACGAGCCGTGCTCATTGGAGCCCCACGCCTTCATCTTTGCGGATGCGTTAAGGAGCTGACCGTAAGGAACGCCTGTGGGATCTGTGGTGATAGCTACGGTGTTGTTGCCCTCGGGCTTCATTACGTAGTATCTGTATCTGGTAGCGCTCGGCCAGATGCCGGGAACGTTGTAATTCTCGGTACCGAGATCGCAGATCCATACGTTACCGCCGTTGTGGTATACGAAGGAGCCTGCGTCGATCTGACCGTGAGTAACGCTGTTGCTGCCGCCGATCATAGATGCGTAGAGCGCACCCTTCTCCCAGCTTGATCTGGTTGCGAAGAGATCAACGCCGTCGGAGTAGTAGTCAAGCTGAATCTCTTCAGCCTCAAGATCAAGATCTCTGGGGTAGTAAAGCATATCGATAAGAGTCGCACGCTTAACGCTGCCGTTGATCTGATTAAGTCTTATATCGTAAAGAGCCGCGTCGCCAAAGTAATCGGCAACGTAGAAGAAGTAGCTTGTATCCTGAGAACCTGCGCTTCCCTCATGGAAGGGGAAGTAATTAGAGTCGTTATCCTCGGTATGAAGTGCATAGTAGCAGGTGCTGTCTATGCCCCAGCAATCCATAATGCCGTAGTTCTTACCTGCAGCGCTGTCAAGAGCGGCAGCCATACGGAAGAGACTGTTGGTACCGATGCTCCAATTAGAGGGACCCTCGATGTAGGAGCCGTCGGGAGCATAGCAGGAGAGACCTTTATCAACAAGAGTCTGGAAGTTCTTAGAAAGCATTGTGGTTGCCTCGGTAACGTAAGTCTCGCTGACGTCACCAAGAATAGCGAGAGCCGCAAGGGTCATGCCGCTGACGTTTGCCGCTACGGTGTAGGAGCCGTCCTCGGAATTTGCCTTGGGAATAATGTGCGAGCTTCCCTTAGAGGTGAAGTCATAGCCTACGTGAACACCCTTCTTTACAAGGATGTCGGCAAGAGCCGCAACGTCGTAAGCGGAGCCGTCGGGACGGGTAACGCCCTTTGCGGCGAGCTCAACGTAGCCGTTGTAGGTCCAGTCATAGTAAATAGCGAAATCGCTGGACGCGTCTGCGCACTCAATGAAGTGGTTGGGACCCCAGTGAGTCCAGCCGCCGAGAATAAGCGCGATCTCGTAAGAAAGCTGAAGATACTTAACGTCCTTGGTAAGAACGTAAGCGTAAGCCAGACTCTCAAGACGTGCGGTGCGGTTTGCAATACCGGAATGTCCGTTTTCATCGTAGCCCTGAGTCTTGAGATTATCCTGACTGAGGCTCGCGTTACCGCGGGATGCGCCGTTGTTCTCCTCGTACTCCTCATCGGTAAGAACACCGACGAAGGTGTCGTACGTGCCGTTCGAATCCTTCTTAGCGTAGTACTTGTAGTAGTTTTCGCCTGTCTTAACGATTCCCTGATAGTGTACCCACATCCAGTACTCATCGGAGCTCTCATCGAGAGTTCCCGCAAGATACTTCGCGTTGTACTCCTGATATTCGTCATACAATGCCTCAAGCTGATCGCCGTTAGCAAGAATGTAAGGATGCTGGAAGTCGTTGGTGTTTGCCTTGACGTCGTTGTAGATGCTCTCGGGAGTGTAATACTCGAACACGAACGCCTTCATGACGGAAACCATATTGTTGAGGTTAGAGTTTCTGTCGATCATATTACGCGACTTGGAAACGGTCATGAAGCCCATCTCGTCGTAATCGCTGTAATAGCCGGAGAAGAGTCTGCCCACGTCGTCAAGAGCGATAACTACGTAGGAGTTGTTATTCTCATCGGTTACGTAGCCGGGAGCTGCGGTAAGAGAAATGTTATTCGCTCCGACAGCCGCGGTATTCTCACCTATAACGATGTTGAACGAAGTACCCGAAGAAGCGCTGCCATCCTCGGAAGGAAGGGGCGAGATAGCAATGGTCTTTCCGTCGGGCTGTACGCTGAATTCGTAGCCTGTATATTCGAGAACCTTATTAAGAGGAATCATAACTACGCCGTTAACTCTTACGGGAGCGCCGTATACGGTGCCGTCATCCGCGGTGGCGATAGCCATCTTTTCCTTATTGATGTAGCAGTAATCAACGCCGACCTTCATAGAAAGAGCGGTGGTAAGATCAGAGGAGGAGCTGCCGGTGCCTGCCTCGGGATCGAAGTCAAGCTCCTTGCTCTCGTCAACAAGATCGCCATAGCCCATCTCGGAGGTAACGGTCTGAAGCTCGTTTGTGCCGTCATATGCCTTGATGTTATCAAAGCAGATGCTGGAGCCGTAGTTTTCGGGCTTATCCTGCTCAGTGGACTGGAAGCGGATAGACTCGATACCCTTTCCGCTCGCACCTACTACCTCAAGAGGACCGTTGTTATAAAGAACGGTTCTGCCCGAGCCGTTTGCGGGGCTGTAGTAGATATACATACGGAAGGTGTTCTCGTTTTCAAGTCTTGCCTGTTCCTGGAAGGTAACGTCGGGCAATGCGGCGATCTCCTCGTCGGTATGTACAACGTAGGTGTAGTCGCAGATAACCTGAATTCTGGTCCAGGATTCGGTGAGCTCAAACGCGGGCTCACTTCCATCCATAAGATAAACCTTATTATTCTCGACCTTCATGAAGCAGAGATCGGTTCCGCCATCCTTGGTGGAAAGGCTTATAACGTTAGTGAAATTACAGTCAACATCTCTCTTAACGTCAAACTCAAATACGGTACCTGTTTCCTGGTTACCGCCAAGATTAAGCTCGGCGTAGTCGTTATCGCTCGAGTTGAGCTCAAGACGCCAGAAATAGTTGGTGCCTTCACGTTCGATGTTGAATGTTGTAGATCCGGTAGAACCCTGATCGAGTAATTCCATACCGTTATCAAGATTCCATCCTTCGCCAAAGTGACGGTTGTAGAGGAGCGTGAACAGCTCTTCTTCCGTACCCTCGGTTTCACCCTCGGTGCTCTCTGTGGTCTCTTCAGCGTTTGCGAAGATGGCAAACATAGAGATCAGAGAAGACATCACAAGGATAAGTGCAAGCATTCTCAGAAATTTGCTTTTCATAAGAGGTTCTCCTTTAAATAATTTGCTGATTTTAGGATAACACACGTTTTTTTTAAAATCAAGGGCAAATACAATTATTATTTAATAAAAAAATAAAACTACACAAAAAACCCGAGAGCGCACTGTTAAATCTTCACAAAACAAAAGCGAAGAGCCTCACCTTGTCCGTGGACTCTCCGCTTCTCTTTATATACTTATAATGAACTCTACGGTTATTCCGTCGTCGCTGTGCGCGCGGACGTTGCCTCCGTGCGCATGGACTATCGCCTGCACGACCGAGAGACCTATTCCCGAGCCGCCCGTATCCGAATTTCTCGAGAGGTCGGTGCGGTAGAATCGGTCAAACCATCTGTCAAGAGATCCCCTCTCTACACCGCTCGTGGTATTGGAGAACCTGATCTCCACTCCGTTTGCCAGCTTCTGCACCTTGACCGAGACCAAGCCGCCCTCGTTTACGTATCTGAAGGCGTTGTCCGCAAGCAGGGTGATGCATCTGCGGAGCTCTCCCTCGTTACCGACCATACGCACGTTCTCCGAGATGGCAAGCTCAAAGCTGACTCCCTTCGACATAGCGATGCTCCTATACTGCTCGCAGGTGTCAAAGAATGCCTCCGAGACGGAGAACTCATTCATCTCAAGCTTGACGCCCTCCTCCATCTTGGAGAGGATAACGAGCTTTTCGGTGAGTGAGGCGAGCTTTGCGACCTGGCTTCTGATGCCCTCGGTCCATTGGCTCTCGCCGTTTTCCATCTCGATTATCTCCGCGTTGGCGGATATTACGGTGAGGGGCGTTTTCATCTCATGGCCCGCATCCGTGATAAATCTTTTCTGCTTTTCGTAGCTCTCGATGATCGGCCTCAGCACAACGTCGGACAAAAGAACCACCATAATGAAGATCAGCACGATTCCGAGTCCGCTGATAACGAGACTGGATATGAGGAACGAGCGCACCGACTTCAGCTCTCTGGTTGCATCGAGGAAGACGTAAATAATGCTGCCATCCTCGGTAGTTCCTCTCAGATACTTGTATGATTCAAGGTAGCCGCTCTCTTTTTCCTCGGAGTATATCATAACCGCATACTCCTCGGCCTGAGCCGTGTCAACAGCTGCGATTTTTGAGGTGTCAACCGACAAAACGGCGCCACCCGTGTCAAATTTTACAGTAAAATATCTCGTCTCGAAGGGAGTCTCGGGGCTCATGCTGTCTCGCACGTCCTCCTTCTCCTCCTCTTCCTTTCCCTTGTCGTCGGAGTCGGTCTGCGTGTCGTCCGTCTCCGTACCCTCTTCCCTTGTACTTTGATCGGTATCGGTCACAGAATCGGAGCCGGAATCCTCGGAGTTATCGGGATTTCCGGGATCCTCGGGATTATCGGAATTTTCGGGATCTTCGGGATCCTCCTCGGGGGCATCGGGCAACGGGAAGTCCGGCATCTTTCCTTCATTCTCGACGATCAGGACAAGCTTGTCGTAAAGCTGAGAGTTAAGCGAGGAATAGCTCGTTACGTTTATCGCGGTGACGATTATACTGAGGACCGCCGTGACGGATAGCATAACGAAAAGAGTGTATTTTCTCTTGAGGCGCTTTATCATTTACCCGCCTCCAGCGAATAGCCGAGATTTCTGTGGGCCTCGATCTCGACGCTCGAGCCAAGTCCGGTAAGCTTTCTTCTGAGATAAGAAATGTATACCCAGACCACGTTCTGCTCCGTCTCGCTGTCATAGCCCCATATCTTGTCCATAAAGCGCTCGACCGAGATGATCCCGCCGTCGGCGCTGATGAGCATTTCAAGCATCTGGAATTCCTTGTTTGTAAGTCTCACGCTTGAGTCACCGCAGTAAAGCATGCACGAGGATATCTCGAGCGTAAGATCGCCGAAGGTCAGCTTGGTATCAACACTCTCGGTGCGTCGCCTGAGCATAGCGCGCACTCTTGCGAGCAGCTCCTTCATAGCAAAGGGCTTGGTGAGATAGTCGTCCGCTCCCGCATCGAGTCCCTCCACGCGGTCATCTATGTCCGATTTTGCCGTTAAAATCAACACGGGTATGCTGTTACCGCCATCTCTGATGCGTCTGAGAACGGTCAAGCCGTCAACCTTCGGCATCATTATATCAAGTATCGCTCCGTCGTAGTCACCGTTCTCAAGATAGCATATCGCATCCTCTCCATTATGTACCACGTCGACGGAATAATTGTTATGTCTGAGAATTACCGCCAGAGCCTTGGCAAGCTCCTTCTCATCCTCTGCAAGAAGTAATCTCATATATCTTCCTCCAAAAATATTTTTCCTACACATAGGCTATCAAACGTAGCTTAAAGCAACTTAAAAGCATAGCCGCCCTTTAATTTTAACACAAAGAGCGGCTTATTTCAAGTATATTGGCTATTATTGTTCCCTGCCGAAGTCATTTTTCTTCACTCTGAACAAAAGCCTCAGCATAGCCCGACCGTTAAACGGAATGAGGGGATAGAGATAGCCGCATTTTCCCGTGACGGTGACGTTGGTGAAGACGAGGAACAAAAACAGAAGACCTCCCGCAAGAAGTCCCCACGTGCCGAGAAAATACGTGAGAAGGAGAGTTGCGACTCTGACAAACTTTATTGCATAGCCGAGCTCCACGTTCTGCTGAGCGAAGCCCGCTATTGCCACGAATGCCATATAGAGTATGACGTCCTCGCACACCCACCCTACCCCGACGGCAAAGTCACCGAGCAGAAGCGCTCCCACGACCGACAGAGAGTTGGATAGCATATCGGGTGTATTCATCGATGCGATCTTAAGACCGTCGATCGCGACCTCAACGAGCAAAAGCTGAAGAATTATAGGCAATGCCCCCGGATCATCGGGCACTAAAAAGAGCAAATAGTGGGGGAGCGTGTGAGAATATTCGAGGCAAAGATACCAAAGAGGAGTCACTATCACGGACAGTATCAGTATGACGGTGCGAATGAGCCTCAGGTAGCTTCCGGTAAGCGGCGGGAAGTAGTAATCGTCGGTCTGCTGGAGGTAGTCGAAGATGGACGTAGGGAGCACCATCACCTGAGGCGAGGTATCGCATATCAGGAGCACACTTCCCTCTAAGAGCTGAGCGGAGGCGGTGTCAGGCCTTTCGGTTGTTCTTATCTTCGGGAAGGGATTGAGCCAGCCTCTTCTGACAAGGCTCTCGGCAATGCTTCTGTATCCGAGGCACACTCCCTCGGGCTTTATGCTCTTCAGCTTCCTTGACAAATCGCGTATCACCCTCTCGTCGGCAACTCCCTCAATATAGCAGAGCACGACGTCGGTATGCGACGAGCCGCCGATATCAAAGTGCCGCATCGTCAGTCTCGGATCACGTATGCGGCGGCGTATCAGGGCGGTGTTCATAACGAGAGTCTCGACAAAGCCGTCCCTCGCGCCCTGCATAACTCTGTCGGAGCTCGGCTCCTCGGTGCCTCTGGCGGGATACGTCCTCGCATCGATAAGTATAGCCTCGGTGGGAAAGGCGGAGGATAAAAGCGCGGTCTGTCCCGACAGCACCGACGTCACAATGCGCTCCGCCTCAAGACCTAGCTCCACCTCAATATACGGCAGAGAGCGGACGAGGTCCCCCGCCGTGCCAAGGCTCTTCTTTGAGAGAAGATACTGCATCAGCCTCTGCATCTCGGAATCCTTGGTAAAGCCGTCAACGTAGAAAAAGCACACGTCCTCTCCCGCGACAAGAAGATGCCTCTCGATAATATCAAAGCTCTCCCCTACCCTGAGTCTCGATGAGAGGAGAGATACGTTTGCCGTATGGCTAAGACTGAGTCCCATAAATAACCTCCGTTTTTTAGAGGATTATTGACGGGAGATCTGCGTTCTATTCGCTATGGACCTATATTGTCGCGGCTTTCCTCTTTGTTCGCCCAAAAACAGACCGAAAAAGGCAACAAAAAGCACCCATATGGCCGAAAAACTCCACACGGGTGCCTCTGTATTTGATTTTAGTCGACCTTTCTCTTGCCCATTCTTCTGAACTGACCTGCAAGCGGAAAGGCGCGTTTTTCCTTGAAGGAGCGGACAACGTCACCCATCTCAGAGGGAGTCTCGGTGGTGAAAATAAAGTGATAGGAAAGACCTGCCGCCTCATCCTGTCTGTCACCCATATAGGTGTATGCGGAATTAAAGATGAGGTTACGGTGGTCGTGCTCACGCATCATCGGGAATTTTATGCCCTTTCTGTCAACAAGCTGACATTTGCCGCACTTGTCGCAGCCGAAGTTTTCCTTCATAAAGCAGCGCTCCGTAATCATAAGAGGAATTCTGCCGTATACGACTGCTCTGCCGCCTACCCCTCTTGCCTGCCTTGAGGTGAGCTCGGGAGAAAGCACGACGTCGCTAAGACCTATGCCGCGCCATACCGCAAGGGCATCTCTGTTTGTTACGTTGAGTCTGAAGTCACCTAGCGGAATAAGTCCCGCTTCTCTCGTAAGCTCAACGTGAGAAAGATTGCCGACAAGGGCGTAAAGAGCGCCCGCCTCCTTCGCTCTTGCGATATACTCACGCACCAAGCCAAGCTCGTCCTCCATAATCACCGGAGGAATGTACACGCCGTTAGCCTTGCCGCTGCATTTCGGGTAAGACGTGAGCGGCGCGAATACCGCGTCAAAGTAGCCAATCACGTTATCGCTAATCGCAGAAAGTGTGTCCGCATTATGGAATATAGCCGTTCTTTTCAGCCCGGAATCGACCGAAAACGCGGGGGGCGTGTTAATTTTTGCGCTATTTTCAGGGGCTGTCGCACTTCCCATCAACTCACGGCCGAAGTCCTCGAATTTCTCTGCGGCATCGCGCCTCAGCTTGTTGATTGCCGAGGGCGGAAGGTTGATGCCCCCGTCGAGCTCAAGCTCTATATCCGAGGTGTCAAGAGACAGGAATGTATTGCCCATCTTCGAGAGTCTCTCCTTCACCCCTTCCTGAGTCAAGGGCGCATTTCTCGCCTCGGAAGGCACCTCGCCTTCAACACACACTTCTCTGTTAATGCCGTAGACCGTCATTCTCGAGGGCTCGCCAAGTCTCATACTGACTCTTGCCTTGACACGGACACGCTCGGGAGTGAAATCACCCTTAGCCTCGCTCTCGGTGATACGCTTGTCCTCCTCGGTGCGCACACCCGTCATCTTGGCAAAGGTCTTGCCCGTGAAATATCCGTCGGTGAAGCCTCCGCGCGAGAAAGCGCGCTCAAGACGGCGGTTTTCCTCCCTCGTCGAGTTTCTATTCTCGTCAAGAAGCCTTCTGTAAATTGACGTGACCGTATATACGTAATCGGGCGATTTCATACGTCCCTCAATCTTAAGAGACGCGACACCCGAGTCGATAAGCTCGCGGATATGCTCTGCGAGTGAGAGGTCGCTGAGCGAGAGAATATATTTTCCGTTGTTGTAGGGCAGTCTGCAGGGCTGAGCGCACTCGCCTCGGTTTCCGCTTCTGCCGCCTATCATAGACGAAAACAGACATTGACCGGAGTGGCACACGCACAGAGCGCCGTGTAAGAATACCTCGGTCTCCGCCTTGCATTTCTCGGTTACTTCCCTCATGTTTCTGCCCGAAAGCTCCCTCGCAAGTACTACACGGGTGCACCCTGAGTCATATGCAAGGTCTGCGCCGAGCGAATTATTGACCGACATCTGAGTTGAGGCGTGGAGCTCAAAATCAGGCACCTCACCGCGAAGGCGGGATACAAGTCCAAGGTCCGCGACAATGAGCGCATCAATGCCAACGCGGTAGAGCTCCCTGGCAAAGACGACCGCCTCGTCAAGCTCACTGTCATACAACAGTATATTCATAGTGACGTAGAGCTTAACACCGTGAAGATGGCAATACGACACCGCCTTTTTTATTTCATCGAGGTCGAAATTTCTCGCATACGCTCTTGCGGAAAACAGCTTTCCGCCTATGTATACCGCATCTGCCCCACCCTTTACTGCGGCGACCAGACATTCAAAGTCGCCCGCGGGAGCGAGCAGCTCGGGTAAATTATCCTTTCTCCTCATTTTTACCTCACTTGGAAGCTACGCAAAGCGCGCCGCTTCCTTTCGCTTACAATATACGGATATTGTACCATAGAGCGAGGTAAAAGTCAATATGCCGCGCCCCGAAGATGGCAGGCGCGGCACGGTATTTTGCGGTTTAACGTGGGGGCGTGGTGAGAAATATCGGTCTTATCTGCTCTCCGCGCAATGCGTGCTCAATTACCGAGGGGATCATTTCAAGCTCGGCAACAAGAGAGTGCGGCTTCCCCTTCGGGCTATCCTGGAGCATAGGCACAAAGTAGACCGCCTTGTGCGAGAGCATCGTAGCTATATTTGCAAGATTTCGGCTCAGAGCGTCGTTGGTGGCAAGAGCTATGACGAGCGGTCTGTCAGCCCTCAGATGCGCCTTGATAGCCATCGTCGCCGCAGTGTCGGTAATTCCGTTTGCTACCTTGGCAAGCGTGTTGCCCGTACAGGGCGCTACCACCAGAATATCGAGCGGTGACTTCGGTCCAAGAGGCTCCGCGCCCACGACCGTGTGAATTATTTTCCTTGCGCATAAGCTCTCCACCCTTGCCGAGAATTCCTCAGCCTTCTGAAATCTTGTGTCCGTGTAATACGCATTCTCGCTCATTATGGGCAGCACCTCGTGTCCCGCGGCAACAAGCGCACGAAGAGCCTCAAACGATCTCTCAAACGTACAAAACGAACCGGTAAAGCAGTAACCGATCTTCATCTATCAGCCTCCTTGAAGGTTATTGACTTAAAAAAGCTTAAACTTCCAAAGCGACTCTTTATCCTTCTCTGAGGTGACGCTCGATCGCCCTGCCCCACGCCCTGCCCGCAGAATACGGAAACATCTTTGCGGGTACGGATGGGTATCTTTCAACTCCCGAAATTCCGTCAAAATTCTCACCCGAGGCAAGCTCCATGATACGAAGCCCCTCGGGTATTGACTCTCTCCTGAATATCGGAGCGGGCGCGGTGTTTATAAGAAGGTCAAGACCTGACAGATCCGCCCCCTCCGCGCTGACAGCGCTCGCCACTCCCCACTCGCACAGCTCAAGTCTGGTGCTCTCTCTTGAGGTAAATACTCGGACTTTGGCACCGAGAAACAAAAATAGACTCGTCAGCTTTTTCCCTATCCTGCCGTATCCCACGATACCGACACTGACCTCGCGCGGCGAGAGCCTCGTGCTGCCAAGAAAGATTCCCAAGGCAGAAAGAGCCGTGAGCTCAGCATTCTCAAGAAGGAATTCCTCGTCAAAGGAAAGGTCAACGGTGACTGCTCCGCGCTCCTCTATAAAGCGAGAAAAATTCTCAGGCAACCCGTAGCACGAAACGACGTCCCCCTCGTAAATTTCGTCCAAAACCTCGTCAATGTAAACTTTTGTATTAAAAATCGTACATTTATCCTTAGTAGTCGGTATAGGCAGCAAAACGATCTTATTTCTGTTTCTTGCGTATTCCGATCCTCTGAGATAATCAATGCACGCATCAGCTCTCAGCCCGTTTTCATAAGAATGTATTATCATATCGTCCTCGATCCAGGGTCAATACTCCGTCGGCGAAAGCAAAAAAGCGCCCGCCGAGCGGCCGACGGAGCAATGGGTGCATAGCTCTGTATGCCACGCGCCCGCACACGTCGGTCACAGTATTATTATATGAAAGACTCGGGGTGAGGTTACTCCCCGAAAGTACACTCACAACTATCCTTTGATTTAAACATTGATTTCATCTTGTCCACAGTACACCTTGCGGTTTTTTTTGCGCATCTGACAACGCTGAAGGCACCTATCATTGCAAGCGTGCCGATGGTGATGGCAACGTAGGGGTGAGCTCTTCTGTGCTCTGTTTTTCCAAAAAGCATTTCTTTTCTCCTTTTTTCGTGGTTTTCTTATTATTCCTCGCTTTTTATTTTTTATTTACACCGTTGACAAAAGTCCTTGGTTGTTGTAAAATTATATTAAGAAAAAATATTTAGATGGAGAATGAATTATGATTCGTTGTAACAAGTGCGGATACGTTGGCTCTTACTATGGCCCGAAGTGTCCCTCTTGCAAGGAGATCATCACTCTTACACCCGAGGAGATAGATGAGAAGATCGAAGAAATAAATCTTGCCGAGGAGCACAGACAGTATGAGCTCGCGGCAGAGGGCCATCACATTCTCGCTGATATGGGCAGGACCGAGTCGCAGAAAAAGTACGCGGCTATGCTCGAGAAGGGTGATAGCGTGCCGCGTGACCTTGACGCCGCGATGGAATACTACTACATGGCGGCTAAGAAGAATGACGCGACCAGCGCCTACCGTTACTCTAGACTTGCGGAAAGAACGAGCGAGAAGGCGGCGTCCTTCTGGCTTCTGTATTCCGCGGCGCTCGGCTGCGTAGAGGCATACCCCGCTCTTGCGGACAAGCTCGCCAGAGACGGTGACGATGAGCTGGCAAACTACTACTATGCGCTCTCGGCGGCATACGACGATACCGACTCTATCGTCACACTCGCAAAGAGATACTATAACGGTGTGGGCACGGAGCAGAATCTCCCCTATGCAAAGTGGTACATGGACAAGCTCACTCTGCCGCCCATTCACGCGATAAAGATGGCTTATAAGCTCCGCTCGGTAAAGGCGGAGGACCCGGGAATTCCAAAGCATCCCGACTTTGACAGAATGCTTCGCAGACTTGCGATAAGAGCGCAGGATTACGGCTTTAACGGAGCGTATCATAATCTGTGCAAGATGCTCAGCGACAGAGAGGATATGCAGGCGAGAATGATCCTCGGTATGCTCTATGCAGAGGGCACGGGCTGCACACAGAATATCGACACCGCACTCACTCTGCTCCATAGCTCCGCAGTCCACGGCAACGCCGAGGCATACCGCCATATGGGTGATATTTTCGTCTCGGGCAAGCTCGTTGAGGCAAATGCGGACAAGGCGCTTGAGTTTTACAAGGCGGCGGCCGACCTCGGTATGACCAATGCGTACGAGACCATGGGAGATATCTTCCGTGTGGGCGAGCTTGTGCCTCGCGACGTCGCAAGAGCGATAGAGCTCTACGATATGGGCGCCAAGGAGGGACACTCCGGCGCGAGAGAAAAGGCAGAGCTTCTGAAGAGCAAGCGCGAGGAGATGTACATTGCGGGTAAGGAGATGAGAATCTCCAACCCCGAGCAGTCATTCCGCGCATTCGCTATCTCATCAAGTATGGGATACCTCCCCTCTTACAAGGAAATGGCAAAGGCGTTTATATCCGGACGCGGCATAAAGAAGAATCGCTCGCAGGGCTATCTCTGGCTCGAGAGAGCCGTACAGAGCGGCGACGACGAAGCGCTGTATGATTACGGCTTATGCTTCTCGAGAGGAATAGGCACCGCATTTGATTTTAAGCGCGCGGTTGAGGTGCTCTCGAAGGCGGCAAGGCTCGGCAGCCGCGATGCGGGCGAGGAGCTCAAGCGCCTTATGGAAAACAAAAGACGCCATATGCTGAAGAAGGTATACTCAGACGCTATGACTCTCATACACAAAAAGAAATTTTCCGAGGCAGAGCAATTCCTGAAGATATGTCTCCGACTCGGCCACGCAAAGGGCATATACACCCTCGGCTGTCTCAATGAATTCGGTCTTGGCATTCCCACCAACAGAGAGGTTGCCTTCAGACTTTACGAGACCGCATTCGATCTCAAATTCAGAGATCCGAGAGCTGTATATAAGCTCAGAATTCTCCGTATGGCGAGAACTTACGGCTGATTTTGTAAATTTTAGTTTTCATTTTATTTGATTAAGTAAAAAAGATGACGGAAATAATTCCGTCATCTTTTTTTGTTTCTATGCGGTTTTATCAGCCGTTCTTCACGGTCGCGTTATCGATAAGCTTGTCGATAGCGTAATCATAAAGAACGAGCTCGTACCAATAGGAGTCGGCAAACTGAGACTTAACGTCCTCCTTTGCTGCCTCTACCTTCTCGTCATAGTTTTCGGAGTCCTCGGTGATCTCGTAGTAATCAAGATAGGACTGAAGATACTCGCCGAAGAGTCTTTCATATATTGCGTTATATTCCTCGTCGGAGGGAATAAGGTTTTCCTGACGGACGATGTAGTAGAATGCAAGCTTCTGCTTAACAGCGATCTCTGCATTGGAGCGAAGAGTTGCCTTCCAATCCGCCTTGCTGTCAAGGCCGAGATATTCTCTTGCAAACGCGTCAAGGCTGTTGTAGTAGCTCGAGTAGCTTGCGTACATAGAGTTGATCTCGTCGAGGTCCTCGTTATACTTAGCGGTTACCTCGCTCTCGGGGAGCTTCTTGAAGTTAGCGTTTGCGATAATGTGATCCCAGAATTTAACCTCAACCGCGGAGTCGACCTCCTCGTTATAGGCATTGTCAAGCTCTGCCTTTACGGAATTCTCATACTTCTCTACAAGAGTAGCGCCCTCAAAGGATGCAAGATCCTCCGCGCTGATCTTAAGAGTCTCGGTAATGAACTCATCGTTATACTCGGGAGTGGTGTAATCCTTAGCGGTTCTGATATATACCTCGAAGTAAGCGGTCTTACCCTTGAGGTCGTCGCTGTTTGCATAATCGGAGGGGAAATAAGCCTCGACAACGAGTCTTTCCTTTTCGCTGTCATCTATTCTGTAAACCTCGGTTACAGTCATATCAAAATAGCAGTCGGTAGCATTGGGATCGTCACTCTCTCTGGTGGTCTCGACCAGAAGCTTGTTGCCGGTCTCGTTGGTAGCAAACTGAGTGCCAATAGGCTTAAGAGCAAAATACTCTGCAAAGCCCTTGCCCCAAGTCTCGTCAACCGTGGGATCGGAAAGGTCGATCGTAGCGGTCTGCGACATTCTCGCAGTTCCGTCAGCATAATAAGAGGAATAGGTAAGCTTGATAATATCGCCTGCCTGAACGAGGCCTGAGGTAGCCTTCTCCATAGTAGCATAATTCTTCTGATTCTTGCCTACAAGGTTGTACTCAAAGCCGGGAATAAAGCTGCCAGAGCCAAGCTCAAGGGAGTAAGCGGAGGTGTCGCTGAAGTTGCATCCGCCGTCGAAGTACTGCTTCTCATCATTCTCGCCGAGGGTGTAGCCGCGATAGTAGATGTTAGCCACGTCGCCTGCGGAAAGAGTTACGTTGGGGAGATTGATAACAGGGGTGTCGGGTGTGATCTTGTTCTGACAAAGCACCTTGAGTATCGCATCCTTGAGGTCCTGGTCGCTTACTGCGGACACGTCGATCTCAACCTCATAGCTGCTGTAAAGATCGGAGGATACTTCAACGTACTTTTTAAGATCGACCTTCATATAATCGAAGGCCTTGCTTTTGTTCTTATTCACAGCCGCAACGATAGCGAATACCGTGGCTGTGAGAATTCCTACAAGCGCAACGCACGCAAATACTATAAGAAATATTCTTGTGCCGTCAAGCTTTTTTGTTTCTGTAGCGGTGTTGTTAGCCATTGTTTTCTCCTATATTATTAAAGGAATCCGCATACGCGGTAGCGAGCGCGTCGCATCTTTCATTGTACGGATGTCCGTTATGCCCCTTTATCCACACGAATTTAACCTTGTGGATGCGCGTGAGCTCATATATTTTCTCCCAAAGATCGGGATTCTTGAGTCCGCCGGATTTGTTCCAGCCCTTATCGCGCCAGGAGTATATCCACCCCTCGTTGAATGCGTCGACGAGATATTTAGAGTCCGAGGTGAGAGTGACCGAGCAGGGCTCCTTGAGAGCCTCTAGTCCCCTTATCGCTCCGAGGAGCTCCATTCTGTTATTGGTGGTTTCAATTTCTCCGCCGGACAACTCCTTTTCATACCTTCCGTACACAAGGATCGCTCCAAAGCCTCCGGGGCCGGGATTTCCTCTGCAGGCTCCATCCGTGTAAAGACTTACTTCCTTCATAGTCTTCCTTTTTATAATTAAAGGACTGTGCCTTGTAAGCAGGACAGCCCTTTAATGTCGTTTTAATTATTTATCCTGAGCCTCAGTGGTGTAGTTAACGTGCTTATAAACTACGCCGAGAACAACGTCCTCCATAGACTCGTCTACCTCAAGGAGGTAATTCATAGCCTTGTCGAACTGCTCAGCATGGTAGCTGTCGTCAACGTTGTAGGTGAAGGAAAGGCCGTACTGCTGATAAAGGAGCGCGGTGTTCTCAAGGTTCTTCTTGATATCCTTCTTCTCATCCTTGGTAAGGGTTACGTCAGTATCCCACTTAGTCTCAACTGCGTTTGCGAATACGTAAATGATAATGATATCCTTTACGGTCTCTTCTGCCTCTGCCTGGATAGCAGCCTCAACAGCGTCCATATCGCCCTTGTTAGATGTTACCTTATCGATAAGGTAAGCGTCGAAGTCGCCGTTGTAGTGAGCGTAGTTGGTCTCGGTAGAGGTAGAGGTGGAGGTGGAGCTGCCGGAGGAGTAGTTGCCCTCGTAGAAGTCATACTTGTAGGTGTTCATAATTGCCTTGTATGCATTCTTAACAGCTCTCTTGGGAAGGTTATCCTCGAACTTAACGTTCTTCTCAAGGTACTCGATAACCTTAGCTGCGATCTTATTGTTGATGTCTGCCTTGTAAGCATCTTCAAGAGTGTTGTACTGATACTCGTTGTAATCTGCTACAAGAGCGCTTTCAACGCCGGTCTCACCTTTCTTGCAAGCAAGGATAGCGGTGATCTTCTCCTCAACGTCACTCTCAGCATTGTCAGCCTCGGTCTTAGCGGTATTGTATGCGATCTGAGCATTCTGAAGCTTGGTCTTAAGAGAAGCGGTCTCGGACTCGGATGCGCCGTCGTCCTTTGCAAGGTTGGACTGCGCGGTAGTGAGCGCCTTAAGAGCCTCAGTCTCAGCCTTCTCCTTGGTGGTGAGAGTGCTGTTGAGAGTTACAAGCTCCTCAACAAGGTCTGCAAGAGTCTTGTCGCCATTCTTGTATTCCTCATCGTTGAGGGTCTCGAAAACGTAAGAGGTAAGAGCCTCGTGGTCGTGGTCCTCCTCGGTCTCGTCGTGCTCAGCAACAACGGTGGAGGCAACGGTAGAGTAGAACTCGCGGAGAATAACCTCTGCGCTAAGCTCTGCTACGTCGAGGTAGTATACGGGGAAGATGTTGTAGGTGAGCTCAACACCGTTAAGGGTGATCTTCTCACCGTAGATGTTGGTCTCGGTCTTCTTATTGCTGTTATCCTCCTTGAGCTCCTCCTCGTAGGGAGTATAGGTTACGGTGAAGGGAGCGTTGTCGGACTTAACGATCCAGTTAACCTTTACGTTGGTGTACTTCATCTCAACGGTCTTGCCGTCGATCTCAACGTTCTTAACGGTGATGGAGGAGGTAGTGGAGCCAACGTTCTTGTCAACGAGCTGACCTGCGAAGGTCTTGGTCTCATCGGTAGCGTCGTCAGCATCCTTGGTTACGTTCATAACCTGGTAGGATACGGTAGCCTTGTAGTTACCGTCGGAGTCGATGTTCTCTGCGCTGTAGCCCTCGGGAAGATCGTAGGTGTTGGTCTCGGAGTTGAGCCACTGAGCAGCGGAGAAGGTGTAGGTATAGGTAACGAAGATAACGTCACCGTCACTAACCTTATCGGTGCTGTTGTCCTTAACGATGGACTCTACCTTGAGGTCGGTGTAGGTGTACTTGATCTCAGCGGAGGTCTCAGTCTCGATCTCGGTAAAGTTGATCTCGGGGAGAGTAACGCCAACCTGAGCGCCGATAAGAGCGTCTGCAAGCTTGTTGTTCTCGCCGACAACAAAGTATTCCTGAGTTACGGTCTCGGTCTTGTTCTCAAGGCCGTCATTCCAGGTCTTGGTGTAGGAGATGGAGAGCGCGTCGCCCTTGCCTACAACGGTAGCGGAGGAGGTGGAGTAAAGGTGATCTGCGATCTCCTTATTGAGTGCGCCCTCGGATACTGCCTTGTTAAGGCCCTCAAGGGTGGTAAGGCCTACCTGAATGTTGGTGGGCTTGGACTCGTCCATCTTGCTTGCGAAGAAGATATTGCCCTCAGCGTCGGTAGCATAGTAGCAGAAGTAGAGAGAGTCATACTTCTCTACCTTGCCTGCGAACTTCTTGTCGGTAGTATCGGTAACCTTAAGAATAGCCGCAGCGATAGCATCCTGTACCTTGCTCTGTCTTACGGCCTCATCAGTGCCGAAGTCTCCGTCGGTAATGGTGAGCGCCTGAAGAGCGTTAAAGAACGCCTCGGCATCAAGTGTTGCGTACTTGGACATATCATCCTTAGCATAGTTGTAGGAACAACCGGTAAGGGTGAGGAATGCCAAAGCTACAACAAGAATTAAACTGATAATTCTCTTTTTCATTGTCTGTTTCCTCATATATTTTTATTTTTTAGAACATATTTAAGTACCGTTCCTGGGTACGTTCGCCCGTCAAAATCACCCGTTTTTTCACGCGGTGACAATTCAAGCCATAACATTATATCATATTATTTTATAAAATGCAAACCTTTTTTTAAAAAATAATGTTTTTTTTAAATATTTTTGCTCTATGACGGATTCAGGGGTGTTTTTTACATTTTTTTATGCGATTTTCATAGAAAACACCCCGAATCTCAGCCTATTTAATCGTAATTGATGTTCTCGTCGACCTCTTTTCCGTTAAGAAGATACATATAATGGTTAACGAGCTGCTTGAATGCGAACGTCGAAATGTAATAATCGGAAACCACGCCAAGCTGATCTACCATGTTTCCATCGTCATCACTGCGGTAGAAGCTTACCATAATGCGTCGGTCGTCGATTCTGTAGAAATCGTAGGTATAGCCGTATGCCTTGTCCTCGACCTCAAGGTATAGACTCATCACCTTTGTCTTGGTGAATCCCTCCGCCTGCTCCTCGTCGGTGAGGCGGTCGAGATATCTCGTCAGCTGAAGGGTTTCGTACACGCTGTTGAAGTAAGCGGCGCCAAGGGTGTCCCTGCTGCCGGGGTAGTAGGTCGCCTTACCGTCACCCATTGTATGATTGTGAAGCGTGGAGAGATCGCCCCACTCGGTGCCGAACATTTCCTTGAAGGCGGTATCAAACGCATCGTCCGACGCCTTCACCTTGATGATCTCCTGGTCTATGGGAGAGGAGCCCGCGAATTCAGTCTCGCTGACAACGTATTCTCCGTTAACGTAGCCCTCGTAGGCATCTTTGAAGAGAACCTCGAAGTCATACTCGCCGGTAAGATCCTGCATATTGAATTCAAGCTTGAGTCCCTGAAGCTTTGTGATATCCATCATAAGCAGATTCTTTCTCGCCCAGAAATCGATGAAATCATACTCGACGAAATCAAAGTCTGCCGAGGGGACCTTTGCGATAACGTCATACATATCCGAGCCGATATATCTGATCTTCGAGCCGTCCGCGTCATACACGGGGTCGCTGATGTAGAGCGTAAAGCCGAGAGTGGATATCCAGTCAAAGTCACTGAGCTGGTCGTTGTCGGAGGCTTCCTCGCCCTCGCTGGCATCGAAAATACCTCTTGGCATCTCGAAGTATATCTTGTGAGCGAAGAGTCCGTACTTCTCCATATTATCAAGAGAAAGTCCGATCGCCACGGTGGTGCCGGATAATCCGACCGCGCTGTTACTGTCCGTGCCTATACCGCCAAGGAGCTTGACCGCAGACTCGCAGGAGCCCGCGTTAAGACCGTAAAGTCTGTTCTTGCCGGTAAGGGTGTTTTCATAGAGGGTATCTCCGTAGAAGGGATCTCTCTTGGACGCGTTAACAAATCTGAAGGAGACGATCATCTCGTTGGCAACGAAATACTCTATCTCGGAAATCTCGTAGGTTACGAATTCTCTCATAACCTCGTAATAGAAGGTTTCGTTATACACGGTTTCGTTGTAGCTGCCCTTACCCTTGCCGAGAAGGAAGGTCTTAAGGGGAGCGAGCTTGTCACCGTCCTTGATGTCAGCAAGCCTGATGACAGAGGTTCCCGAGGTCTTCTCCTTGCCGTCAACATAGTGGCTGTATGAGATGTTGACAAAGGTCTCGTTGGTAATTGTGTCCGCTATCGCGCCGTACTCGTCGAATATCGAGGTAACGCCGGTGAGGACGTATTTTTCAGTAGTGGACAAAGCATTGTCCGCGGTATAATTAACGGTAACGGTAACTGCGCTCTCGCCGAGGTCCTCGCCGATATTCACGCCGACAAGCTTCTCAGCCTCGGCAGGATCGATATCACCGAGATCTATGACGCCGTGACAGTCGTGTTTTACACTTACCCCCCCTACCGTGTAGCGATAAGTGACCTTTAAGAGGGTGTCCGAGGACTCGACAGAGCCGCTCGTTTTCTCACCGTTATCGGTGATCACAGCCTCAATTTTTGATATTTTGTATTCGTAGGATACGGATTCGTTTTCACCGAAATCTATTCTCTTCTCATCGGAGTTGTAAAGCTCGGAGAGGAGGGTGATGATTATCTCGTCACCTGCGTACGAGCCTACGCTTTTACCCACAAGAGCGTTCTTTATTCTCGTAAACTCAGGGTGAGCCTTGAGCGCCTCAAGATCAAAGGAAAGGTTGATGCCCTCCTCTGTCTCATAGCCCGAGAAGTCGCCCGACTCGGGAACGAAATCAAGTCCCTTGTCAACGCTGGCGTAATAACTGCCGTTTACGGTAACGCTCGGATTCTCGTAATTCTTGTATCCGTCCTGATCGCTCGTGAACACTCTGTCGGACTCAGCCTTAAAGACTGTTCCCTTCCACTCCTTAAAGTCGGTGGTAAGGTAAGGGCCGTAGACCGACTCGCCGTCAAGTCCCTCAGCCACAAGCCTACCCTTGATAAACTCGTGGAAGCCTGCAAGAGCGTAGGAGAAATACTCGCTGCCCGTGTAGTAAACGTAATCTCTGCCGTCTACCATAAAGTAGTATCCGTTACCCGAGAGCGCCTTGTCACCTATAACGATAAGGTGCGCATCCTCGCTGTCCTCAATAATGGAGCCCGTGGTCTTGTCCCTCTCGCCGTATACGAAGGATACCATAGTGCTCTCGCTCTGTGTAAGACCGTACTCACGAAGAAGCGCCTCACGCTTAGCCGCGCCCTCCTCGGTATCGTCCGAGGGAAGAGGGATCCTCTCTGTGAAATACGGAGCGCCGAGCGCCGAGCAAAGATAGGTAAGATGATATATCATTCCGTATCCGTCGCCCGTCTCCACAGCGTAGAGACTCTCATATTCAAAGTCGCCTTCAGCGCCCATGATGGGGGGCGTGTAAGGAATTGCGCCCTCCTGTCCGTCCACGTAGTAGTGGAAAAGGAAGCTTCCGTTATCGTCAGGGTATCTGGAAACGCCGAAGTCACCCGTCTTATTCTTGATCTCGATATAGGTGATCTCACCCTCCTCGATCGTAGGATAAGCAACGAGCTGATTGAGATACGTAGCCTCTCCCTCAAGGGGTGTCGGAGCCTGGTTGCCCGAGGATGAGCCGCCCTGGGAGGAGAGATTCTTTATCACGAGGCTGACCGTAAGCCACGCCGCCGCAAGAAGAACAGATATTATCAAAAGCCAGATAGTTGTGATTTGCGCTTTATTCAGTTTTCTTTCTACTGCTTTCACATCTGCCTCCTTATAAGAATTTACGCTTGATAAACACGACTATTCCGACAGTCAGAATTGCTGCGGGAACAGCCATAACGATGATTGTGTATATTGTGATAGCGGTGCCGCTAAGGCCCTTGTTGTACTTTAAAACTTCCTTGGCATCCCAGCTGTAGATCTTGCTCGGTGAGCTTGAAAGCTCGGTCGAGAGAGTCTGCTTTCCGCCAAAGCTGGTCGAGTTCATCGACAGACCGCCAAGCTCAATGGTCGCGTATCTGTCGGTTCTCGAAATATTGCTGATTACCGACGCCAGAACGTCGTAGTTTGCGTAGGAGGTATTACCGAGAAGCTCGTTGGAGAAGAAATCCGCGCTGCCCGTACAGAAAAGGTATGCGGAGGAATTCTCCGAGGTGTAGCTGTCAAGGTTCTTTCTTACACCCGCAGCCGCGAGAGTTCTCACGCCCGTATCGGTCGCGCCTCCCGAATATACGTACGCATTCTCGGACGTGCCGATAAACGCCGCGTAGTTTCTCGAGCCGTACTTATTACCCATCTCAACCATCGATTCACTCATGTCGATCGAGCAATAGACGTAACCCGTGTTGGAAAATACCATCTTGGGAGCGCTGGTAAGGGTGGAATATCCGCCGTAGTAGGCGTAGCCGAAATTCTGCTCATTAGAGTCGTAAACGCCGGCGAATACCGAGTCGTCGGACTCTCCGCCCATCGTGGTGAAGAGGGCGTTATCGGGATCGAATACCTGAGAGGTACCGAAGGATATACCCCACTCCGCGCAGAGATTCTCAAGATTCGGGAGCGTTACCGCGTAATCCTTGTTGAGAAAGACTGCCGCAGACTCACGCATAAGGTATCTGTCAACCTTCTCAAGATCGGACACGTATCCGAACTCGTCGAGTCTTGACTCATCGTAAACGAAATCAGTTCTGGGATCGTTGATAATAAGAAGCGCGCAATCCTCGGGAATGCTGTCAACCTCGGAGATGGAAAGCGTCTTGATAGCAAGTCCGCGCTCGCTGAGCAGGTCGGCAAGATGGCCGAGGCTCTTGCTCATCTCGGAATCGGGATTCTCGGGATCGTAATAGGTCTCTCCGTGGTCGGTTACGAAATATGCCACGGGACGGTTGATTGCCGTCAGAGAGGCGAGTATCGACGCCACTCTGTATTCTCCGTTGTAGGAGAAATCGTTGCTTGTCCAGAAGCCTGTCGCATCGACGATCTTGTACTTTGCTCCGTAGGAGAAAATGACGTCGGAGGATGCTATGGTCTCTCTGGACGTGGTTCTGTACATCGATACCGCGGTGGGATCAAGAGCGACGTTTACCGTCTTGACAGTCACGTTATCGAATTTGTTCTGAAGGGAAAGCGCCATAAAGTAGGTGGCGCGCATTTTATCACTTGCGACTAAATAATCGGGATCGGTGCAGAAGGTGATCTTGATCTCCTTTGTTTCGCCGTTTTCATCGGGATCGAGTATCTCGTGGCAAACCTCGAGCATCTTATCGCTGAGGGTGTAGAAGCCCTCGGGTGTCAGGTCTGCCATAATGAGTCTCTGTCCGCCAAGATAGGTCAAGCCGAGATTAAGACCGAAGAGGAGCAGGATACCGACTATCGTGATAACGGAAAATATTTTCGTTCGGGTGCTTTTACCCTTGAATATCGACTTTTTCATCGGTTATCTGTTCTTTCTCCTTATAATCGTTATTGCGCCGAGCACGGCAAGCGCCGCCGGTATGATAAGTATGATTGCCGTATAGAGCTTCGCCTTGCCCATGGTGAGGTTTTCAAGTATCGAAGTTCTGTACATCACCTGGTTGCATCCGCGGGGAGCGGGATTTGAGTCAAAGAGGACCTCAAGGGTTGCAAAAAGGAAATCCTTATTAAAGTAGCTGTCCGAGAGGAAGGCGTCGGTAGCGGTGATATACGCCGTGGGGATAACAAAGACTGTCGATTCCTTGCCGTCCTTCTCTGCCCTTCTCGAATATGCGGCAACGGCGTATCCGCCCTCGCTGTCCGTCTCCTTACCGCCCGCGTGGGTGGAGGAGGTGCTGCCTGAAACGAGTATAGGCTGAGCTCCGAGCGATGAATCGAGCTCAAGCTTTGTCACCTGGCTGATAAGAACGCTGTCCGAGCCGTATTCCTCGATCTTGCCGAGTATCTCGCCTGCCACCGCATTGTCCGCGTGGGTGGCGATGAAGGTGTAGCCGTCGGGTGTGATAGCGTTGGAGTTTTCCTTAACTATGTTACGGACGAGCACGTCATGCTCGTTGTATTCGCCCGAGAGCGCTATACCCCACTTCTTGAGCAGGGATTCAAGATTCTTAAGCTCCTTTACGTAAGGGTCAAGCGCAACGTAGAGCTTGCCGCCGCCTTCAAGATAATCCTCTATCTTGTTTATCTCGCCTCTGACGTCGGCATTCTCCACGGAGAGCTCAAAGTCGGAGGTGGGGTTGGAAATAATGAGCATACCTGCATCCGCGGGTATCTCGCTCTTTCTGAGATTAATGACCTCAACGTAATAGCCCGCGCAGGTCAGAAGGTTGCTGAATGCAACGTCTGCGGTCTCACCGTGGTTCTGCGTAAAATACGCCACGGGGTGCTCGTCGTGGAGTACCCAAGAGATCATAGCCGCCATTACCTCCTCGCCGTTATACGCGGCGACGTTTGAGGAGGAGTCAAGAATGTAAAAGTCAACGAAGCCCGCGCTTGATGCGGTATCGGTAAGCACACGGCAGCTCCATTCCTCTCCCTCTCCCGATTCAAAAATGACCGAGTTCTGCTTGAGAGAATTTTTTCCGCCGTCAATATATTTTTCGAAATCAACGATATTTCCGTCCTCGTCCATCTTGGTAAGCAGGCTGACGAAGCGGAGCTCGATAAGCTCGGGGTATCTTTCCTCAAAAGCGCGAGCCGTAGTGAGAACGAGGCTACCCGTGTCGTGTTTTTCGAGCTTGTCTTCCGAATAACAGAAGGTTATAGTGACCTTTTTCTCAAGGAGCATCGCATTGGCGAAAAGCTCGTCTGTGTTGCCCGAGATGGAAAGGTCGTCCACGTCGGGAGAATATACGTAAAGTCCGAACGCATTGGTTACGGTATAGGCGAGAATGTTGAGGAGCACCACCGCGATGATGATCACCACGGTCATGGTATTTCCGATTCCCTTCCTGCCCGTTACCTTAGCGCCGAGCCTTTTAAGAAAGTCTTTCATATACCTTGGGCACCTCTCGAATTAACCGAATCTGCGGCGGTCGTAAACTCTGATGGTGAGCCAGAGGAATATCGCGCTCACAGAAAGGTAATAAATGACCGACGCGAACTCAAAGTAGCCGTTGACGAAGCTCTGGAATCTGGTGAAGATAGAGAGCGCGTCAAACACGTATCTGATAGCGTAAGAGGTGGGGATAAGCGAGTTGATAAGTCCTATGCCGAGGAAGGCAAGGATAATAGCTATGGTACCGATAGCCGCGGAGAGCTGGTTCTCTGTAAGGGCGGATACGAAGATACCGATAGCGATGAACACCATTCCTACAAGAAGCAGAGCTATAAGGTTGCCGAAGAGGACGGCGAACTTAAGCTTTGCGTAAGGAATGAGGAAGAGGAAGTAAAGGGAGGTGAGAAGCGTCGCGCCGCCAAAGACGGTGTAGGAGGCAAGGAATTTGCCGAATACCATCGCGGGAAGCGACACGGGTGCCGTCAGAATGAGCTGCTCGGTCTTGGTCTTTCTCTCCTCGCTGAAGGACTTCATCGTAAGAAGAGGAAGCGCGATAGCGGAGAATACGAGCATAAGGGTGAAGTAGTTCGTCACGTCCGCGGACATCGAGAACATAGTTGTATAGCTGAATAAAACTCCCGCGATCGTAAGGTAGATCACAAGGAACACGTAACCAATAACTCCGACAAAGTAGCTACGGAGCTCTCTTTTATAAATTGCAAGCATTCTTTATGCCCTCACTTTCTGCGCTTCTTGGTCTCGGACACTCCGTCGGAGCGGTCGACAAGACGAATGAATACTGTTTCAAGGTCGGTGCCGTGAGGCTCCATACCGATGATAGGCCAATTGTTCGATACGCAGAGATTGAACACCGACTTTCTGACGTCAATGCTCTTCTCGCTCTCGATGATATAGGAGAAGGAATCAAGATCCCTCTCTCCGGTCGACTCGACGGTCTTTACACCGTTAATCTTACGGAGCGCAAGCTCTACCTCTCTTGCAGGGCCGCATACCTTGACCTTATAGCGGTAGCCGTCCTCAATAGTCTTGACTATATCCTCGGTACGCTCGTCCGCAATTATCTTACCCTTGTTGATGATGATAACTCTCTCGCAAACAGCCTGTACCTCGGCGAGAATGTGCGTCGAGAGCACGACCGTGTGACGTCTTGCAAGCGTTCTGAGAAGATTTCTCACGGCTATTATCTGCTTCGGGTCAAGGCCTATGGTGGGCTCGTCGAAGATAACGACCTTGGGATCGCCTATAAGAGCTTGAGCAATACCTACTCTCTGCTTATTACCCTTGGAGAGGTTGCGGATAAGCCTGTCCTTTACCTCGCCGAGCTTGGTAACCGAGATTATCTCGGCAATATGAGGCTCTCTCTCGAGCTCACAGCTCTTGAGCTCGTATACGAAATTCAGGTACTCCGTAACCGTCATCTCGGGATAAAGAGGAGGCTGCTCGGGAAGGAAGCCTATATTCTTCTTTGCCTCGATGGGACCGTCGAGAATATTCACTCCGTTTATGTAAACCTCGCCCGAGGTTGAGGAGAGATATCCCGTAAGGATATTCATCGCCGTACTCTTGCCCGCTCCGTTAGGACCGAGAAGACCTACGATCTCGCCCTCGCCTATCTCGAAGCTGACGTCGTTTAAAGCATAGTTTGAGCCGTAACGCTTAACCAGATTCTGAACCTTGATCATTGTCACTTTTCGTCGGTAAGACCGACTTCCTTTCGCATATATCTAAAATTTTTATATCATTTTTAAGGCTCGGCATCGGTTTTCACGGTGATACCAAGCTAATTCAGTATTATACCACACAAATGTAAATAAATTATTAACAAAATAAATAAAATTTAAATATTATAGTGTACAAGCCGTAAACATTTTTCCATTTCGGTAATATTTTGTCAATAAATCGCCTAAAAAACGCCTTAAAAGCCTCGAAAATCCCCTTCTTTTCAATTCTCGGCTTGACAAATCGGGCAAAGGGTTGTATAATCTTGGTATATATTTGAAAGATTCCGCAAGGAGAACATAAAAATGGCAGAAAATGATAAGAAAATAGTTTTCTCGGGAGTTCAGCCCTCGGGCAACCTCACGATAGGAAACTACCTCGGCGCGATAAAGAACTTCTCTCGCTTCTCCGAGGATTACAAAACCTTCTACTGCGTGGTCGACCTCCACGCCATCACGGTAAGACAGGTGCCCGCAGAGCTCAGAAAGAGAACCTACGAGACTCTCGCTCTCTATATGGCGTGCGGCCTTGATCCCAAGGAGAATACCCTCTTCGTACAGTCGCACGTGCCTCAGCACGCGGAGCTCGGCTGGATACTCGACTGCTACACCATGTTCGGTGAACTCTCTAGAATGACTCAGTTTAAGGATAAGAGCGCGAAGAATGCGCAGAATATCAACGCAGGTCTGTTCACCTACCCTGCTCTTATGGCGGCGGATATTCTTCTCTATCAGACGGATATCGTGCCCGTAGGCATTGACCAGAAGCAGCACCTTGAGCTCGCACGCGACGTTGCGGCAAGATTCAACCTTATATACTCTGACACCTTCAAGATTCCCGAGGGCTATATCCCCACGGATACAATGAAGATAATGTCCCTTCAGGAGCCCACAGCTAAGATGTCCAAGTCCGATCCCAACGAGAATGCAGTAGTACGTATCCTCGACTCCAAGGACGACATTATGCGCAAGTTCAAGAGAGCGGTTACCGACTCTGAGACCTGTGTTCGCTACTCCGAGGATAAGCCGGGTGTATCCAACCTTATGACCATCTACCGCGCCTTCACAGGCAAGACCTTTGACGAGATCGAGCGCGAGTTTGACGGCAAGGGATACGGCGACTTCAAGCTGGCAGTAGGCGAGGCGTGCGCTGACGGTTTGACAAGCGTAAGAGACGAGTTTGCAAGACTTGTGCAGGATAAAGCTCACCTTGAAGCGGTTATGAAGGCGGGCGCGGAGGATGCATACGGATATGCAAGACGCACTATGTCCAAGGTCAGAAGAAAGATCGGTTTTGTTAACTGAGAAAGACAAAGAGGTTACCTATCGGTAGCCTCTTTTTTGATATTTTTGACTAGTTTAGTTGTCATATATCGCTTTTAGGTGGTTCTTTCTTCTCTGTTTTTCTTGATTTGATTGATTACCGAGGTCGCACCATCAACGACGATGACAAGCAAGACGACATATACGAGCGTGCGATACGGCGCGCGGTCAAGAGTCCTTGCAAGGCGGGAAACAAGCGGCATAGACTCAAGAGCGATGAGAAGGAGAAATCCCCATAAAAGCGAGAAGCGCGGGCAAACGAGTCCGAGGATGTTTCCCACCTCCCCATCGTAGCTCCAAAGCCTTCTTCCGAGCATCCTCTCGCAAACAAGTCCCACGGCGAATTCGACTAAGGTAGCCACAGCGGCGGACAGAAAGAAAAGAGCTCCAAGATTTCCAACCTCGCCAAGCATTGCCCACGACAGACAAACTCCGACGCCGTATATCGGACAGTACGGACCGTGAAGAAGTCCGCGGTTAACAAATCTGCCCGTCTTGAAATAACAGAAAACAACCTCGGCGCACCACCCGAGAATTGAAAAAATGAGAAAATAGATAAGGTAATCGTACATACCTCTATTTTCTCATTTTTTCTTTCATTTATTACTTTACGTTAAAAAATCAAAGCTCGACTGTCTCGTAGGGCGGAAGGATCATTCTGTCATCAAAATCAAAGTCATCGGGATCCTGCGAGTCATAGAGACCGTAATGCACGGGGATAGCGCACTTCGCGCCGATCTCGTAAGCAAAGTCAGCCGCATCCTTAGCGTTCATATTGTTGCCTCTGCCGTTGATGGGAAGAAAGGCGAAGTCAACGCCGTCCTCAACAAGATCAAGACAGTCGTCTATAACGTCAAAGTTGTAAAGTGTGTCTCCGCTGACGTAGTAGGTCTTATCCGCATCATCAAGGATAAAGCCGACAGCATCTCTCTCGCTGTGCTCCGCCTTGACCGAGTAGAAGGTCACGCCACACTCACTCCATACCGTGTGAGGTGTGAGAAGAACAATATTATGATCGTAGCCGAAGGACCTGAGCTTCTTGTATGCCGCGCCCCCCGCGAGGACGGTTACCTCTTTTTCTGTATTCAGAAGGAATCTGTCAAGAGTGGCCTTATCGAGATGGTAAGGATGAGAGTGAGTTATAAGAATAACGTCGGGCTGAAGATCAAAGAAGCTCTCGTCGACGGGAATTCTTCTTTCCTTCCCTTCGCACGAATCCGAGAGATAAGGATCGACCAGAACGGTGATTCTCTCGTTCTCAAAAGCTAAGCCATTATGTGTTAACCATGTTACCTTCATATATTTCTCCATTCAGCCAAGAGTGGCATTTTTATCGTTTTTTAATGAATATGACAATAATTATTTACAAAACAAGCGTTCCTATCACACCGGAAGCAATTCCGATAATACCGCCGGCTATGACATCTTTGGGAAAATGCAGCCCCAGCGCAACTCTGTTTACGGAAAGCAGAATGCCCGTCAACATAACCGATACCCCGAGCGTCAGCGTGTAGGGGATCATAATTACACCGACAAGCCAGGCGAAGAATACGTGCCTTGACGGAAAGGCGCCTCCGTCCCTTCTCTCCTCCCTGAGCCATATGAAGGGCTCAATATCGATGATCTCGTAAGGTCTTGAAAAACTAAAGAATTTGCTCACAAGACTGATAACAAGAAGAGGTATAAGAATGGCAAGCAGAAGCCCCAGAACCTCGGTGATCTTCTTATCAATGGAGAGCGAAACACCGACGGTCAGACAGCAGGCTATGGCAAACCATACCGAGCCGAAATTCACCGCCTTCATAAAGGAGACCAGAGTCGGTCTGGAATAAACGCGTCCGTACAGCTTGATCAATTTATCGTAGTAAGCCATTCCTGCCTCCCCCTTCTCCGCTTAAGCTTGGGCAACTATGTATACGCAGAGCCGAATGTCCGCCGCTCCGCTCTTATATATTATCACAAAACCGTGCTTCTTGTCAATCACAACTTAAAACGGCTGATTTTTAATTTTATAAAAGTATTGACAATTTAAAATCTTTGTAGTAAAATCTATATGTAAAAAATCTAAAGACTGTGACGAAGACAGTAGCCGCGCAAAAAAGGCACAGAGAGTCGGGGACGGTGCGATCCCGATACGGAGTATGCGCGAGACGGCGAGAGCCGTGGCAAGGTTAGGTTGACATCAGCCGATATCCCTCTGCCCGAATATCACTTCCGAGTCGCGCTTGTGAAGGATGAGTAATGAGCGACGGGGCCCTGCCGTAATCTTGGGCGCATATTGGTGGATATGTGAATGGATGGTATATTTTTTCCGTTTCCATATTGGAGGCGGTTTTTTTATTGCCTTCTCCTGTGGGAGAAGGGGGACCGCCACGAGGTTCCAAAAAACGAGCGACGTCGAGTTTTTGGGTTCGCGTGATTGCGGTGGATGAGGAGTTGGTATTCTATTATCCTATCTAATCCTCAACAAACAAGGAGTTTAATATGATACCTTACAATAAAAAGCTCATCTCAAGCGCTCAGGAGCTACGAAAGAATATGACTCCCGAAGAAAAGCACTTATGGTATGACTTTTTAAAATTACTCCCCTTAACCGTAAAGCGTCAACACAATATCGATAATTTCATTGTCGATTTTTACATTGCAAGCAAAAAAATCGCAATAGAAATAGACGGCACACAGCACAACACCATAGAACACAGACAATCTGACAGAAAAAGAGACGAAGCCCTTGCAGATTGGGGTATTACCGTGTTGAGATATTCAAACAAGAGCATAAATACAAATTTCGTAGCGGTCACTAAGGATATTTTAATGCATTTGGGATTGGATTTCTCGGATTTGAAAATGGATAAAAAATAAAATATAAAACAACGCCGTAAGCGGGAGAAAGCATTGTTTAATCACAGCGAGTAAAAATGATAAACAACAATGTTTTCCTAGGGTTATCTTATGAAAGTAGTTAACTCCTCATCCACCGCAAGCGGTCCCCCTTCTCCCGCAGGAGAAGGCAGGAAAGGAGAAAAAATGGAGATTTACGAGAAGGTCTCGACAAACTTAAACTTTGTCGAGAGAGAAAAGGCTACCAGAGCATTCTGGGAAGCCAACAACGTCTTCGAGAAGAGTATCGCCGAGAGAGAAGGCTGTGATAATTACACCTTCTATGACGGTCCGCCTACCGCAAACGGTAAGCCCCATATCGGCCACGTGCTCACTCGAGTAATCAAGGATATGGTACCCCGCTACCAGACCATGAAGGGCAAGCGCGTCCTTCGTAAGGCGGGTTGGGATACACACGGTCTGCCCGTTGAGCTCGAGGTTGAGAAGAAGCTCGGCATCGACGGCAAGGATCAGATCGAGGCATACGGCCTCGAGCCCTTCATCGGACACTGCAAGGAGTCCGTATGGAATTACAAGGAAATGTGGGAGGACTTCTCCGGCACTGTCGGCTTCTGGGCTGATATGGAGCACCCCTACGTAACCTACACCAACGACTTTATCGAGTCCGAGTGGTGGGCGCTCAAGGAGATCTGGAATAAGGGCCTTCTTTACAAGGGCTTCAAGATCGTGCCCTACTGCCCCCGCTGCGGCACTCCCCTCTCCAGCCACGAGGTAGCTCAGGGATATAAGACCGTCAAGGAGAAGTCGGCAATCGCGCGCTTCAAGTGTGCTGACGAGGACGCATACTACCTCGCCTGGACCACCACCCCCTGGACTCTTCCCTCAAACGTAGCGCTCTGCGTTAACCCCAAGGACACCTACTGCAAGGTTTCCTGCATCGACGGTAACGTCTACTATATGGCAGAGGCTCTGCTTGACAAGGTGCTCTCCCCTCTCGCAAAGGAGGAGGGCGAGGTTGCATACACCGTGCTTGAGAAGATGACCGGCGCCGAGCTCGAAAGACGCGAGTACGTGCCCCTCTTCGACTTCACCGCTGACGAGGTAACCCGCCAGAAGGCTAAGGCGCACTACATCGTATGCGACGACTACGTAACAATGTCCGACGGTACGGGCATCGTACACATCGCTCCCGCATTCGGTGAGGACGACTCCAAGGTCGGCAGAAAGTATGACCTCCCCTTCGTTCAGTTTGTAGACGGCAAGGGTGAGCTCACCGCTAACACTCCCTACGCGGGAATCTTCGTCAAGAAGGCAGACCCCATCATCCTTGAGGACCTCGCAAAGATGGGCAAGCTCTTCTCCGCTCCCAAGTTCGAGCACGACTATCCCCACTGCTGGAGATGTAACACGCCCCTCATCTACTACGCTCGCGATACCTGGTTTATCAGAATGACCGCTATCCGCGATAACCTTATCAAGAACAACAATACAGTTAACTGGATTCCCGAAAATATCGGCAAGGGCCGCTTTGGCGACTGGCTTGAAAACGTTCAGGACTGGGGACTTTCCCGTAACAGATATTGGGGCACGCCTCTCAACATCTGGGAGTGCTCCTGCAGTCACAGACACTCCATCGGCTCTATCGCAGAGCTTAAGAGTATGTCTAAGAACTGCCCCGATAACATCGAGCTCCACCGCCCCTTCATTGATGCGGTAACCATCACCTGCCCCGAGTGCGGCGGCGAGATGAAGAGAGTCAGCGAGGTTATCGACTGCTGGTTCGACTCGGGCTCTATGCCCTTCGCACAGTGGCACTACCCCTTCGAGAACAAGGAGGTATTCCACTCCCAGTTCCCCGCAGACTTCATCAGCGAGGGTGTTGACCAGACCCGTGGTTGGTTCTACTCGCTTATGGCTATTTCCACCCTCATCTTCGACTGCGCGCCCTACAAGAACGTTCTCGTTCTCGGCCACGTGCTTGACAAGGAAGGGCAGAAGATGTCCAAGTCCAAGGGTAACGCGGTAGATCCCTTCGAGGCTCTTGAGACCTACGGCGCAGACGCTATCCGTTGGTACTTCTACTCCAACTCCGCACCCTGGCTTCCCAACAGATTCTTTGGTGAGGCGGTTGTTGAGGGACAGAGAAAGTTTATGGGTACGCTCTGGAACACCTATGCGTTCTACGCTCTCTACGCTAACATTGACGGCTTCGATCCCACTAAGTACACACTCAACAAGGACACCCTTTCCGTAATGGATAAGTGGATCCTCTCCAAGCTCAACTCGGCTGTTAAGTCGGTTGACAATATGCTCGCAAGTTACAAGATCACCGAGGCTACAAGAGTCCTCGAGGACTTCGTAGATCAGCTCTCCAACTGGTACGTACGCCGCAGCCGCGAGAGATTCTGGGTTAAGGATATGCCCGAGGATAAGGTCAACGCTTACCTCACCCTCTACAACTGTCTTGTAACCATCGCTAAGGTGTCCGCTCCCATGATCCCATTCATGACCGAGGATATTTACAGAAATCTCGTCGGAAGTGTGGATAAGTCCGCACCCGTGTCAATTCATCTGTGCTCCTTCCCCGAGGCAGACGAGTCTATGATAGACAAGTCTCTTGAGGAAAATATGGAGGAGGTTATGGATATCGTGGTACTCGGCAGAGCCTGCCGTAACGCCGCGGCTATCAAGAATCGTCAGCCCATCGGCAAGATGTACGTCAAGACCGATAAGGTACCCGACGACAGCTTTGTATCCGTTATCGCAGAGGAGCTCAACCTCAAGGAGGTAGAGTTTACCGATAACGTGCGCACCTTCACCACCTATTCCTTCAAGCCTCAGCTCCGCACCGTAGGACCTAAGTACGGCAAGTTCCTCGGCGGTATCAAGAACACTCTCGCTACCCTCGACGGCAACGATGCTATGGACGAGCTTGAAGCTAAGGGCGCTATCACCTTTGAGGTGAATGGCTCCGAGATCGTGCTCACCAAGGAGGATCTCCTTATCGAGATGACCAAGAAGGAGGGCTTTGAGTCCTTGCAGGATCACGGCGTGACCGTGGTTATCGACAAGAATCTCACCCCCGAGCTTATCGAGGAGGGTAACGTCCGCGAGATCATCTCCAAGATCCAGACCATGCGTAAGGACTCCGGCTTCGAGGTTATGGATAACATCAGAATTGCCTTCTCTGGTAACGAGACTGTAGAGGCTATCGCTACCCGTAACGCAGAGGAGATCAAGTCCGAGACTCTCGGCACAGAGCTCACAATAGGCGCTACTCTCACCCACTCCAAGGAGTGGAACATCAACGGAGAGAACGTTGTAATCTCTGTCGAGAAGGTTTGATCCTACAAACTCGTTTGCGCTAGCAAACATATCGAATTGCGCAGCAATATATCGAATGGTCACTCCGTGGCCATATATCGAGTTGCCGACGGCAACATATCGACATCATCTTTAAAGCAACACAAGCGGCTATCCAAAAGGTAGCCGCTTTTTCAAAAAAGGAACAATTATGATTCTTGATAAATTGAGGATAAAGCATAAAATCGGCGCTTTATCCGAGAAATTGTCCATTAATGTTTACAAAAAGATAGGTTCAACCAACACACAAGCGAAGCTGCACGCGGCGTACGGTAGATGCGGCAATTCTGTTTTTATTGCAAGTGAGCAAACCGCAGGGCGCGGAAGGCTTGGCAGAAGCTTTGTGTCAAATAAGAACAAAGGTCTCTACCTATCCATTCTCTTAAACGAGAAGCTCCCACCCGAGCTTGCAACCTCGCTTACTACCTATATGGCGGTCATCGCCTCACGCGCTATCCATTCCCTCTCGGGCGCAGAGCCTAAGATCAAATGGGTAAACGACCTATATCTTGGAGGCAAGAAGTGCGCGGGTATTCTCACCGAGGCGCGCGCAAGCGAGTCGGGAAACGCTCTTGACTACGCCGTAGTCGGTATAGGCATCAACCTATTCTCGCAGGACTTCCCCGAGGAGGTAAAGGATATAGCCACCACCCTTGAGGACGAGTGCGGAAGGAAGGTCAAAAGATGTGACCTTGCAGCCCTTATTGTGAAGGAATTCTTCGATAATCTCCACCTCGTAGGGGCTCGGGAGATAGCCGAAGAATACAAATCACGCTCCTTCCTTATAGGCGAGCGTGTAACGGTTATCAAGCCGACCGTGGAATACGCGGCAACCGTCAAGGATATCACGGATAAATGCGAACTTCTTCTCACCCTTGACGGTGGCAAGGAGGAGCTGCTCTCCACAGGAGAGGTCAGCCTGAGACTTGCAAAATAATATCTGCCTTTATCAACTCTAATTAAACGCATACATAGAGCGGAGCACCGGTTTTACGGCATATCCGCTCTTTTTTCTTCACCCCCTCTTTTGCAAACCTTGTCCCATTTCTTGACAAATTCCGACGTTAGGTATATAATTAAATAAAGCGCATATTTTATTTTGACTCCCCGTAATCACTCAGAAAGGAAACGCTATGAATTACGAGTTACTCGAGCCGGTAAAGTATTATAAGAATATCGGAAAACAAACTCACCTCGATAACGCGACGGCGTACTTCGACGATCTGCTCTCAAAGTCAAGGATCAACGTCGAGGAAAACCGTAAAACGGTGAAAGAATATAACGAGCAACTGAGTATCATCGATAACCTCAACAAGGTTATAAGAAGGTACAAAATACTGAAAGGCTTTCTTATCGCGGCGATAGTCCTCGGAGTGATCCTCGCTATCGTTTCTATATATCAATTTACCGAGTCGGTTATTGACACGGGCATTATCCTTTTGATCCTCGGCGCGGCGCTGATCGTGATCCCCGCCCTTCTCATCAAAAAGAAGATAAACCCGAAGATAAAGGACGTAAGCGCGACCAGAGACAAGCACACTGCAAAGGCGAACGAGCTCCTCGCTCTGGCGTGGTCGCAGGTCGCACCTCTCAATGCTCTGTTTGATGATACCGATACCTTTGCTCTTATTGAAAAAACCATTCCCGATTTTAACTTTAACGTAAGATTCACCAAGGCGCAGGAAAAGCTCTTCCTTGATAAGTATGATTTTGTTGACCTGCAAAACGGCGATTGCTCTATGACCGACACGGTCTCCGGCACCTTTGCGGGTAACCCCTTCATTTTCGGCCGAAGAAGAGTCCATCAGATGGGCACAGAAACTTACACGGGTACCCTCGTCATCCATTGGACAGAGACCTACCGTGACAGCAAGGGCAACATTCGTACACGCCACAGATCCGAGACTCTGTACGCAAGCGTAGTCAAGCCGAAGCCGTATTATCACACCAACACCTTCTTAGCCTACGGATGTCAGGCGGCGCCCGACCTCACCTTCACCCACAAGACTCAGCACAGCGAGGACCTCAGCGAGAAGGGCCTTGAGAGAAAGATAGAAAAAGGCGAAAAGCAACTCGAAAAGAAGGCGAGACGCGCTCTGAAAAACGGCGGCACCTTCCAGGAGATGGCTAACTCCGAGTTTGACGTTCTCTTCGGCGCAACCGACAGAAATCACGAGGTACAGTTCAGACTTATGTTCACTCCCCTCGCGCAGACGAGTATGGTCGAGCTTCTGACCGATAAGGAGCACTACGGCGACGACTTTGACTTCGTAAAGCAGAAAAGGTTCAACGCTATATTCTCCGACCACGCGCAGAATTGGTGTATGAGCACGTCAGCGAAAAACTACTATTCTTATGACGTAGACCAGATAAAGGCAAACTTCATCAACTTCAACACGACGTACTTCAAATCCGTATTCTTTGACTTTGCTCCCTTATTCTCGGTTCCTGCATATATGGAGGAGCCCTGCGCCTCGCTTGAGGTGCCCGAGGAGTACCGTATGAACCACACCTACTACGAGCACGAGGTTATGGCAAACTCTATCGGCTACGGTCACTTCACGCACGAAAGCTCCCACACCGAGGCTATCCTCAAGACCGAGTTTGCGCGCAAGAGTGACAACACAGACGCAGTCGTGGTCACCGCTTACTCATACACGACCGTACCCCGTGTCGACTTCGTCACAGTAAGAGGCGGAGACGGTAATCTGCACGCAGTTCCGGTTCCGTGGACGGAATACATTCCCGTCAGCAAGTCGACAGGCATAGAGATCGAAAATCTCGATCTTTCCGAAAGACAGTTCAAGGAGCAGTTTGGCGTAGCGGCAAGCGGTCACGCATACGCTCACGGATTAATCGCAAAAAAGATATCAAACTAAAAATACAATACAAAAAAGGAGAACACATCAATGGCAAACATGTTAGATGAATTGAATCCCGAAACCAGGGATGAGGGCGTAGACGCAAACGTCATCGTCAAGAAGATTCCCGTTACCGTCGGAGTAGGCTCTCTCATATTTGAGATACTCCTCTGGGTGCTTGGTATAATCCCCGGCGTAGTATTCCTCTTTATGAAGATCAAGGCTAAGAACTACTTCCAGCAGCTTGAGCAGAAGATACAGCACAACGCATCGCAGATAGACAACTATCTCGAGCAGAGAGTGGTTGTTCTCTCTAACTGCGCAAAGCTCGTTGACAAGGCTGTAAATCTTGACAAGGAGACCTTCGAGAGCATCGCAAAGTTCAGAAGCGGCGCGGGTGACGATATCAGAAATGACGTTCAGGGTCAGCTTGATCAGGTATCCCGCAGCATCAACGTGGCGCTTGAGAACTATCCCGAGCTTAAGGCTCACAACGAGATCGAGGACGCTATGAAGCAGAATATGTATCTCCAGAGAGAGATCACTGCTGCTCGCGAGCTCTACAACGATACCATCAACACCTGGAACAGAGACATCTTCGCTTGGCCTACCAAGCAGATCGTTGCCGCAAAGAACAATTACACCACCAGAATCCCCTTTGCCGCATCCAAGGAAATCAAGGAGCAGGCAAGAAGCGTATTCTTCTGATGTAAAACAAACAAAAACCACCGTAAAACTCCGCACAGGTCGGGGCTTACGGTGGTTTTTTCTATTTCAACCTGCCGATAGGCAGATTTCATCGCGCAGCGATTTCATCCCTATGGGATATCATCCAATTTATTGGATATCATCGATGTGTCGCCGGCAACAACGAATGGAGCTTACGCATTATGATTTCTCGCTTCGCTCCATGAATTGACGGGCAAGCCGTCATGAATTCTCGTGCTTCGCGCTCCATGATTTGAATTGCAACTCACAATGCACCATAGGTGCAATTCATGCCGCAGGCAATTCACGGTACGGAGTACCAATTCATGCAACTTGTTGCAATTCATTGACGAGTCACATCAGCGTGACACGTCAAGTGTGTCTCCCAAGGGAAGCGAGTACACCTCTATGGTTTTCGGGTATTTGCCGAACATAAGCTCGACCGCCTTGGCGTAGTAGGAAAGCTGAAGCGAGTGTTTTTCCTTGAGCTTCGCTCTTGCCATCTCGCGGTTTTCCTTTTCCTCGGGAGTGAGTCTGTCGGTCTTATAGTCTATCAGGTGATAGTCACCCTCAGCATCCTCAAAGAGACAGTCGATAACGCCCTGAACAAGAACGTGCTCACCTTGGAATAGCTTTTTCTGCTCCTCGTCGGTGGTGAAATCCTCCGCGGGGAGCTTGACGTTGAATCTGAACTCGCGGTAAAGCTTCTTCGCTGCAAGCATATCCGAGATAAGCCTTGAGTGAGCGAACATCTCCGCCTCCTTCACTCTAACAAGCTCCGCATCCTTATCTGAGAGGAATCCTCCCTCGCGAAGCAGCTTCAGCTCCTCTCTCGCGCCGCGCTCTGTGAGTCTCTTAAGATCACAGAACTGCAGGAGCATATGAGTGGCGATTCCGCGCTCTGCGCTGAGGTTTGCCGTATCGGGCGAGCGGAACTTAGGTAAATAAGAGCGCTTTTCCTCTGTGCCATCCTCATTTGCGTCACCGTCGTGAAGCTTTACTGCGTGCTCGTCGCTTCCGTCGAGAATCGCGGGATAAAGCCTTGAAACCGAGAGCTTACCCGGTAGGCGTGTGAGATATTCGGTGGGATATACAAAATTAAACCTAGCCTTAAGCTCGGACTCTAGAGCCCCGGAATCAAGGACGTCGGGGATCATTTCCTCTCCGCCGTCGGTATCCTCATCCTCGCCATCCTCAAGGCTCGCAACGTCACTCGGATCTATATTAAACGCCTCGTCGGTATATACGAAGGGCGGATCCTTCAGAAATTCTGTCGGGAGCTTGGTGTCGAGCTTTTTCATCTCAAGTATCATACCAAGGAGAGTTGAGATATTGTATACCGAATACTCGGACATATACTCACGAGAAGCGGCGGTCTCATCCTCAAACTCATCGACCTTGGACTTGACCTGTCCGACAACGTAGAGTCTCTCACGCGCTCTTGTGAGAATTACGTAGAGGACGCGCGCCTCCTCCTCTATCTTCTTTCTGTGTCTGTAATGCTTGATTATATTCTTGGTCGAGTTACGCACAAGAGCAAGGCTGGAGTCGGTCCTCAAGAACATACCCATACCGAAGTCCTCCTCGTACTCAAACCGCGGAGGCTCGCCAGAGTTATGATTCTGATTAAAGCTTGCCGTACCACCCGCGAAGAACACTATCGGGTACTCAAGTCCCTTGGAGCCGTGTGCGGTAATTATCCTTACCGCGTCACACTCGCCGGGCGCTTCCCTCTTGTCAAAGTCACTCTCGCGGCCGGTCAGCTGATTGATATAGCTGATGAAATTGTAAAGTCCCTTGAAGGAGCCCACCTCAAATTTTCTAGCGTGCTCGTAGAGGAGCATAATGTTGTCCTTGCTCTCCTTCTTATTGGAGGAGAGAGCGAGAAGTCCCGTCTCGTGGTAAAGCTTCATAAGCAGCTTATCCGTGGGCATACCCTCGGAAAGAAGTCTGTAAAATGCGAGCTTTTCAAGGAATTTCTTTACACGTCCCCCGTCATCTGCCTCCTCGGCGTGCTTTTTCAAGGAGTCATAGAGCGTCTCGGCGGGATACAGCTTTCTGATCACTGCAACCTCACCGAGGGTAAAGCCCCAGATGGGTGAGCACATAAGTCCCGCAAGGTAAACGTCCTTGTGCGGATTGTCTATGGAGTTAAGAAGGCAAAGGACTAAAAGCACGTCGGAGTTGATAAAGAATTTCTCATTCTCTGCCATTGCCGATGGGATTCCAAGCTTTCCGAGAGCCTTTGCGTATCTGTTGCCCTTGCGCTTTACGTTACGCATAATGATAGCGATATGCCGCGGCTCTATCTTCTCGCCGTTATCAAGATACCCCTCGTCGAGAAGCTCCTTTATCTTTCTTGCCACTACCTCTGGTACAAGGTCGGCTTGATCCTTGACAAGCGCGGAACGCGGATCGGTAGGCGCTATCGCGGGTACAAGACAGACCTCGGGATATACGTACTCCGGCTTCGGATGGTCATAGACCTTGCTGAAGGTAAGTCTGTCAGCCTCAACGTATCCGATACTGTCGCGCAGGAAGTAAAACAGTCTGTCAAAGACGTCGTTAACAAAATTGATAACGCCCTCGTCACATCTGAAGTTATCCGACATAAATATCGATGCCGCAGGATAGTCTCCCTCGCCTCCAAGAGGGGGGAAGCTCTTTTTCATATCCGCGAATATCCTCGGGTTAGCGCTTCTGAACTCATAGATGCTCTGCTTGATGTCACCGACCATAAATCTGTTTGTGTCGGTCGAGATAGCCTCGAAGATTTTATTCTGCAGGCTGTTTACGTCCTGATACTCGTCGATATACACCGCGCGGTAGAGCTTTGCCTGCTCCTTGGCGACGTCGGTCTTTTCACCGTTTTGCCAAAGACATTCGTAGGTGTATCTCTCAACATCGGTAAACTCACATATACCGCGTCTTATCTTCTCCTGCCTGAAAAGGCGGTCAAACTCGCCGACAACTCGGTAGAGCACGTCAAACTGACGGTAGAGTCCACGGTAGGCAATACGCCACTCCTCCTCGGTATGCAGGAAGAAATCGTCGCGCATTTTAAGGAGCTCTCCCCTGAACGCCTTTCTTACAGTAGCAACGGGCGGAAGGGGCTCTTTTTTTGACACGGATACCCCCCTCGCGAACTCATAACCCGATAAAGCGGTACGAATGTCCTCGTAGGATTTCTTCTCGGAGAGCCTTCTGATAAGGTCCTCCGCGGCGAGCAACTCATCTATTATTTTAGCGTGCTTTTTCGCGTCGATATTCTCTATCTCGCATCTTATATTGGCAAATACCTTGCCGTAGTGAGAGAGCAGCTCCGAGAGCCTTGCCATAGCATACTTGCCAAAGCCTGTATCCTCAACCCGTGTGAACTTTTCGGGGTTAAATTCGGATACGAGCGCGCCGATAGAGCCGACACCCTCAAGCGAGTCTAGCGTCGACGCGTATATCCTTCTGATTATCACGGGCAGCTCGCTCTGACGTCTTGCCTGCGCCAGACAATCGGTCAGGGCGTCAAGCTCCGCAGGTGTTGCCACATCGGGAAGCTCGCCCTCATATATAGACTCAAGGAGTCCTTCGAGAATATTTTCTCCGAGGAGCTGAGCCTCTGCGCCGTCGGGCACACGGAAGCTCGGGCTGATACCCACTCTGTCTGCGTTGGCGCGGAGAATATCCGCGCAGAAGGCGTCAATGGTGCTTATCTTTGCGCTCGGAAGCATATGTAGCTGCTTCTCGAGTCTCTCGTCGCCGGGGCGCTCGGACATAGCCTTCTTTACCGCCTTGCCGATACGCTCACGAAGCTCTCCCACCGCCGCGCGCGTGTAGGTCACAATGAGCATATCCTCTATATTTACGGGGTCTTTTTCGTCAAGAATGGACGTTATTATTCTCTCGGTCAAGGTCGCAGTCTTACCCGAGCCCGCGGCAGCAGACACAAGCAGGGTTCTGTCTCTTGTATTTATCGCAGCCTTCTGACTGTCTGTCCATTTTCTTTCCGCCATGATTACCTCCTGCTTTCAAAATTGTCGTATGGGCTTGATCGCCAACCCGTCTTCGAATTCGCGCACTTCTCCCACCGCAAAAAAGCCATTTGAGTCCGCAATTCTTAACACGGTACCCACCTCGAAGCTCTTTTT
Source organism: Clostridia bacterium (assembly GCA_017453245.1). Classification (GTDB taxonomy): domain Bacteria; phylum Bacillota; class Clostridia; order Oscillospirales; family CAG-272; genus UBA1740. The sequence goes on from JAFTKM010000007.1 coordinate 154,405, forward strand.
TATCTTGTGAAGGTAGATCTCCTGACCTGCCCTCGCGAGTCTTGCGAAGAAGTCGCCGAGGGTGACGGATTCATATTTTCCGAACACGTCCTCAATAGGTATAACGAGTGACTCCCTCTCATCGGGAGTCATATTTTCAAGCTCGGTAAGTGTCCTCGCCTCATCTATCGGATAGCCCGAGGCAGAGAGTCTCGTAAGTGTCTTCATTGTACCGCCGACGCCGAGCGCCTTGCCTATATCCGCGCAGAGCGTACGAATATACGTACCCTTGGAGCAGACCACGTCGAGGTAGTATTCCCTCTCATTTATTCTTTTTGCATCTATGGAATAGACCGTCACCGGTCTTGCCTCTCTCTCAACCGTCTCACCGCGTCTGGCAAGATCGCACAGCTTCTGTCCCCCGACCTTGAGAGCAGAGTACATAGGAGGCGTCTGCATTATCTCACCGACAAAGCCCGATATTGCCTCGAGGACCACATCCTCGGAAAGAGATACCTCGCACTCGGATAAAACCGTGCCGGTCACGTCCTCTGTATCCGTCGTAACGCCGAGAAGCAAGGTCGCGCCGTAATGCTTATCTGCCGTGAGCATAAACTCGCTTGCCTTAACGCCTCTGCCGATAAGAACGGGCAAAACACCCGTAGCCAAAGGATCGAGCGTGCCGGTATGTCCCGCCTTCTTTACTCCGAATATTCTCTTTACACGGCTAACGACGCCCTGAGAGGTTATTCCCTCCTCCTTGTTGACTATGACAAGGCCGCAAAGCTCACGTGAATTCTCCATAGTGCGACTCCCTTCGTTTTTCTTGTAAATATTTTAGCATATATTAAAATAAATTTCAACCGGATTTTGCGCGTATAACTCATTTTCATTTTTTATTCCGTCAACATTTCGCAAAAGACAAGCAGATCCGCGTAAGTCCGACACGCTTTCCGCCGTTTCTCCCCTCTTCTCCTCTTTTCCTCCTCATTTTCTCCTTATCCGCCGACAGTTCCCGACGATATGCGCCATTCTCCATAAAGTACAATAGATACGAAGGAAAAGAGCGAGGCAAAAAGCCGCGCTCACCTATGAAAGGAGATTTCAAATATGGATAAAACAAACCGTGAAGAAACAGAAAAAAAGCGAAAAAGATACGGAGTGAGCGTTGTGGGTACGATAAAGCACTCACTCGAGGAGGCAAGGCAAAAGCGCGAGGCTCCTCTTATTGACGTGCTTACCTTCTTCGTTGCGTTTCTATTCTCAAGATGTCACGTGGTATTCGGCTCTCACCCCTTGGCGATAGCCTTTATCGCGGTATTGCCCACACGCGTATGGATCGCGGTCCTCGGCGCGGTATCGGGAGCCCTGACTCTCGGTAAATCGGGTATCATCTACTCTATGATATCGGTGATCGTTGTTTTCTTAAGGATTATCGTATCGGGAACGGACAAGAGCGAGGAGGGTGAGACACGCTACTTCAAATGGTTCTCAGAGGGGCTCATCCTGAAAATGTCCGCCTCCCTGATAGGCGGATTTATCGCCGCGGTCTACGAGGTAATGCTCTCGGGCTTCAACCTGACGAGCATGCTCTTCGGCCTCTCGATGATACTGATACCGCCACTGCTCGTCTTCGCACTGTCTGGACTTTTCGACTGCGATATAACATTTTTGAAGCTGTTTGATAACTCATCAAATGTGTTTTCAACCAAGGGAAAGAGTGAAAAAGACAAGTTTAATTTACTTTTCTTCAGATTATCCGCATTATTGATTATATTCCTCGTTTCCATATCGTTTAAGGAATATGAGCTACTCGGCATATCCGTCGCATACATATTCTCGGCGGCAATGACTCTTGTAGTTGCCCGCCGCTTCGGCGCTCTTTACGGATGTATCACAGGCTTTGTATCCTCCTTTGGTATATCCAGCACGTACTCAGTCGCATTCGCTCTTGCGGGTATTGGAGCGGGAGGTCTGTTTCCCTTAGGCCTCGCCTTTGGCATAGTGGGAGGCGGCGCGCTTGTCGGTGCGTGGGCAACCTATGCGGGAGCTCTTGAGGGACTTCTTACCGTCCTGCCCGAATATGCCATAGCCGCGCTTGCCATATCGCCTATACTTAAAAAGCTGACCGCGGAAAAGACCGAGCGCGAGTGCGAGGAGGTCGAAAAGAGCGCGGCGGATATGGTCGGCACAGTCGCTCTCTCCTACCGTAACAGATATAAGGGCAACCTTAACGCCCTCGAGGCATCTCTCTTTGCAATTTCCGCCTCTGTCAAGGACTACAACGAAAACACCTCCCGTCCGACAAAGGAGGAGCTCTCCGACCTTATTCTCGAGTGCGCGGACAAGTATTGCCGTGCCTGCGAGGGACGCGGAGCGTGTATGACAAAGGGTGACAGAAAGTTCATCGAAAACGCCGAGGAGCTTGCCGACCTGCTCTACAAAAACGGGCGGATAACCGAGGATGACCTCGGAGCGTATCCCGAATACTGCCGTCTGTCTCCCAATATAGCCGAGGCTATCAACCGAGGCGCGGCAATACTCTCCGAGGAGAAATTCAGAGAGATGAAGAAGGACACATCCTCCGAGGACTTCGGCCTTATAGCCAAGCTTATCAACGAGGCGCGACTTGCCGACGAAAGAGAAAAAGCCCTCAACGACGAGCTCTCGGTAAGACTTAACCCCGTTATGACGGACGCGGGCTTTACCGACGGAGTCATTCGCGCATTCGGTGAAAGACGCCCCTACTTTATACTCGCCGCGGAGGACGAGAGCGGCGCGAGGATAACCTCGCCCGAGCTGAAGAAAAATATAGAGTCCATCGCGGGCGTAAGGCTCGGCACTCCCGAATTCTACCGCAGAGGCAAAATGGCGCTTATGGAATGTCCGAGCGAAAAGTCCTTCTCTGCCGAGTGTGCCACCGCCTCTATTGCGGGCGAGAGAGAAAGCGTATCGGGTGACACAGCCGTGGCGTTTGAGAGCGAGGGCGGATATTTCTACTCGCTCATCTCCGACGGAATGGGCTCGGGTAACGAGGCAAAGGAAACCTCGGCTCTTGTAGCAGATTTCCTCCGCGGAGCGCTCGAATTCAGCCCCGAGGGGCAGACCGTGTTAAAAATTCTCAACCACACGGTGCGCCACAAGCACAGAGAATGCTCCGCGACGGTCGACTTATTCTCGGTCGATCTCTACCGCGGTGACGCAGAATTCTTAAAAAGCGGAGCGGCCGCATCCTACGTCAAGCGCGGCTCGTCGATATTCAGGATAAAATCAAAAACCGCGCCCCTCGGTCTTATGAAAAACGTGGACGCGGAAAGAATAAAAATCGACCTTGAGGGAGAGGATTACATCATTATGCTCTCCGACGGAATAGCGCAGAGCGCAGAGGATACACCATGGCTCTTAGACCTGCTCTCAAAGCCTCCGAAGCGCAATCTCAAGGAATACGCAGACTCGATACTCTCCGCCGCCCTCAAAAACCTGCCGCATAACGACGATATGACGGTTGCGGTAATAAGAGTTATCAGAACTAAAGACTAATAAAAACGCTCCGCGTGGGGACTGTCAGACGACGTCCTGCATACGGAGCATTTTTAATTTACTTGATCGCCGCCACAGAGCTTTCGGCAATTCTTATCTCAACGTCGACACTCTCGCCGTCTCTTGTTACGTTGATTACAACGACGGAGTCAACCCTTGCATTGAGCATAGAATCTGTAACTATATACATTCTGTTTACGTCATAGGTCACGCCGTCAACGGTGATCGAATTGATAATGTCTCCAACCTCGACAAAGCCCTTCGCAAGACTTCCGTCTGCAACGGAAATAACTCCCACATCCTCACGCTTATGGAGCTTACCGCTTGCCTCGTCGTATTCGGTGTAGAGCCTTGACGCCTGCACCGTGATACCGAGATAGCATCTGTACACGTTTTCTTTATCCGTGCCGTCACAGTAGTGGAGAATATTCTCGGTTACGTACTTAACGAAGTTTGAGGGAATGGCGTAGCTCATATTCTCGCTGCTTGTCAGCTTGGCGTTAACGATGCCGATAAGCTCGCCGCGGTTATTGAACAGACCTCCGCCCGAGTTGCCGCTGTTTACCGCGGTGTCCATTCTCATTACCCTGATCTGAATTGCGGTAACGCCGTCCGCGCCCTCCATCTGGATATACTCGCTGTCAACGTTGATATATCCGAGAGTTGCGGATATGCCGAGAGCCTCGGGATTTCCCACGGCTATGGCCTGATCGAGCACAGCGACGTTATTTGAGTCGGCAAACGTGACCTCGGCAACATTGCTCTCTGCGATGATCTTACTGCCGTCAACCTTGAGCACTGCGAGGTCATAGTTCATCGAGCCGCCGACGTAGGTAGCGGGGATTGCGTACTCGCCGCTCTCCTGACCGTAAAGATATACGCTGATATTGTCGCTGATACCGTTCTCGGTATTGGACTGGCTGTAATAAACAACGTGATAGTTGGTTATGATATAGGCGTCGCCGCTGTTCTTATCAAGCTTGTAGATAACGCCTGAGCCCGCGGAGGTCTTCTCACGGCTGGCAGTCGCGCCGGGCTGATAGGACGTGCCGTAGGTAGTAGTCTTGAAGGTACATCTGATGCTTACCGCAGACAGAAGAGCCTTGCCTGCCGCCGCATTATCCTGAGACACACCGTCAATAGTGACGTTGTAGTTGTTTCCGCCCTCAACGGTGACGTTTTCCCCCATGTTGTTGTTTATCATCTGCTCGACTTCGCTCTTTGTCAGATAATCCTCGGTGCCTCCGAAGCTGAAATCAATCAGGTAGCAGGAGGACATACTGAAGATGGCAACAACGAGCATTATAGAAAGAATTATAAGCGAGCGCTTCTTTTTCATATTCATAAAACTCCATTCCGTCCGACTCTCGGACATAAAACACTTTGCTATGCTCTTATTATACAACGAGTTTATTAAGATACTGTTACCAAATAAAGAAAAATAAATAAAATTTTCCTTCATTGGCATCTACCTCACCGTGCGCCGACACAACTTCACTGCGATAGCAACTTCACTGCGATAGCAACTTCACTGCGATAGCAACTTCACTGCGATAGCAACTTCACTGCGTCAGCAACTTCACTGCGATAGCAACTTCACTGCGTCAGCAACTTCACTGCGATAGCAACTTCACTGCGATAGCAACTTCACTGCGATAGCAACTTCACTTACCCAAAGGCAAGCTTCACCAAAAAAGAACGGCGCGTGGCCGTTCTCTTTCTATTTGTATAAGCCTATGTCACACTTATTACTGCGGCTTATTGTTCTTGAAGAACTGATACAGATAGCACGGTATCATACCGTTATACAGCTTCTTGACCTTATCGGCGCGTTTGCCGTAAAGACGTTCGAAGCCCTCGTGAGAGGTGATAACGTATACCTGCCAGGGAGCGAGAGAGCGGAAATGTACGCCTATATCACGGTACAGCCTCTCGACCTCCTCGGTCGTGCCTATTCTCTCGCCGTAAGGGGGATTCGTTACTATTGTTCCGCGTCTGCCGGGGGCGAAAATACGCCTTGCATCCTGGCGGAAAACCTTGATAGAATTTAACACGCCTGCCCTGTAAGCGTTATCCTTGGTGAGCTTTACGCACTCCTCGTCGATGTCGGAGGCATAGACCTCAAAGCTAGAATCGGTTATGCCCTCAAGGGCCTCCTCCTTAGCGCTTCTCCAGACCGAATGAGGAATATACGGGAATTTCTCCGCCGCAAAATTACGGCGCATACCCGGAGCTATATTTCTCATCTGCATAGCCGCCTCGATAGCGAGAGTGCCCGAGCCGCACATAGGGTCCCACATAAGCACGTCCTCTCTTGGGCGCGAGGTCGCAACGATTGCCGCCGCAAGAGTCTCGCGGATTGGAGCGGCGTTTGCCTCACGGCGGTAGCCTCTCTTGTGGAGCGGCTCGCCCGAGGTATCTATCATAAGAGTGGCCTCATCGTTGAGAATGAAGAATTCCACCTGGTATTTCACACCCTCCTCGGGGAAGAAGGAAATTCCGTAGACCTCGGACATACTTCTGACTATCGCCTTCTTTACGATAGCCTGACAGTCGGGAATGGAATACAGCTGTGATTTTATCGAATGTCCCTTTACGGGAAAGGCGTCGTTTCTGCCTATAAATTCCGACCAAGGCAGGGAGCGTGTGCCCTCAAACAGCTCCTCGAAGCTCGTAGCCCTGAATGAGCCGAGCTTGATATATACTCTCTCGGCATAGCGGAGAAAGACGTTGGAGAGAGCCACCGCCTCCTCGTCGCCGATGAAGGTCACCCTGCCGTTTATGGTAGAGACACGCTCGTAGCCGAGCTTCTCTATCTCCTCGCCGAGAAGATGCTCAAGACCAAAAAGGCAGGTCGCAACAAGTTGTACTTTCATATAATTCGCCTTTTATTTTTCGGGAATGTACCCTTCGAAGATAACGGTATCAAAGCCGTGGCTGATAGCATCCCTCTCCTCCTCGGCGGATTTGACCGTCCAGGCGATAAGAGCCGTGCCGAAGCTGCGGCGCACGAATCTGAGTCCCTTTACCTTATAGCCATTCTTGTCGTAGGCGATAAAGTCGGGACGCACCATAAAGTTGAGCATAAGATGCTGAAGCAGAGCGTAAAGAATACTGCCCTTGTGCTTCTCATTCTTGAGATACTCCGTAGAGAGTATTCCGCGGAGAATGTCGGGGCGCATTTTCCTTACGACCTTAAGCGCGATGGGGTTGAAGGACTCGACAACGTAGTCGCCCTTATATCCCTCGATAACCTCCATAAGCTTCTCCGAAACGCCACGCTCGTCACCGCTCATTTTGATCTCGATGATGAGGGGGACCGCGCCGTCGATGAGGTCGAGGACCTCGCGGAAGGTGGGGACACCGTCAGACGTACCGGAGAGGCTCATTTTCGAGAGCTCCTCAGCGGTAAAATCGATGACTTTTCCGTCAATACCCGCCACACGTGTTAAATTATCGTCGTGGAAGACCACCAGCTCGCCGTCCTTTGAGAGACGCACGTCAAGCTCGATTCCGAAGCCCATTTCCTTAGCCGCGGCAAAGGCAGACATAGAGTTCTCCGCCTTGGTTGCGTCGTGCAGACCGCGGTGAGCGTACTTGACCTCCTTGAACTTGTCCATCTCGGGACGCTTCTTACCGGGACTGATCATATACAGCATAGCGAGAAGTCCGAGAAGAACTATCGAAAAAACAATTATCAATACAATGAAAACAGGATGCATAAATTCCTCTTTGACAAAAGCGGTACGGTCGGATCCACCCTTGACCGTACCGCTCGGTTTATTTTTTACTTTTTGGTTTTATCAGTCGTCAGCACCGCCGAGGCTCTCAAGAGCGCCCTGTGCCTCAGGCTTTGCGTCACCGTGCTTAACGAAGAACATTGTAACGAAGGATGCTACAACGAATACTGTACCGAAGGAGAAGAACATAGCTCTCATACCGAACAGATCGTAAAGCGCGCCGGAAAGAATGGGAGCAACGATCTGTGCCGCCATGGAAGCGGTGTAGTAGTAGCCCGTGTACTTTCCAACCTCGCCGCCCTTGGCAAGCTCAACAACCATCGGGAAGGAGTTAACGTTAATGGTAGCCCAGCCAATACCCGCGAGAATGAAGATGGGATACATAACGAGAGTCTTGGCGCCCGCGCCGATAAAGTTTCCGATGAAGAACGCGGTAGCAAGCATTGTGATACCTGCGAGAATAGTCTTTCTGCGTCCAAACTTGGATGCAACGATACCTACGGGGATATAGGAAACGATAGCCGCCGCCTGAGCTACGATAAGAGTAAGACCGTAGTCAACGCCGAGAACGTTTGCGGAGTATACCGAATACTTACTTGTTATGGAATTATAGCCGATGTACCAGAGTGCAACCGACGCGAGAATAAGCATAAGAGACTTGAACTCTGCCCGATCAAGCGCACGCTTGGGCTCGTCACCGGTTTCTTCAACTACCTCGTCAAGACCAAGCTCCTTCGAGGTGGCGTCCATTTCGTCCGCCCACTTCTTCTCCTTAACCGTAGCGACAAACACGCCAAGACCAACGAGCATTACCACGCAGGTAGCGATAACATAGCCGGTATAGGACATATAGGGGTTCTTGGAAATGCCGAAGATGGAGCTGAGCGCGAGAACGATGATACCGCCCGCGGTTCCCATAAGGTTGATGATAGCGTTACCCTTGGAACGGAGGGGCTTGATTGTAACGTCGGGCATAAGCGCAACCGCGGGAGAACGGAAGGTTGCCATCGAGACAAGCACTATAAGAAGCACACCGATGAAGCCGATAAGAGGCCATATATTGTTAAGAGTAAGCTCTAGAGCGTCCTCCTTGAGAGTCGCCTTTGCCGTCTCAAAGACAGCCTCAGCCTCCTTGATGCCCGCATTGTAGGTAGTCTCGTTGATGATACCCGCCTCAAGGCTGTCCTTGAGAGCAGACGAGGTGGAGTTGAAAAGCTCGGATGCCGCGTTGTAGGCATCGATAATACCCTCCTCAACGAGCGCGTTTATCTGAATACCGTTCACAACGGTGAGAAGAACGAAGGAAAGAACTGCGGCAATCGTGCCGATAAAGATGAAGGGCGTACGTCTGCCGAATTTAGTCATAACCTTATCCGAGAGAGCGCCGAAAATGGGTAACATAAACACCGCGAGAATGTTGTCCACCGACATAATAATACCGGATATGGTCTGAGGCATACCGAAGTGGTTTGTCAGTGCGAGCGGTACAATTGCGTCGTAAGCCTGCCAGAATGCGCTGATAAGGAAGAAGGCGAAGCCTACGAGGATTGTTCTTTTGTAATTGAGTTTCATAACGATCCTTTCTTTAAATGGATTTCACAAGATATTTTAACACAGAATATGCGCTTTGTCAAATATCTCGGAGATTTTCTAACTTTTGTTTAAAAAAGAAGAAAATATTTAGTGCATAACAAACAAACTTATTTAGCAATCTCAACAATTTTAACAAAAATCAATGGACATCACGCCCAAAGTGTGCTAAGATTAACGCGTATAAATATTTATTTTAAACCCACGCCATACCCGATGTAACCATTACTTCGGGAAAGAGGTATTTATCATGAAAAACGAAAGAATCACACCTAAGCTTTGCTTGAAAGTCAACGTCCCCTACGCCCTTCATAACGGTGAAAGAGTCACCCTTGCCTCGTCCCCAAAAAACGAGGACGGCAAGATACTTATCCCAAAGGAGGCTCTCTCACTCCTCGGCATCACCGCCAAGAATGAATACACCGAGCTCGGTACACTTGGGGATATAAACGTAGTATACGAGGATATGGGACTTATTTTTCTTGACACGTACCCCGATTATCCCGCGCTTAACACCGAGGGAGACCTCGTCTATATCCTCTCTCTTGCTCACTCATTTATCTTTGAGGTTTCCGTCGGAAGACTCGCTCGCGACTACGCTCCCGCAACCGACTCCGAGCGAGAGGGATTTGTCAAGGTGGGCGAGGAGTTACGCGACAAATTACTCAAAAGAAACAACACGCACCCCTTCATCTTTGGCACACAGGAGATTTTTGACAAGCTCCGCGCTATATATTCGTCGGACGGGGAAAGCGAAATAAAGGGATATATATCCGCACTCATAGGAAGAGCCGATAAATACCTCGAGTATTTCCCCGCCCTCAACGAAAGCGGCGACGGTCTTGTCTCGGCAATCCCCGAGACCGGCTACGGTGAGGGTGAATACGACGTCGGCGGCAGACACAGCCACTCAGAGGGCAGACTCCTTGAGCTTGCTCACGTGGCGTTTGCTTACCAGATGACGCTTGACGAGAGGTATGCAAAGCTTGCTTACTACTGCGCGCTCGGTGTGATAGGTAGACTCCACTGGGGCCCCGGTCACTTTCTCAACTGCTCGGGCGCAACCGGCAGACTCGTTATGGTATACGACTGGCTTTACAACGCCTGGAAGGCCCTGAAACTCGACACGGGTCTCATCAGACGCGGTATTTACACCCAGGGACTTCACCACGGATACAACTCGGTCATCAACGATACTTGCGACTTCCCGAGCCCCAAGCAGGGCACCGGCTGGAGATTCAAGCTTAAGAACGATAACTGGAACTCGGTATGCAACAGCGGTATGATAATAGGCTCGCTCTGTATCTTAAACGACGGTGTCGACGAGTCGATCTCAGAGGAGGAATACAAGAAGGTCACCGAGCTTCTCGGAGCGTGTATCACCTCCACTATGCAGCCTCAGCTCGTCTATACGCAGTACGCTCCCGACGGCTCGTACGTCGAGTCTAACTCCTATTGGGCGTACGGCACGGTAAACCTTATGAACTCGATGGCGGCTCTTTACGATTCACTCGGCACAGACCTCGGTCTTTCGCGCGGATGCGGACTTGATAAGACCTGCTATTATGCGATAAATACCGAGAGCGCGGACTTCGTCGGCTGGAACTACCACGACGGCGGTATGGGCGCTCAGGACACCTCCTCCTTCAATCAGTTCGCGCTCATTTCGGGCGACTCCGCCCTCTTCTCGATAAGACAAAATCAGCTCCGCGCGGGCAAGAGCATTACCCTTCTCGATATGCTCTATCACCCCACAGTACGCGGTGTTGAGACTCCCGAGCTTTCGGCACTTCCGCTCGACTACGCGATGGAGGGCATCGATGCCTTCACGGTAAGGAGCGGATGGGATAAGGGCTCGCTCTTTGCCGGTATGATAGGCGGTGAAAACCCCGCGGGCGGCAGCCATAATCAGCTCGACTCGGGCGCGTTCGTATATCACAATCTCGGCAAGCTGTGGTTCTCGGACCTCGGCAGCGATTACTATAACTCAAGAGGTATCGCAAACGGTCAGGGCTACTTCTCAAACTACGCCCTTTACAGAAGAAATGCGGAGGGCAACAACTGCCTCTGCCTAACCTCCCTGCCCTTCGGTCAGCTACAGGGCAAGCGCGGTGTTATGACCGAATACTCGTCCTCCGAGGGTGCGTCATATATTATCATCGACAACTCCGCGGTGTACGGCGAGGATAAGGTAAAGAGCGCCAAGCGCGGTATGCTCCTAACAAACGGAAGACGCACTCTCGTTATCAAGGACGAGGTTGAGTTTGTTGATAAGGAAACCGCCTTCTCAACCGCTCACTTTGAGTCGGATAAGATCACAGCGGAGATATCCGAGGGCGGCAAAAAGGCTACTCTCACTCACTCCACCGGCGAGAAAATTTACGTTACACTCCTTGGCGACGGATGCCTCGAGGTAATGAACTGTACCGATCCCCTGCTCTCGGGCACAGCGCCCGCAGAGGGAGAATATTCAAGAGATAATTACTCGCGCCTTGTGGTAAGATACGAGGGTGTAAAGAGCATTAACACCGCCCTCGTCATCGATACGGATGAGGATGCGGGAATAAAGGAAAATATCAGTGTTGATATGTGGAAATCTCTTTGATTTTTCACGGTCAACTAAGTATAGAAGAAAGGAGCGCAAGGGTGAAGATAATTGAATACAAATATCCCGAGTCACCGAGGCTCAAAGGTCTCGCCGTTGCGCTCGGATACTTCGACGGAGTGCACGTCGGACACAGAGAGCTGATCGCGATGCTCGTGCGCGAAGCAAGGGCAAAAGGTTTTTCTCCTTACGTGCTCACTTTCGCCGATTCGCTATCTAAAAGCAAGAAAACGCAAAGTATTATTTACAATACAGAGGAAAAAATCAGAATTTTCGAGTCGCTCGGTGTTGACGGAGTTATCGTCGCAGATTTTTATTCCGTCGTATCCCTCTCTCCCGAGAGTTTTGTCAAGGAGGTTCTTATCGACTCCTTCGGCACGGAGCTTGCAATCTCGGGATACAACTTCCGCTTCGGCAAAGGAGCCTCTGCCGACTCGGCAAAGCTCGTTGAGCTTATGTGCTTACACGGTAAGAGCGCGATAATCCTGAGCGAGCAGAAAATAGACGGCAAGCCGCTCTCGGCAACAGTCATAAGAGAGCTCATAGCGAATGCCCGTCTTGACGAGGCAACGAGAATGCTCGGCCTCCCCTACTCCATCACGGGGACGGTCGAAAGAGGGCTCGGACTCGGCAAGGCTTACGGCTTCCCGACTGTCAACCTACCCCTGAGAGATACCTCGCCTCTCGGTGTCGGAGTATACCGCACGGCGGTGCTGGTAGAGGGAAAGCTCTATACCGGTGTCACAAACGTCGGAAGATGCCCGACCATAGCCGAGCGGGAGATACACGCGGAGACGCTGATAGCCGACTTTGACGGTGACCTCTACGGCAAGGAAATACGCATATTCTTCTTAGGGCTCCTTCGCCCCGAGAAAAAATTCGACTCGGTCGACGAGTTAAGAGAGCAGATATATCTCGACAAAGACAGATCAATAAAGGAAAACGGAGATTTAAAATGGCTGGCAACTGGACTAAATTAACTGTAACCGGACACGTAAGAGACCTCGACGGCATATCTGCCGTTATGAGTATGCTCGACAACGGCCTTATGATAGAGGACTACAGCGACTTCTCGCTCAACGGAATGTACGGAGAGCTTGTCGACGAGTCCATCCTCAACGCAGACAGAGAGACGGTCAAGGTCTCCATCTTCGTGCCCGAGGAGAAAAACTTTGCGGAATACCGCGTCTTTCTCGAGGCAAGACTCACCGCCCTCGGTATAAATCACGAAATATCCATCGAGGGTTTGAATGAGGAGGATTGGTCGGAAAGCTGGAAGCAGTATTATAAGCCTATTCCCCTCGGCAGAGTTACCGTTGTTCCCGCTTGGGAAAAGTATGAGGCAAAGGAAGGCGAGATAATCATCAGAATGGACCCCGGTATGGCCTTCGGCACCGGCACTCACGAGACCACCAGACTCGTTATGAGAATTATGCAGGATCTCATCAAGGGCGGTGAAAGAGTCCTCGACGTCGGCACAGGCTCGGGCATACTCTCCATCTGCGCATCCAAGCTCGGCGCTAAGTCCTGCAACGCCTACGATATCGACCCCGTGGCAGTTAAGGTTGCAAGAGAAAACGCCAAGGACGACGGCTGTGACAACATCACCGTCGGCGTATCCGACCTTCTCAAGGGCGTTGACAGATCCGAGGGCAAGTACGACTTCTGCGTAGCGAATATAGTCTCCGACATCATCATTCGTATGATGCCCGATATACGCGATTACCTCAAGGAGGGCGCGCCGCTTATCCTCTCCGGAATCATTATCGACAGAGCCGACGAGGTCAGAGAGTGCGTCAGAAAGCACGGCTTCACAATCGAGCGCGAGGAAAAAGAAAACGATTGGGTGGCATTGCTTTGCGTCTGAGAGACGCAAAGCAGTTATGATTGCCTGATGGCAAGTTATGAGTTATGATTAGCTTCGCTAAGTTATGATTGCCTAGCGGCAAGTTAAAGTTCATTTGGCAATCATATCATAACGAGTGCGATAGCACTCTCATAACATTTGGCAGAGCCAAATTCATAACGTTCGCGCAAGCGGACTTATAACTCACAACTAATATCTCCCGAACCTATCGATTGATTCGGTATCACCTTGATAACCAACATTTTTGCCCACGAAACTTTACACAGGAGAGCCATATGGCAAGATTCTTTGTTAGCAGTGAAAATATAGATGACAACATAATAACCATAAAAAGCAATGATTCCTACCACATTGCCCGCTCGCTGAGAATGGCGGTCGGTGACGAGGTGACCGTCTGCGACGAGAGCGGTACGGAGTATCTCTGTACCCTCACAAGAATCCGCGACGAGGAGTGCTCGGCCGAGATCATCTCAAAAAAGGCAGGAGCTACCGAGCCACCCGTAGAGATCACCCTCTATATGGCGTATCCCAAGGGCGACAAGCTCGAGACCGTAGTACAAAAGTCGGTAGAGCTCGGCGCGTCGGTAATAGTCCCCTTCGAGTCATCGAGATGCATTAAGCGTCCCGCAGAGGATAAGCTTGACAAGATCACCGACAGACTTAACCGCATAGCCGAGGAGGCAGCAAAGCAATGCGGCCGCTCAAGACTCCCCTCGGTATCAAGAATGATAAAATTCTCCGAGCTCCTCACAAGAATAGGCGGATACGACCTCACCCTCTTCTGCTATGAGGGCGAAGGCACCGAGTCACTCAAAAAAGTACTTGGCGGATACGGCAAAGATGGCGGCAGAATAGCCGTTATCATAGGCTCCGAGGGCGGCTTCTCCGAGTCGGAGGCAAAGTCCATCACCGACGCGGGCGCCAAGTGCGTCAACCTCGGCCCGAGAATCCTGCGTTGCGAGACCGCGCCCGACTATTGCCTCGCGGCAATCTCCTATCACTTTGAGCTATAAAATTAATTACACGCTTAAATGCATCACTTAAGGACTGGAGAAATACCTGAATGATTGAATATTTAATTATTGCGATGGCGGTTTCCATATTAGTTCCCTTGGTTTTAAAAAAAGGGTTATCTAACCATTCAATAAGCGATGATAAAAATCTTATATCAGTACGTCGCTTTTACTTTTACGTAGGGGCGGTTGGCGCAATCTTTTTCCTATTGGTAGGCATTGCATTTTGTTTTTTGTTCGGTAAGGATAATTATTCAGAACTAATTCTTTGTTTAGTGCTTTTTGGTTTTATTTGTACTATAGGCGTTTACTTGGTTTTGAGTTATAGAAACTTTAAGCTTTACCTTGGTGAAAATGAGTTGGAATATACAAATTTTTTAGGTGTAAAAAGAGTCTATAGTTATTCGGAAATTTTAAAAATAACGGTTAAGTATAATGCTGCGGGTATAGATAGCTATAAAATCCACTTAAATAAAACAAAAATCACTGTAGGCTATGATATGATTAACTTTGATAATTTCGAAAGAATCATAACTAAGAGATTAAAAAAAGCTAATAACCTACAAGCTATACCTAAATCGAAAAACGAGATGAATGCCAGATGATAATATGACCTTTGAAGGCTGCATTAAAATCGAAGTAATTATTTATCTTTAACACGAGATCCCGATTCGTCGGGCTCTCTTTTTCATTTCTCGTCTTTTCGATCATTACCGCATATTCACTCCATCTGCTCAAAATTCACCGTCTGTGAGAATAGCTTTTTTCTCATTTGACGGTGATTTTTCGGTTTTTAAGCTGTTTTTAAGCAAAAATAGGCGCCAAAACGGCCATAATGTTAATTTTCACAACTATTCCGTAACTTTTTTGTATATTTCGCAATAAATTTTTAAAAAACTATTGAAATTTGTCCAAAAATAATGTAAAATATAGTACAGTATAGACAAATCGACCTTACCTCACTTTGTGCGGTAGGGTTTTCGATTAAGAAATCGCTTTGAAAAACGCGGACTTTCGTCCATAAAGACGACGTTTCCCGCCACAGAAGAACGAAAGGATAACTTTATTATGTCAAACCGCTTGTTCCAGACGGTAATCCATCAGATGAAGGATATCGTAGGCCGCACCATCGGTGCCATTGATGAAAACGGTATCATCGTCGCTTGCTCCGAGCTTGGTAAGATCGGAGAATCCAGACAGCGTATCAAGGAGGAGCTCTCCTTCTCCCGTGACTCCATGGTTATTGACGGCTACACCTACAAGTTTATCAACTCCGGCAACAAAAACGATTCCATTGTATTCGTTGAGGGTGACGACAAGGAGGCGGAGAAGACCGCGCAGATCCTTGCTGTATCTCTCGGCAACATCAAGAGCCTTTACGATGAGAAGTACGACAAGGGCTCGTTCATCAAGAACATCATTCTTGATAACATCCTCCCCAACGACATCTACATCAAATCCAACGAGCTCCATATGGGCAATGACGAGCGCCGCGCGGTAATCGTTGTTAAGTTCCAGGGCGCGACCGAGGTGGCTCCCTATGAGATCATCCAGAATATCGTATCCGACAAAGTGAAGGATTACGTTATCAACATCAGCGAGCAGGACATAGTAATAGTAAAGGAAGTTTCCGAGGGCTGCACCGCAGAGGACCTCGAGGAAGAGGTACAGAACATTCTCCTCAAGGCTCAGGCAGAATACGCCGCAAAGCTCCTTATCGGTATTTCCTCCATCGTTGAAAAGCTCAAGGACCTTGCAAGAGCTTACAAGGAAGCAAGAATTGCTCTTGAGGTAGGTAAGGTATTCGATATCGAGAAGCCCATTATGTCCTATGACAATCTCGGCATCGGCAGACTTATCTATCAGCTTCCCACCACCCTTTGTGAGATCTTCCTTCAGGAAGTATTCAAGAAGGGCTCGCTCGAGTCACTCGACCGCGAGACTCTTATGACCGTACAGAGCTTCTTCGAGAACAACCTCAACGTTTCGGAGACCTCAAGAAAGCTCTTTGTACATAGAAACACTCTCGTTTACCGTCTTGAGAAGATCAGAAAGCTCACCGGTCTTGATCTTCGTGAGTTTGACCACGCAGTAACCTTCAAGGTTGCTCTTATGGTTAAGAAATATCTCAACGGTAAGCCTACCAAATTCTGATTTAATACGAGGCTGTCGTTTTCGGCAGCCCCGTTTCTTGACAAAGCTTAACCGCAAGAGATAAATCAGTTATAAGCTTGATTCCCCTACGGCTGGGCAAGAGAGAATATATAGTAATTAAGGAGACAGAATATGTCAATGCATAGCTACTCACCCCTCGGCAAGCTCCGTTGGGTCGTCGCCATCTGCTGTGTCATTCTTATCCTTGGCATCATCGGCTACGCATATCTCATCGACAAAAACGATTCGGTTATCGAAAAGAACGAGATTCTCGAAAAGGTAGAGACTCTCGGCGGCGAGGATTACGGATACACCTACATTTCCTCATACGTAAAAAAATACGGCATTGAAAACGTCAACACCTACAAGCTCAACAACGTAGAGAGCTATCTTGAGGCAAACTACTACAAGGCTTTGCCCGAGGAGAGGGAGCTTGCCAAGAGCGTTGCCCTGCTCTTCGTAGAGCACTACTACGACAACATCGACCTTAACGATAAGGATACTGTCACCGACGCGGTGCTGTACTGCCTTTTCGCTTCCATCGGAGATCCTTACGCTTACTACCGCAGCGCGAAAGAGTTCGAGGAATACGTAGGAAGCCTTGAAGGTGGCGAGGAATTCGTCGGCATCGGCGTGCTTATGAATCAGGATACGCTCGAGGTCCTTATGGTATATCCCGACTCGGGAGCAAAAGAGGCAGGTATTATGCCTCGTGACGTTATCGTCGGCGTCGACGGTAAATCGGCAAGCACCGTAACAAACGAGGAGCTGCTCGATATGATCAAGGGCGAGGTCGGCTCGACCGTCAAGGTCACAGTCAGCCGCGGCGGAGAGCTTATAGAGTTCGACGTTGTAAGAAAGGTCCTGACCGAGAGAAGCGTCCTCTACGATATAAATGACGAAAAGATCGGTTATATTCAGATAACGCAGTTCTTAAAGGATACCCCCACTCAGTTCAAGGAGGCGGTCGACTACTGTGAAGATATGGGAGCTGTCGCTCTCGTCATTGACGTGAGATACAACCCCGGCGGACTTCTTAACTCGGTTGTCGACGTTATAGACTACCTCACCCCCGACCTGCCCACAAGAAGAATTGCCTCGTATACCGAGAGCGGACAGGAGTACGTCTTCTACACGGATGACGGTCACTCGGTCGATCTGCCCATCGCGGTAATATGCAACTCGGGTACGGCATCCGCGGGCGAGCTCTTCACCGCCGCTATGAGAGACTACGGCGAGGAGAATCTTCTCAAGACCGTGATTATCGGCGAGACGACCTACGGCAAGGGCGTTGCGCAGAACAGCTACAAGCTCTACGATAAATCCGGTATCACCTACACCATCGGCTACTTCAACCCTCCCTCGGACGTCAACTTTGACGGTGTCGGCGTAATTCCCGACCTTGAGGTAAAGGAGGAGAGCACAAAGGACGCTCCGCTCGAGAAGGCGTATGAGAAGGTCCTTGAGCTTACAAACGTAAATGGTGGCGTCGAGATAAATCTTGGCGCGGCAGCATAAATAAAATTAATTGGAGAATACAGAAAAATGGAACAGAAATTTTACACCCCCCAGGGCTTCAAGGCTCTTCAGGATGAGCTCGACCACCTTATCAACGTAAGAGTCGAGGAGAACAAAAAGGAAATTTCCAAGGCGAGAGCTTACGGCGACCTCTCCGAGAACAGCGAGTACGACGCAGCTAAGCAGGAGCAGGCAGTTATACACGCAAGAATCGACGAGCTTCGCGAGATGATCGCAAACGCTAAGGTTATCGACGAGTCTCAGATCGACGAGTCCAAGGTCAGCGTTGGCTCTATCGTAGTCCTCTTTAACGTTGAGAGAAAGAGAGAGTTCACCTACCACATCGTAGGCTCCTACGAGACCGATCCCGAAAACGGCAAGATCTCCGACTCCTCTCCTATCGGTATGGCGCTCCTCGGCGCAAGCGCAGGTGATGAAGTAGTTGTTGAGGGCGCAAGAGTTCAGCACCTTCAGATCAAGAGCGTTTCCAGAGCAAAGGACAACTAATATTTGCTTTTTAGAGCGTTTATAGATAAACGCGCAACCACACATTAAAATGAAAGGAATTCAAAATGGACAACAATCAGATTCAGAGCACCAGTGAGCTCGCCATCAGACGCGAGAAGCTTGCAAACCTTGTTTCTCAGGGAAAGAATCCTTTTGAAATCACTAAATATGACGTAACCCATTCCGCTCCCGCGGCTATCTCCGAGTTTGAGGCTAAGGAAAGCACTCTTAGCGAGGGCGAGAATATTACCGTAAGAGTTGCCGGCAGAATGGTCGGCAAGAGAGTTATGGGTAAGGCATCCTTCGCTCACCTTCTTGACGGTGAGGGAAAGATCCAGCTCTACGTTGCCAGAGACAGCCTCGGCGAGGAGGATTACGCCTCCTTCAAGAAGTGGGATATCGGTGACTGCCTCGGCGTTGAGGGTACTCTCTTCCGCACAAGGACCGGAGAGATCTCCATTCACGTAACGAGCGCTACCCTTCTTGCAAAGGCTCTCCTTCCCCTCCCCGAGAAGTTCCACGGTCTTACCAATCTCGAGCAGAGATACAGACAGAGATACGTTGACCTTATCGTTAACCCCGAGGTTAAGGACACCTTCGTAAAGAGATCCAAGATCTTAAAGCTTATCAGACAGTATCTCGATGATAAGGGCTTCCTTGAGGTTGATACTCCCATACTTCTTCCCCTTGAGATCGGCGCAAACGCGCGTCCCTTCAAGACTCATCACAACACTCTTGATATAGATATGTACCTTCGTATAGAGACCGAGCTCTACTTAAAGCGTCTTATCGTCGGCGGTATGAACAAGGTTTACGAGGTAGGCAGAATCTTCAGAAACGAGGGTATGGACCAGAAGCACAACCCCGAGTTCACCACCATTGAGCTCTATCAGGCTTACACCGATTACTACGGTATGATGGACCTCGTTGAGGAGCTGTACAAGATGCTCGCAAAGGAGGTTTGCGGAGATACCAAGATCACCTATCAGGGTACTGAGATCGACCTCGGCAAGTGGGAGAGACTCACTATGATCGAGGCAGTCAAGAAGTATTCCGGCATCGACTACCACGATTGGGCAGATGATGCGGCTGCTCGCGAGTGCGCTAAGGCTCACCACGTTGAGGTTCCCAAGGATGCTACCAGAGGTACCGTTCTCGTTGAGCTCTTTGACGCCTTCGTTGAGGATAAGCTCATTCAGCCCACCTTCATCTACGACTACCCCGTAGAGAATTCTCCTCTCGCTAAGAGAAAGCCGAATGATCCTCTCTTCACCGAGAGATTCGAGTACTTCATCAACTGCACCGAGTACGGTAACGCATTCTCCGAGCTTAACGATCCCATTGATCAGCGCGAGAGATTTGAGAGTCAGGTTGCGGCTAAGAGAGCGGCAGATCCCAACACCACCGCAGAGGTTGATTACGACTACATCACCGCGCTTGAGTACGGACTTCCTCCCACAGGCGGTCTCGGCTTCGGTGTTGACCGTCTCGTAATGCTTCTTACCGACTCCGCGTCGATAAGAGACGTATTGCTGTTCCCCACGATGAAGCCCGAGAATTAAGGCTTCAAATTTTCCCACCGGCTGTGCCCCTCCACCGTCGCATAGTCGCGTACTATCGCCTCCGCAAGTCTACGGCTCTGCCCGCTCCTTGCTTTGGGCGGTTTCGCTGCAACAAAAACAACACTCAGTTGTTTTTGTCTTGCTACCCACAATGAAGCCTGAGAATTAAGAGCGAAGGTTTATGAGCTTTTTGTAAAAAGCTCGCAAAAACTTCATATAAAAAAGAGTTATGATAAGGCACTCACGTGTCGAGTCATAGCTCTTTTTTGTCGGTTTTGGCGGGGGCGTGTAGAGTTTTGGGCGATGGGTGGATAGAGCTTCATATATACAAGGAGGCATAGTTTTTTGTAAGGCTTAGGCTAAAAAACGCACCAAAGCGAAAGCGTGATATCCGCGTATTATTACCGTTTACAATTATATCATTGACTTTTTTATCCAGATAGGGTAAAATAAAAACAGAGTGATACAGCTCACTAAACTAAAAAGGAGATTATTTATGCCGTTTTTAATTACTGTATTAGTTATTGCCGCAATCGTTGCTATTCTCGCGGTTTGTATTAAGATTGTACCTCAGGCGCATGAGTGCGTTATCGAGTTCCTCGGTAAGTACAAGACCACCTGGACCGCAGGTATTCACATCAGAATTCCTATTTTTGAGAGAATCGTAAACACTGTTACCACCAAGGAGCAGGTGCTCGACTCTCCCCCTCAGCCCGTTATCACCAAGGATAACGTTACCATGCAGATTGACACCGTTATCTACTATGCGGTATTTAACGCCAAGCTTTACGCTTACGGTGCGGTCAATCCCATCTCCGCGCTCGCTAACCTCGCGGCTACCACCCTTCGTAACCTCGTTGGTGAGCTTGAGCTCGACGGCACTCTCACCTCCCGTGATACCATCAACGCGAAGATGACCGAGATTCTCGACGATGCTACCGACAAGTGGGGCATCAAGGTAAACCACGTTGAGCTCAGGAACATCATTCCTCCCGCAGAGATCCAGAACGCGATGGAAAAGCAGATGAAGGCTGAGCGTGACCGCCGTGAGACCTTGCTTCAGGCAGAGGGACACAAGGCGGCAGCTATCACCCGCGCAGAGGGTGACAAGCAGGCTATGATCCTTGCCGCAGAGGGTGAAAGAGACGCCCGTATCGCAAGAGCAGAGGGTGAAGCGAGAGCTATCTTCCTTGCTAAAAAGGCAGAGGCAGACGGTCTTAAGGCGCTCAGAGAAGCAGGCGTTGATTCGACCGTTCTTGAGCTCAAAAAATATGACGCTCTCGTTGCTATGTCCAACGGCAGAGCATCCAAGATCATCATCCCCACCGACGTTGTTGAGATGACTAAATCCAACGTTATCTTCTCCGAGGCATCAGGCCTTGGCGATGCTACACAGCCCGATCTTACTCCCGATCCCGTAATTCCCAAGGACGATCCCTGCTGTGATTGATCATTAAAATTAACTTGAGCCAAAGGCGATTCAGTTCGCTTTTGGCTCTTTTTCTCTACACGGGTGGCGCCTTAGCGTGTTATCCTTAACGGAGAACACGCTAAAACTAAGTTTGCCCTTATGGGCAAGTTAAGTTATCTTCGATAGTGAAGTTCACTTTGTGAGTGAAGCTTCGCCTGGCGGCGAAGTGATGGGCAAGCTTCACTCACAAAAAAGAGAGCTGCTCGGCTTGTTCAAAATAAAGTTACCACTCACTTTATTGACTTTCCCTTTAGTGTGTGTTATACTCTGTATATATAACTTCTTTCGGAGAATAAAATGAACAAAAATATAGAAGGCGTCGGAGAGGTCGCAGTCCCCTCGACACCAAAGGAAAAGATACAAAACTTCATATACCACTACAAGTGGCACACCGTGGTAGCCCTACTTCTTGTTATTGCCATAGTCGTCTGCTCGCTACAATTCTGCGGTAAGGAAGAATATGACGCGTACATACTCTACGCAGGCAGTAAGAGCATCGGCCGCACGGCAAAGGACGGCGACGTTGCCGAGATTGCGACGGTAATTTCCTCGCTTAAAAGGATAACCGATGACTTTGACGAAAACGGCGAGGTCACCATCAACTTCACTAACTATTACTTCCTCAGCGCGGACGAGCGAAAGAACCTCACAGACCTTAATGAGGCGCTCCTTGCAAACGATCAAAAATCCATCTCCGGCGTGCTTGAGCACAGCGAGTATTACCTCTTATTTATTTCGGTTGCGGTTTACGAGCAATACCATAAGGTAGGTGACGAGGAGCTCTTTATTTCTCTTAGCGATTATAAGGCTTCAAGCCCCGATATCGAGCTCTACGCCGATAACGCGATTCTCCTCTCCTCGACCGAGGCATATAAGCTCCCGGGCCTCTCCGCCCTTCCCGATGACACCCTCATCTGTATAAGACGCCCCAGTGTGCTTGGAGGTAAATCAAACGAGCACAAGGAGTATCTCGAAAACGCCAAGGAGATGCTTGAGAATATTTTAGAGCTCGATTTGGGTTGATTTTGACAACTATTATAGTCATATTTATACTTTTACAATAAAAAGAGTCACAAGGCTTGCCGAGGCGCGCCTTGTGACCTTTTTATTTAATTCTTCTTTTCTTTTCCTTCTACGCCGAAGAGCTTTGAGAGAAGCTTTGATAAGTACTTAGGCGATTTCCAGATTACTATCTTCATTTATGTCACCTATCAATATTGTTTTGCCGCGAATTGGCGGCGTTACCGCAACCGCAATATGCGGAGAGAAGACGCAAAAAGCGCTCCTGATACAGTATATGTAAAAGGAGCGCTTTTGATATATAAAGCTGTCAGGTATTATTCTTAGCCGCCATTCGGCTTATCTTTTGAGTCCCGTAAGATAGATAAGAAGCACGCTTATATCCGCGGGATTTACACCGCTGATTCTCGATGCCTGACCTATATTCATCGGTCTTATCTTGTCGAGCTTTTCTGCCGCCTCAAGTCTAAGGCCGAGAATATCCTTATAGGAAATATCCTTCGGCAGGACCTTCTCCTCAAGCTTTCTCTGTCTTTCGACCTCGGCAAGCTCACGCTTGATATATCCCTCATACTTGATCTGTATCGCAACAGTCGTGGTTATTGAGCGGGGGAGGGGCGGTCTATCCTTATCCACCGCGGCAAGCGCCTCATAGGTCAGCTCGGGGCGTCTGAGCAACTCCGCAAGCTTGATACCGGTCGAAATCGTGGTCGAGCCCTGACTCTCAAGGAAGGCGTTAACCTCAACACTCGGAGGAATGGTGGTCTTCTCCACCCTCTTGATCTCTTTTTCTATCTCTGCCCTTTTCTCAAGGAATCGGGCGTATCTCTCTTCCCCGATAAGGCCGACTCTGTGACCGATTTCGGTGAGTCTCAGGTCCGCGTTATCCTGACGGAGAAGGAGTCTGTACTCGCTACGCGAGGTCATCATTCTGTAAGGCTCGCTTGTGCCCTTAGTGACCAGGTCGTCGACGAGAGTGCCGATATATGACGAGTCACGAGTGAGCACCATAGGCTCCTCGCCCTTCACCGCGAGCGCTGCGTTGATGCCCGCAACAAGTCCTTGCGCGGCGGCCTCCTCGTAGCCCGAGGTGCCGTTAAACTGACCTGCTCCGTAAAGTCCCGAGATAGTCTTAAACTCGAGTGTCGGGAGCATCTGTGTGGGCTCTGCAGAGTCATACTCTATCGCGTATGCGTAGCGCATAATTTCCGCATTTTCAAAGCCCTCAAGAGAGCGGAGCATCTCATACTGCACGTCGGTGGGCATCGACGTAGAGAAGCCCTGAATATACATCTCGTCGGTGTCGAGTCCGCAAGGCTCAACAAAGAGCTGATGCCTCTCCTTGTCGGCGAATCTGACAAGCTTGGTCTCAATCGACGGACAGTATCTCGGTCCGGTGCCGACAATATTGCCCGAGTACATCGCGCATCTGTCGAGGTTACCGAGTATTATTTCGTGCGTTTTCTTATTCGTATACACGACGTGGCAGGCAACCTTGTTTACCTCGTCCGCGTCCTGCTCGGGCGTCAATGCCGAGTAGGGTGTGGGGATATCCTCGCCCCTCTGCTCCTCAAGTGTCGAGAGGTTGATTGAGCGTCTGTGCACTCTCGCAGGGGTACCGGTCTTGAAGCGCTGAAGCCTTATGCCGAGCCTCTCAAGAGATGCCGAAAGCCCCTTTGCGGGCATCATACCGTCAGGGCCCGCGGAGTAGACCTTGTCACCGACAAATATCCGGCTCTCAAGGAAGGTGCCCGCGGCTATAACGACCTTCTTACACTCCCACACCTCACCAAGATGCGTGAGCACACCACAGACGCGCAATGCGCCTTCCGTCTGTTCTGTAAGTATATCAACTATCTCTCCCTGCACAAGCCTGAGATTCGGCTCGCGCTCGAGCGTTTCCTTCATTATAGTCTTGTATGCGTTTCGGTCTGCCTGCACACGCTTAGAGTGCACCGCCGCGCCCTTGCCGAGATTGAGAGTCCTCGACTGAATCGTGACCTTATCCGCCGCATATCCCATCTCACCGCCGAGCGCGTCTATCTCAAAGACGAGGTGTCCCTTAGCGCTGCCTCCGATAGAAGGGTTGCACGGCATATTGCCGACCGCATCAAGATTTATCGTAAAGAGGACGGTATCTACGCCCATACGGCTCGAGGCAAGCGCCGCCTCAATACCTGCGTGTCCCGCGCCAATTACAATTATATCCGTCTTAAAATCCTTCATTATTTATCCTTAAAGTAAAGTATAGTTGTCTTTTTATCATAATAAGTGTAAAGAAACGATACTTTAGAATTTTATTCTTTCTACACTACTAACCTTGCCGCTACCCGTATCAACGTCAAAAATCGCGCCCGTAGCCAAGGGCTCACCCCTTGCCGCCTCAAAGCGGATAGGCATTCTTGTTCTTAGCTGTTTCACAACGAGCTCAGGGTTCATACCGAGGATACCACCGCTCTCGCCGCACATACCAACGTCGCTGATATATCCCGTACCCTGTGGTAAGATCTGCTCGTCCGCAGTCTGAACGTGAGTATGTGTGCCGAAAATAACGTTGATCTTACCATCGTATGCGTAGCCGAGCGCCATCTTCTCACCCGTTGCCTCGGCGTGAATATCCATCACCGCGAGGTCATATCTGCCCTTCTCTCTTTCAAGAGCGCGGTCAATATACGGATAGGGGTTATCAAGAGTCGGCTCGATATGGATATTACCCATCGCGTTGATGACGAGTATCTTATATCCATTGCAATCGAGAATGGCGTAGCCGTGACCTGGCGCTCCGTCACCGAAGTTGATCGGGCGAAGCATAGCCTCAGTATCATCAAGATAGGTATAGACCGACTTTTGCCTCATCGTGTGGTTGCCGCCCGTCAGACAGTCAGCGCCCGAGGAAAAGAGCGTCTCGGCATCAGATGCAGACGCACCGGTAATAAGCG
Source organism: Clostridia bacterium (assembly GCA_017453245.1). Classification (GTDB taxonomy): domain Bacteria; phylum Bacillota; class Clostridia; order Oscillospirales; family CAG-272; genus UBA1740. The sequence continues at coordinate 179,910 of JAFTKM010000007.1, forward strand.
CGGCATTCTCACAGTTAACAATGCAGAAGTCGATTTTGTTTTCCTTCCTCACGCGCCAGAGGTTGTGGCGAAGATGCTCTACTCCTTTAGGGCTCGTCACGTCGCCAATACAAAGAATTCTCATTAAAATTACTCTTTTCTATGCGGTATTTACCGCTAAAATTACAGTTTTTCTTAACACGCCCCCGGGGTAAGCGTCAAATCGCACCCGAAGGGATTTTATTTTTCACACCCAACAAAGGGCCTTGTTACCACTCCGAAAGAGGCTTGTCAGCGGGCTTATTATCGGGAATCCTTCCGTCCTCCATAGGAGCGATGGCAACCGATATATCCGTGCTTCCCGCAAAGCGAATTGCGAGCTTTCTTACGTCGGAGTTGTCGCGCTGTCCCTCCTGATTGTGACCGTCATAAAGAGGCTTCGCCTCCATAACCGAGAACTCACCGTCACCGAGAATAGCGAGGTAAAGCTTGTCTCCTCCCATCTCGATCACAGCGCTCTTTCCGTCATCAGAAAGCGTCACCTCACCGCGAGTGTGCGCAAACCAATAACCGCTATCAGAGGAGTCGAGCTTGAGCTCATCGCGAACTATAACCCACTTCTTGTCGGCCGTCATTTTTATACCGCGCATACCCCCCTTGCCGAAGTATGCCGCGGAAATATCCGAGATAGCGTAGGCATCGCCGCCGTCAGCGCCGTCAGAGAATCTGTCAACGTGGCAGATCGAAAACTGCTCCTGATCCATCCCCTCGCCCGGGTTGATAACAAGCGTATTGTGTCCCTCGGCGCGGTATCTGTATACAAATCTGTATCTCGGCACGTTGTAGTTATCCTGACCGAGATCGCAGAGGAATCTGTGCTTCCTCCACTCCACAACAAAGTTGCCCATATCCGCGTGGCAGTGGTACGCATCGTTGTCGCCAAAGTGGATAGCGGCGTAAAGATCGTCCTCCAAAAAGCCCGCGCGGAAGGAGGCGTTGTCACCGCCAACCGAGCCAAAGCCCATAGGCCTTCCCTCAAGTCCCACGGACTCGGTGGGAATATACCAGAACATATCGCGTACACATGCGATCGAGGGATCCTTCAATATCTGTTCCTTTCTCATAGTGGTAATATCAGCCTTGCCGTAATTCTTACCTATCCAGAACATAATAGCGGGACAGACCAGCTCCTCTATCGCATCACCGAAGTTGAAGGAGCGGAAGGTGTTCGAGCACATACACTTAACGTAGTACGCGGAGATCTCCACGGGGAGGTAGTCTGCGAGGCCGTAGTCGGTACCCGTGCTGCTTTTTAAGGCCGAAATATAGAACGCGAGATAGTCGGTCGCGTAGTTCCAATAGGTGAAGCCCTCGGCGTAAGAGCCGTCCGGAAGATACATATCTCTCACCGCGCGATAGGTGTTGTCAAAGGCGTAGCCGATTATCTCGGACAAGTATTCCCTGTCAACGTCGTCCTCGTCGCAGATAGCCAAGGCCGCAACGGTAATACCGCCGTTGCAGACAAACTTCCAGTTGTCACCCGGATCATCCTGATACCATCTGTAGCTGCGGCGGCGCTCTCTGTCAAGATAGTCATCCATAGCCGCGTCAAAGCCGTGCTTTATTATAGCTCTTCGGAGAATCGCCCTCTCCTCCTCGCTAAGACACTCGTATATCCAGTCGTATCCAAGGCCGAAGGAGAATACCATCTCGCCAACGTCGAGGAAGTGATAGGGATTCCAATCCTTGAAGGCGGCCGCATTGGCAAGCTCATCATAGAGCCTTCTTGCGTATTTCACCTCACCCGTCAGCTTGTACGCCATACCGAGGTTGAGCGTTCTTGAAAGAACACCGCGCGATACGTCAAGAAGTCTGATTCCGTCGGGTATGTCATACTCTAGCACGGGCTCGTTCATATATCTGTCAGCATAAGCAAACATACTCGCCTTCGCCGCCTCGTATATCGGGTCCTTTGTCGCGCGAATACGCTCAAAGTCCGCACCCGTGAGAATTATTCTCGGGTGTACCCCCTTACCCGTGTGAGAAATCACGTCGTTTATTACTCTGTTTTTCATAGTACCCTCCAAAGAAGGAATTTCTTCATTTTCTATTATATATTAACATATCAAATATTTCAAGTGCTAAAAATAAAAAGAGAGAACAAGGCGTGATTTCCTTCGGTCATCACGCAGTTATATTCGCCCAAAGGGGCGAGTTCTATTGCTTCGCAGTTCTATTCACCTGACGGTGAGTTTTATTTGCTTCGCAAGTTCTATATAGAAAAAGAGAGAACTCAGCAGTATAATAACTACTTTATTCTCTCTTTCTATCTTTTTTCAAAGCATATTTAATAAACTAAATTTTTGAGCGAGAAGGGTTGTTATTTTGGACGAAGTCGTATATGCATACGACGAGCCTTTCCAAAAAACAGCACTTATCGCCAAAAATTTTACTTTGCGTAGTCTACGATTCGAGATTCGCGGATCACACTCACCTTAATCTGTCCGGGATAATCAAGCTCTCCCTCGATCTTCTTAGCGATGTCACGAGCGAGGATCTTCATCTTATCGTCGTCAACCATCTCGGGCTTAACCATGATTCTGACCTCACGGCCTGCCTGGATAGCGAAGGTCTTCTCTATGCCGTCAAAGCTGCCGGCAACCTCCTCAAGCTTCTGCAGACGCTTGATGTAATTCTCAACGTCCTCCCGTCTTGCGCCGGGACGAGCCGCGCTGATAGCGTCAGCCGCCTGAATGATGAAGTCGAGGGGCGTGATGGATTCCACGTCGTTGTGGTGAGCCTCGATAGCGTGGATAATATCCTTATTCTCCTTGTACTTGGTAACGATCTCGACACCGAGCTGAACGTGAGATCCCTCAACCTCAGCGGTAACCGCCTTACCAATATCGTGGAGAAGTCCGGCTCTGCGAGCCATAGTAACGTCAACGCCAAGCTCATCGGCAATAACGCCTGCGAGCATGGAAACCTCGATGGAGTGACGGAGCGCATTCTGTCCGTAAGAGGTACGGTACTTCATACGTCCGAGGAGCTTGATAAGCTCGGGATGTAAGCCGTGTACACCGGTCTCGAATACCGCTCTCTCACCCGCCTGCTTAATAGCGGAGTCAACGTCGCGGCGAGCCTTCTCAACCATCTCCTCAATTCTCGCGGGATGGATACGGCCGTCGCTGACGAGCTTCTCAAGAGCGATGCGCGCGATCTCACGGCGTACGGGGTCGAAGCCGGATACCGTGATAACATCGGGAGTGTCATCGATGATGAGATCAACACCGGTAAGCTGCTCGATAGTTCTGATATTTCTACCCTCTCTACCGATAATTCTACCCTTCATCTCATCGCCGGGAATCTGTACTGTGGAGATAGAGATCTCACTGACGTGGTCTGCGGCACAGCGCTGAATAGCCAAAGAGAGAATATCTCTTGCGCGTACGTCTGCCTCGTCCTTGAACTTCTCCTCGTACTCCGCGATCTTGAGTGCGGTCTCGTGCTGAATCTCGCTGTCGAGCTTGGTGATAAGCTCTGCCTTAGCCTCTTCAGCGGTCATGTTTGCGATCTTTTCAAGCATTGCGAGCTGTCCGTCGAGTGTCGACTGGATCTCCTGGCGGAGCTTGTCAGCGGCCGCGTGCTTGTCCTGGAGCGACTGCTCCTTCTTTTCGAGTGCCTCTATCTTACCGTCAAGGGTTTCTTCCTTCTGGGCAAGACGGCGCTCCTGTCTGGTAACTTCTTTTCTGCGTTCCTTGATGTCAAAGTCCGCTTCCTTTTTAAGCTGGAATATCTCTTCCTTCGCCGCGATGATGGATTCCTTCTTTGCGCTCTCAGCGCCCTTCATGGCATCCTCAAGAAGCTTGCGCGCCTGCTCTTCAGCAGAGCCGATCTTCTTCTCGGCGATGGACTTACGTACTAAAAATCCGATTGCTATACCTGCCACAGCGGCAACTGCAATCAGAACGATAGCAAGCCAAAGTTCCAAAGTTTGCACCTCCTTATTTAGATTTTAGGGGCGATCTGCCGTGCGAGCAGACCTTTATAACTACACCTACCGACAGATAGGAAATAATCATACGAGTATATTATATAATATTTATACTGTAAAGTCAAGATGGAATTTGTGACTAAATAATCAGAGAAAAATTGTGCCGAAAGACTAAATACCCGAGAAAATAAAAAAGAAACGGCGCGCATACGCGACACGTCAACACATCCCCATCGGGGCAGGACGACCGTTTCCTCTGGCATTATACCATAAGTGGCGCAAAAAAACAACTACTGACAAGAAAAATGCTCAAAAAGAGGCTTCATTCCACCTAAATTTTAGCACTTGCGACCGAAGAGGAGCAATTGTTAACAAAAAGTTCACACATTTTTACCTCAAATGTATTGACACGGGGTGGGAAAATGAGTATTATGTAGGTACAAAGTTTAGCACTCCCTTGTGTTAAGTGCTAAAATTCGACAGAAAGAGGTGCCGCGTATGGCAGATCCACGATTAACCGCGAGACAAATACAGATCCTAAAGGCTGTTGTCGACGCTCATATCAACAACGGTGAGCCCGTCGGCTCCAAATATCTGTCAGAGTCCGACGACTTCAACTGCTCGCCCGCTACTATCAGAAACGAGATGGCGTCGCTTGAGCAGATGGGTTATCTTGTACAGCCCCACACCTCGGCAGGACGTATTCCCTCCGAGCTTGCGTACAGACTCTACGTCGACGCGCTCATAGGTCAGTACAGCCAGACGAAGTTTGAGATAGACGAAATAAACGAAAAGCTCAGATATAAGCTCACCGAGATGGACAAAATACTCTCAGAGGCATCGAGGCTTGCCGCCTCCTTCACAGACTACACAGGTATCGCGTTCAAGTCGAGCGCAGGCAAAGCGAGAGTCAACCGCTTCAACGGCGTATATCTCGGTCCGCGCGACTTCATACTCGTTATGTCCTTTGACGGCGACGTTGTCAAGTCCAAGACCGTCCACACCCCCTTCACAGTGAGCGAGGATATAGTAAGACGCTTCACCGAGGCGCTCAACATCTACCTCGTCAACCTCACCGCAGACGAGATGTCCATGCCGATTATCGTCAAGATCGAGGCTATTATGGGCTCGAGCGGCGCGATAGTTCACCCCGCGATGAAGGCGATCTACGAGACGATGAACGAGCTTGACTCGGCTGACGTAAAGCTCGACGGTATCACAAAGCTTCTTCAGTACCCTGAATACTCGGACGTCACAAAGCTACGCAGTCTGCTCGGCGTGCTTGAGGAAAAGGATAAGTTGATGGACGTTATCGCGGCGAACAACTCGCAGGATGACGGAATCCACGTCTACATCGGCACGGAGAACGACTCCGACGTAATGAAGGATACAACGCTTATCTTCAAGAACATCACACTCGGAAACAGTCAGTTTGCGGTCGGTGTTATCGGCCCGAAGAGAATGAATTACTCCAAGGTAATCGATATGATAAACCGCCTTGCAAACGGAATCGACCGAATGCTCGGTGACGGAGAATAAAACACACCCACGCTAAGGAGACTAATAAGGATGGAAGAAACCAAGGATATAAACAATACCGCGGCAGAGGAAGCAAAGACCGCGGATAAGAAAAAGAAGACCTCAAAGCAGAGTGAGATCGACGCTCTTAAGGCTGAGATCGAGACCCTCAAGGCTGAGGCAAAGGAAAAGGACGACAAGTATCTTCGACTCGCGGCAGAGTACGACAACTTCAGACGCCGCTCAAGAGAGGAAAAGGACGCGACCTACTCCTCAGCTATGGCAGACACAGTCGCAGAGCTCCTCCCCATCATTGACAACCTTGAGAGAGCCGCGGCATTCGACGACGGCGAGAAGGTGCGCGAGGGACTCAAGATGATAGCATCGACGGTCGGCGCATCCCTCACAAAGCTCGGTGTTGAAAGCTACGGCGAGCCGGGCGACAAGTTCGACCCCAATCTTCACAACGCAGTACTCCACGACGAGGATGACTCGGAGCGCGAGAACGAGATAACAGACGTATTCCAGAAGGGATACAAAAAAGGAAACAAAATCATAAGATTCGCTATGGTTAAGACAGTTAACTAAGGTTTTTGCTAAGTTTAATTGTCATATTCATATAATATAGTTATTAATAATAAAAAAACATACAACCCAAAGGAGAAAATTAAAATGGGAAAAATCATTGGAATTGACTTAGGTACTACCAACTCTTGTGTAGCAGTATTCGAGGGCGGCGAGCCCATCGTTATCACTAACCCCGAGGGAGCGAGAACAACTCCTTCCGTAGTAGCATTCACCAAGACCGGCGAGAGACTCGTAGGTCAGGTTGCAAAGCGTCAGGCGGTTACCAACCCCGACAAGACCGTAGCCTCCATCAAGAGAGATATGGGCTCTGACAGAAAGGTTTCCATCGACGGCAAGCAGTACACTCCTCAGGAGATCTCTGCAATGGTCCTCCAGAAGCTTAAGGCTGATGCAGAGGCATATCTCGGCACCAAGGTTACCGAGGCGGTCATCACCGTTCCCGCATACTTCACCGACGCTCAGCGTCAGGCAACCAAGGACGCAGGTAAGATCGCGGGCCTTGAGGTAAAGAGAATTATCAACGAGCCTACCGCGGCTGCTCTTGCATACGGTATGGATAAGGAAGAGTCTCAGAAGATCATGGTATTCGACCTTGGCGGCGGTACCTTCGACGTATCTCTTCTCGACATCTCCGACGGCGTATTCGAGGTTCTTGCAACCAAGGGTAACAACCGTCTCGGCGGTGACGACTTCGACGACAGAATCGTTAACTGGATGGCAGATCAGTTCGCAATCGAGAACGGTGGCATCGACCTCCGCAAGGACAAGATGGCTCACCAGAGACTCAAGGACGCGGCTGAGAAGGCTAAGATCGAGCTCTCCGGCGTAATGTCCACCGCAATCTCCCTCCCCTTCATCACCGCAGACGCGACCGGCCCCAAGCACTTTGAAGCAACTCTCACCAGAGCTAAGTTTGACGAGCTCACCCGTGACCTTGTAGAGGCTACTCTCGTTCCTACCAGAGATGCTCTCCGCGACTCCGGTCTTTCCGCAAGCGAGGTTTCCAAGGTTCTTCTTGTTGGTGGCTCCACCAGAATCCCCGCAGTTCAGGAAGCAATCAAGAAGTTTATGGGCAAGGAGCCCTTCAAGGGCATCAACCCCGACGAGTGCGTTGCAATCGGCGCGGCTATTCAGGGCGGCGTTCTCGGCGGCGACGTAAAGGACGTTCTTCTTCTCGACGTTACTCCCCTTTCTCTCGGTATCGAGACCATGGGCGGCGTATTCAACAAGATCATCGAGAGAAACACCACTATTCCCGTAAAGAAGAGTCAGATCTACTCCACCGCGGCAGACGGACAGACCTCTGTTGAGATCCACGTTCTCCAGGGTGAGAGAGAAATGGCGGCAGGCAACCACACTCTCGGCAGATTCATTCTCGACGGTATTCCCGCAGCTCCCCGTGGAGTTCCTCAGATCGAGGTTACCTTCGACATCGACGCTAACGGTATCGTAAACGTAACCGCTTGCGATAAGGGCACCGGCAAGGAGCAGCACATCACCATCACCTCCTCCACCAACATGTCCAAGGAGGACATCGAGAAGGCGGTTAAGGAGGCTGAGAAGTTCGCAGAGGAAGACAAGAAGCAGAAGGAAGCGGTTGAGGTTAAGAACACCGCCGAGCACATGATCTTCCAGACCGAGAAGTCTCTTTCCGACCTTGGCGACAAGGTTTCTGAGTCCGATAAGGCTCCCGTAAACGAGGCTATCGAGAAGCTCAAGGCTACTATCCAGACCGGCAACACCGAGGCTATCAAGGCTGATACCGAGGCTCTCCAGAAGGCGTTCTACCCCATCGCAGAGAAGCTCTACCAGGCTCAGGGCGGTGCGCAGGGTGGCGCAGGTCAGGGCGGCACAGGCGCTGACGGTGCATACTACGGCACTGACGCAGACTTTGAGGATAAGACCGGAAATTAAGTCGTATTTGTAAATAATAATTAGCATTTTCGGGGTAAGAGGGCGCAAAAACCTTCTTACTCCGAAATGTGAGTTATAAATATTTTTATCGACTCTAACTTATAAAGGTATAGATATGGCAGAAAACAAGAGAGATTATTACGAGGTGCTCGGCCTATCAAAGGGAGCGAGCGCTGACGAAATAAAAAAGGCCTATCGCGGCCTTGCAAAAAAGTATCACCCCGATATGAACCCCGGCGACAAGGAGGCCGAGGCAAAGTTCAAGGAGGTCAACGAGGCGTACGCAGTCCTCTCGGATGACGAGAAGAGACAGAAGTACGATCAGTTTGGACACGCGGCGTTCGATCCCGCGTCCGGCGGCTCCGGCTTCGGAGGCTTTGGGGGATTTGACGGCTTCGACTTCTCCGATCTCTTCTCATCCTTCTTCGGCGGCGGCAGAAGCTCACAGCAGACGAGAAATGCTCCCCAAAGAGGCGACGATATTGCGACCAGAGTCACCGTTTCCTTTGAGGAGGCGGCATTCGGATGCAGAAAAGAGGTCAACTTCGCAAGAGTCGAGGGCTGTAAGGATTGTGGCTCAACCGGTGCAGCAAAGGGTACAAAACCCGAGACCTGCCAGAATTGTAAGGGCCGAGGCCACGTAACCGTACAGCAGCAGACTATTTTCGGCTACACACAGACACAGAAGCCCTGCTCTAACTGTCGCGGAACGGGTAAGATCATCAAAACACCCTGCCAGAACTGTAACGGCAAGGGATTTGTTAAGGTTAATAAGAAGCTTGAGGTCAATATCCCCGCGGGTATCGACTCATATCAGAACATAGTTCTCCGCGGTCAGGGCTCCGCAGGCAGAAACGGCGGTCCGAGCGGCGATCTTATCATTGAGGTAAGAGTTAAGACTCACGACTTCTTCACCCGAGAAGGCAACGACCTCTACTGCGAGGTACCGATCTCCTTTACCGAGGCGGCTCTCGGAGCAGAGATTAAGATCCCTATGCTTGACGGCTCAAACGAGAAGGTCACCATTCCCGAGGGTACTCAATCCGGCAAATCCTTCACTCTCCGCGGTAAGGGTATAGTTGACATAAACAACCCGAAGCGTCAGGGTAACATCATCGTTACCGTGAACGTTGAAACACCTAAGAATCTCACCAAGGAGCAGAAGGATATTCTCAGAAGCTTTGAAGAGACGTTCGGCAAAAAAGGCGGAAGCGACACAAGCACAGAAAGAGAAAGCTTCTTTAAGAAAATCTTCGGTAAGTGAGATTTTTGCAAATTATAGTTGTCATTTTAATAAAAAAGCAGGACTAAAACGTAAAGTCCTGCTTTTTTTATTTTTTCTTCTCTTTGTCAAATCAGCTCAATTACAAGCGCAAGCGCGCCTTACTTCTCTACCCTTTCTTTTGGGTAATACTCGAGCATATCCGAGGGGTCTGCGACCTCATTCTCCTTATAGCCAATGGATATCTTATCGTGCTCGGAATAGAGCTCTGTAAAGCTCGGATAAACGAGCCTATCAAGAACCTTGACCGTCAGCTCTTCCCCGGTCTCTGTATTGGTAAACCTTATAAAATCGCCGCGGCAAATAAGCTGCCGCTTTTCATCATTAAGGCGCATCTCGACAGTTTTACTGCCGCAGCGTATAGCTTCAAATGGCTCTGAATTAAGATTCATAAGATGCGTCACGGAAGATTTGTTACACATAAAACGCTCCGAATAATTTAATTTTTACGGCTTTAGTGCTGAATAAACGTAACCAATTCACCAAGGTGAGAATCATTTGAATACGATATAGGCTTAAGCTCCCCATTTTTATATTCTATAATCGAATATGAGGCGTTCGTCGGGAATGGATACGCGTCAGCCCACTCATGCGCCTCCAGACCCGAAATTTTGCCCCACAGAGCGCGAATAGCCGCCGCGTGAGATGCAACAAGAATATTTCCCCCTTCGTGCTCACACGCGATATTTTTAAGTCCCTCAGCCATTCTTTCAGCCATATTTACCACACTCTCGCCATTAGGAGCTGTAAAAGTGCCGAAATTCTGCCTCCAGCCTATCATAAATTCCTCGTGATGATGTTCTTTAAGGTGCAAAACAGAGGCGTTTTCCCATTTACCGAAGAAAAGCTCGCGAAAATCAGCTTTTTTCATCACCTTTAAGCCCCTTTTCTCAGCGTGAGGCTCAGCCGTATGCACCGCTCTGATAAGATCGCTTGAGTAAATTGCCGCAAAATCCACGCCCGAAAGCGCTTCAGCGGTCTTTTTTGCCTGCTCAAGGCCTAATTCTGTCAAATCGAGGTCTGTATGACCAAGACAGATGCGATTCAGATTACCAACACTCTCACCGTGACGTACAAGATAAATTCTAGTTACTTTTTCGTTATCACTTGTTTTAACCACAGTTTTATCAATATTCATTTATATTCCTCATATTTCGTAATTATCTCTTTATTTTTAAGTAATTTATAACGCAAAATTACGCATTTTTATTCACACAAAGTACAACGACTTTGAAGGTGAAAAAATTGCAATCAGCACACGTTCCTCAGCCAAGGCGCCAATCAAGACGGAGTAAACACATACGTATATCCTCATTTTTCCCCGAATATAAGCGTAAAATCATGTATTTTTCAGCTTCCACACATATATTATACACCACGGACGATTTTATTTCAAGTAGATAATCACACCATTTTTTAACCGATAAAATTAGCTGAATAAAATGAGTATTTATGCATTGAATGATGAATATTTATTTTTCGTATTAATTATAATTCAGGTTACTAAAACATAACATTTTTGCACCAAAAACGCCTAATAACAATCTTGAATAAAAATATTGCTTCGTCCTTTTTACACCAAGAATATTCATTTATTCAAAAAATCGCGAATAAATAGCCCGAGAAGAAAACCATCCTTCCATATTTTGCCATTTTTTATGTATAAAATAATAAAATAAGATATAAATCGCCAAATTTTGCGCCAAAAATAGGCCGTATAAATCATCCGAGAAGAAATCAGCCGGTTAACAGAACCCCCTGACCAGAACCAACTACAATCATTTTATTTACTTATGTTTATCAAAATATAGTCTATTTTTATCATTTTTACGTCAATTATAGTCGTTTTCGCACCGATTTTTCGCTTGTTTTTGCTCCTTTTACACTTAAAATCAGCTTGTTTTAGGTGTTTTATGCCTCATTTCGACGTATCCGGCATAGATCTCGCTCGAAGCTGCCGACATACCTCCTATTTTACTCCAAAACATATAAAAAGAGGTGTTTTTGAGTGATTTTTGATTAAAATACGCTTATTTTAGTGTGTTTTATACGGTTTTTCAGTCTATTTTTATCAAAATTATGTATTCAAAACTTAATTCGTACATTCTATTACTAAGCTTTGTTTGAGGTTGTTTATGGTGTATTTTGTGCTAGTTTTGTGCTTTTTTTCTTCGTATTTTGCTTTATTTGCATTATTTTACTCCGTTTTTTAATCAAAAAAGACGTTTTTTCTCATTTTAAGCCGCTATATTCGGATTATAATGATACTATTTGTGCGATTTCCGTCATAATAATATATCTTATTTCAAAATATGTATTACATCCGGCACGTTTTCCCCTCTGAACGAGATAATAACTCCTTTTTTTATTGTTTTTTCACGAAAATAGGCAAAAAGCGATCTAAAAACGCATTTGTTTACACTATTACAAGCATTTATTTATGCTTTTATTCAATTACAAATAGAATTTGATCCCATAGGCCTCCTGTTGCCTTCCGGTTTGTTTTTGATACGTTTTTTTATCTTTTTACATGTATTTAACACTTTTTTAAATGTTTCACGTGAAACATTTCAGTGTTTATCAACATATCAACATATTTTTATATATTTTTAATTAATATATTGACATTTTGTTATATAATATGGTATAATTATTATGTTGAAATGTTTGAAAATTACCATTTTTCACATTTTTTCTAATCAAAATTAATATTTCGGAGATAATAATGGCAAAGGTTGTTTCATTTTCTAATCAGAAGGGTGGAGTTGGTAAAACAACGTCTTGTGTCAACATCGCTGCACAGATTGCCAACAAAGGCAAGAAAGTCCTGATGATCGACATGGATCCGCAGGGAAACGCTACGAGCGGCCTCGGATTACCCAAATCTAAGATAAAAAGCACTATTTATGATGTAATTATAGGCAGAGAAGACATAAAAAACGCTATAATTAAGACCAGATTCAAGAATTTATCGGTTGTCCCGGCTACAATCGACCTCGCAGGAGCAGAATTAGAGCTCTATGACCTCGAGGAGATGCCCACAAACTTTACTCAGATAGCTTTAGACTCTATAAAAGATGATTATGACTATATTTTTATAGATTGTCCTCCTTCTTTGGGTATGTTAACTGTAAAAGCGCTTTCTATATCAGACGGTGTTGTGATTCCTATGCAATGTGAGTTTTACTCGCTCGAAGGTATGTCTCAGCTCTTAAATACAGTCAAAAAGATACGTCAATTATATAATCCTGAGCTCCAAATCGTAGGAATTCTCCTTACAATGTACAATGGAAGGCTTACTTTGACCGGTCAAGTTGTTGCAGAATTGAGAAAATACTACTCAGATTTACTGTTTAAGGTGCCAATTTCGCGTACAGTGCGTCTTTCTGAGGCTCCGGGATACGGTGAGCCTATCTGCTATCACGATCCTTACTGTAAAGGCTCTCTTGAGTATGCAGCAGTTGCAAAAGAGCTTCAATTGAGAATTTAAGACGGTTTTTCTGTGATATTTTCTTGTTTTACGGTGAAAAACACAATTGTTTCACGTGAAACATTACGTTAAACAACGTTAAACGCTAAGTTTTCAACAATTTTTATGTTGAAAAAGTTGAAAACTGTGTAGTTTTTATAGTATATTTTAAAACATTTTATAAGATAATTGACATTTGTTCAATATCTAAGAAAGGATACATAAAATGGCAAGAAGAAGCAGCGGTCTCGGTAGAGGACTTGACGCGATTTTCCTCGAAAACACGTTAGAAAGCACCAATAATAAAGAAAACACCATAAATACACTCAAAATATCGCTTGTTGACCCCAAGAGTGACCAGCCCAGAAAGTATTTTGATAAGGAAGCTCTTGAGGAGCTCTCCGATTCGATAAGAGAAAACGGTCTTTTACAGCCCATTCTTGTAAGAGAATACGGTGAGGGAAGATACCAGATCATCGCAGGTGAGAGAAGATTCAGGGCTTGTAAGCTTGCAGGACTTACCGAAATTCCTGCAATCGTGCTCGACAGAGACGACAAAGCGGCGGCGCAGATCGCCCTTATAGAGAACATCCAGAGAGAGGATCTTAATCCCCTTGAAGAAGCTCTCGCATACAGATCTCTTAAAGAAGAATACGATATGACTCAGGAGGAGCTCTCCGAGAGAATAGGCAAGTCACGTAGCGCTATCGCAAACTCTATCCGTCTTCTCGACCTTCCCGACGAGATTCTCACTATGGTTGCCGCAAAAGAACTCAGCGCAGGCCACGCCCGCACGCTCCTCGGAGTTAAGGATAGAGAGGATATGATTCTTCTCGCTCAGTTTGCCGCAGAGCAGGACCTCTCCGTAAGACAGCTTGAGGAGCAGGTCAAGAAGATCAATAAGAAAAAGAAGCCCGCTCCCGAGGTTGAGGAGGAAGAGCCCTTCGTTGACTACTTCAGAGAGATGGAGCTCAAGATTCAGCGCCAGCTCGGCAGAAAGGTTAAGATTGCCGACAAGGGCTCAAAGAAAACTCTCACTCTCTTCTACGAGGACAACGAGGATCTCGACGAGCTTCTCAAGCTTATCTGCGGCAAGGACTTCCTTGACGAGGATTAATTTCACTAACTAAAAAATGCAAAAAAGCCGATCTTTTCGCAGAGATCGGCTTTTTACTTAAATATGACAACTATTATTTACTTTTTGGCACTTTCCAACAGATTATTTATTAAATTCAGCAATTCAGGCATACAAGCAATAACAGAAACACATATAATAGCTATAAACACGCAGGATGCAACCGTTCTTGGAATCGAGGTGACGTATCTGTCAACGATATTCATAGCTCTGTCTTTATTTTCCTCGCTTATATAGAACTTCGCCTTCGCGAAATCTATCTTCTCGCTCTCGCGCCTTTCCGCCTTCGAGAGCGCCTTGTATTCCTCATACTCATATTTTTTCTCACCGACTCTCGCCACGGTTTTGGTGAGAATATTATTTCCGGAGAACAGTCTTTTTACCATCCACGATTTATCAAGACCGAGCTCTCCAAGAGTCTTTGCATCTTCCTCGGAATCGGCGTTGTGTCTCATCAGCTGCATAACCACAGCTCTGATGCTGCCGCGGTAAAAGCTGAGATAGACAATACCAATCATAAGTACCGCAAAAGCGCCTAGAATAACCTTGTTAATCTCAAGATCAAATTTTATATTCTCATAATCGTTTAAATTAATGTCGAAGCATTTCTTCAAGACCTCAAACATAAATCCTCCGTGTGTCTTTTTATACGACAATTATATACGATAACCACTCATAATGCAAGGTGTCGGGCTTATTGTTTAAAAAATATTAAAAAACAGGAAAATGCCTTTCGTTATTGACAGTCACCTCGCGTTGTGATAGAATTAAGGCGTATGGCGGCATACGTCAAGCTTACCCCCTACCAAGAGGCGAATTTTCACGCTTACAGCCGCAACAGAACATTTGAACGAGTAACTTAGGGAGTTTTTTATGAAAGTCGTAAATATAATGAATTTTGCCCGCTCCTACGAGCCTCGCGACCTTGAAACCGAGAGAATGCTCGCGGATACAACGCGTAAGCAGCTCGATTTAGTCAACGAGATGGGTGTCCCCGCAACCTTTTTACTTCAGTACGACGTAATTTGCAACGATGAATTCGTGAAGATGATCAAGGAAAGGGCAGGGGAGAATATCGAGCTTGGCTTCTGGTATGAGGTCGTAGAGCCTCTCACAACCGCCTGCGGTATGCCCTACAATAGCAAGCGCGGCTGGAAGTGGGATTGGTACATCAACCCCGGCTTCAGCGTTGCCTATCCTTTACGCGAGCGCGAGGTCCTTATCAACGAGGCTATGCGTAAATTCCGCGAGGTATTCGGCTATTATCCGCGTACGGTCGGCTCCTGGCTTCTTGATACACATACAGTGAATTATCTTTGCGATAATTACGAGATAGACGCGATTTGTTATTGCAGAGACCAGGTCAATACCGACGCTTATACGTTTGTCGGCGGCTACTTCAATCAGGGATATTATCCATCGAGAAACAATTACTTCACCCCCGCGGCGAGCGAGGAGACGCAGATAAACGTGCCCGTATTCAGACTTCTCGGTCCCGACCCGATATACAACTACGATAACGGAAAGTATAAGAGTGACGAGATCGATCGCGGTCCCTACACTATGGAGGTCGTATACAACACAGGCGGCAGAAACCCCAAAATCGTCGACTGGTATTTCGACAGCTATTACAACAACGAGAGCCTTGGCTTTGCGTATATGCAAATCGGTCAGGAGAACAGCTTCGCCGCTTACGATATTATCGAGCCCATCGCGATGCAGATAGAGAAGGCAAAAAAGCTCGACGACGTCATATTCGAGAAGATGGGCGATACCGGACTTAACTTCAAGAAGAAATACTCCTCCACCCCCGCAACCGCGGTCTGCGCGCTGACTAATTGGGACTATTCCGACTGTCAGTCTGTTATATACGATTCCAAGCACTACACGGCAAATATTATGAGGGTAGACAACAAGGTGTTTATCCGCGGTCTTTATCTGTTTGACGATAGGATCGCCGACGTGTACAACACGTCTCCTTGCACAACCTTTGACGCGGTTTACGAGAATATGCCGATAGTCGATACGTACTATCAAAGAGGAGACACAGACGGTGGCTACGGCATCATTTTGGACGAGAGCGCGGCCCCCTTTACAGCGGCAAAAACCGACGAGGAAGAGCTCACAGTTTCTTGGAATGATAAATCAGTGACATTTAAGGATAATTCGGTTATCATCAATAATTGTCAACTTAACTTTGCATATTCTATGGTTAACACCAAAATTGATGTAAAATCAGATCACATAATGTTTGAATACAAATCACATAAATATAGGCTTGACGTTTCCGGCGCGGATATTACAAGCGAAGACGGCGTAATCAAAATTACCGGTGACAGAGTCACCCTCACCCCTTCCAAAATATAAGGAGAAAAAACAATGATAAAGAACAAATTCAACTACCTCGGAGTTGCCGAGGCAAAATACGCAGGCGCTCCCCACGATTACGTGCTCATTACAGAAAAGCATCAGCTTCTCGATAAAAAGACGTGGGATAAATTCGTAGAGGTATTTACCGAGGATTCCGACGACCACGATATCGGCTGGAGATGCGAGTATTGGGGCAAGATGATGCGAGGCGCTTGCCTGACCTACAGATACCACGGCGACGACGAGCTCTACGCTATGCTCGATTATGCGGTGCGCGAGCTTCTCAAGGTACAGAGAGAGGACGGACGCTTCTCCACCTATTCCGAGAAGATGCAGTTTAACGGCTGGGACCTCTGGGGAAGAAAATACGTGCTCACCGGTATGATGCACTTTATCGATATCTGCAAGGATGAGGCTCTCAAGGCTGAGATCCTTGAAGCAATTTCCCGTCACGCAGATTACATAGTTGAGAAGATAGGCAAGGGCGAAGGTCAGAAGAGTATCCTCGAGACCTCGAGTCATTGGCTCTGCCTCAACTCCTGCACCATTCTCGAGCCCTTTATCGATCTTTACATTAGAACGGGCAAGAAGTCCTATCTCGACTTTGCCGAGTATATTATAGGTCTTGGCGGCTGCGCGGGCGGTAATCTTATCGACCTTGCTATTCTTGACGAGATCGCACCCTACGAATACCCCGTAAACAAGGCTTACGAGATGATGTCCTTCTTTGAAGGCTTGCTCGCATACTATGAGCTCACAGGCGAAGAGAAGTATCTCGATGCAGTAAGCAAGTTTGTCGAGAAAATAAACGAGACCGACGTCACTATTATCGGCTGCTCAGGCTGTACTCACGAGCTCTTCGACCACTCCGCAATTATGCAGACCGAGTTCAACGAGGTGCAGATGCAGGAGACCTGCGTTACCGTAACCTGGATGAGAATTCTTACAAGACTCCATCTCCTTACCGGTAAGGTTGAATATATAGACAGAATCGAGAGATCTGCTTACAACGCTCTTTACGGAAGCATTAATACAAAAAATGAGAAGGGATTGTCGATCGAGGAGGGA
This sequence comes from Clostridia bacterium, assembly GCA_017453245.1. Taxonomy (GTDB): domain Bacteria; phylum Bacillota; class Clostridia; order Oscillospirales; family CAG-272; genus UBA1740. Next base: position 197,227 of record JAFTKM010000007.1, read on the forward strand.
TTGTTTATTGATCCCGTTATCTTTGACAGCTACAGCCCTCTTTACAACAATCGCCGCGGTCTTGCTACCGGTGGATTCAAGAGATTCCGCTCTGGAGGCTTCTACGGCTGCTGCGCTTGTATCGGCTCCGCAGGCACAGGTATTTTCCCGCTTATAGGCACTCTTAAGAGCGAAGAGGGAATTGTAATTAACGAGTCTTTTGAGGGTGTTGTAAAGACTGCGACTCCTCTCGGCAATTCCCTGACTCTTAACGCGGTAACTGATTATCCCACCGGTGAGAAATACACTCTTGCAGTCTTCCTTGAGAATGACGAGGAGTTTGAGATAAAAATCAGAATTCCCGATTGGTGCGATGAGGCTACCGTCACAGTTGGAGATGAGATAAAGAAGGCTTACCCCGGCTATTATTCCATCAAGAGAGTATGGTCCGACGGAGACACGGTAGAGGTGGAATTCCCGCTCCACCTGAAGTCACACCACCTTAACGGAAAGACCGCTTACACCTACGGTCCTCTCGTTCTCGCAAGAGACGAAATCAAGGAGGGTAAAAAGACCGATTCCGCCTTCGCTCCTACAGAGCACAATGCGTACAAGATTGTAGAGGCGGGCGACGGCGAAATGCTCCGTCTTATGCTTGAGTGCGACGGCGAGGACGTGCTTCTCACCGACTATGCCTCCTGCGGTAAATACTGGACTAAGAAGAACGCAAACGTCTCCGTCTGGCTTAACGCAAAATAATAAGTTCACCCTGTGTGAACTTAATTGCGCGCAGCGCAACTTCACTGCGTAGCAACTTCACTACAAAGTAACTTCACTCGCACATTTTTTGTGCGAACTTCACTAAAAATAAAAAAAGCAGTAATTACAACACCTTGGTTGTTTTTACTGCTTTTTCTTTATTTTTGACAACTAATATTTACATATTTATTAAATATCCATTATCACGGGTAGTATCATAGGTCTGCGCTTTGTTTCTTTAAAGATGAATTTTGCAATATCATCCTTAACAGAATTCTTGATAGACGCCCAATCTCTCGTTCTTCTTGTGAGAGCCTTTTCTATCGACTGCGATGCTATTTCCTTAACCCTTGCCATAAGCTCCTCGGACTCCCTGACGTATACGAATCCGCGGGATACAACGTCGGGACCGGAAACTATCTCACCGTAGTCGTTTACCGTAGCAACAACCACAACGAGACCGTCCTCCGCGAGATGCTTTCTGTCACGCAGAACAACAGCGCCTATATCACCAACTCCCGCGCCGTCAACAAGCACGTTACCTGCGGGAACCTCGCCTGAGAATTTCGCGCTCTTTTTATCAATTTCCAATACCTTGCCAAGATCGGATATAAAGATCTTATCCGAGGGGATACCCATAAACTCGCCTATATCCTTATTGGCGTAAAGGTGTCTGTATTCACCGTGTATGGGCATTAAGTACTTGGGACGAAGGAGAGCCATCAGAAGCTTTATTTCCTCTCTGCAAGCGTGTCCCGAGACGTGCAGGTCCTCAGAGGAGTCGTGCACTACCTTGACGCCGTTTCTCACAAGGGCGTTAATTATCCTGCCTACAAGCTTTTCGTTACCGGGGATAGCGTGAGAGGAGAGTATAACCACGTCACTCGGAGCGATCCTCACCTGATTGTGCTCGCTAAAAGCGATTCTATACAGCGCGGACATAGGCTCACCCTGGCTTCCCGTGGTGATTATGGTGATCTCCTCAGGACGGTATTTTTTCATCTCAGAAACGTCGATAAGCACTCCGTCGGGTAATTCGACGTATCCGAGCTCCGCCGCCGCTCCTATGACGTTTATCATGCTCCTGCCGAGGATCACGACCTTGCGGTTATGTCTTGCGCTTGTGTTTATAATCTGCTGAACTCTGTGAACGTTGGAGGAGAAGGTCGCAATAATGATTCTCTTATTCTCATACTGAGAGAAAATTCTCTCAAGGCTTGAGCCGACCGTTCTTTCCGAGGGAGTGAAGCCCGGACGCTCAGCGTTTGTGGACTCACAGAGGAGCAGGGTAACACCCTCTCTGCCAAGCTCGCCTATTCTCGTCAGATCCATCATCTTTCCGTCGATGGGAGAAACGTCGAGCTTAAAGTCTCCGGAGTGATATACGATACCTACGGGCGTTCTTATCGCTATCGCGCAAGCATCGGCGATGGAGTGATTTACGTGGATAAATTCCGCCTTAAAGACGCCGAGATTTACAACGTCACCCGCCTCTACCGTATAGAGCTCGGGATTATTCGGCGGGGGATTTTCATCAAGCTTTCCTTCGATAATACCGAGAGAAAGCCTTGTGCCGTAGATGGGCGCGTCGATCTGCTGAAGCACGTAGGGCACAGCACCGATATGGTCCTCGTGTCCGTGAGTTATAAGTATGCCGCGTATCTTATGCGCGTTGGAGACAAGGTATGAGACGTCGGGTATAACGAGATCGATACCGGGCATATCATCGTCGGGAAATCCCATACCGCAGTCGATAACGATTATGTCGTCACCGTACTCGAGGACTGTCATATTCTTACCTATTTCCTCAAGTCCGCCAAGACACATAACCTTTAGCTTACCGCCTCTGTCCGCCTTTCTGTTTTGTTTTCTTTCCATATATAAATTCACTGCAAAATCAACAAAATGTAAATCAATATTTACTTTTACAGCGTTTTCCTTTCTATTTTATAAATAAACCGATTATTATTCCTACCGCAATTCCTGAAATTACGGGGATTACTTTTGCTTTTATAAAGCCGATAATTATGTTTTTCGGGCTTTTCTTTTCCTTTGGGAATACGCATTCGTCAAGGATCCTGTTAGCCTCTTCTATCATATCGCGCTCATCCATATCTTTACCGAGCGCACTGTCGCTCACCAAGAAGTAAGCCTCGTCGAACACACCGCTGTCGGTGTTCTTCAGATAAATTATTTTCTTCTGACAGCCTCTTACCATTTTTACACCTCTTATAAAAAAGACTGTCCTACGTATAAGACAGCCGCACTGCAGAAGAATTATAGTCGTTAATAGAGTCTTTTATACGCGTCAAAAAAATATTACGGATAGGGAGGGGATACCGTAAACGTACGGCATCCCCATCTTGCCTTTAGTTGATCACTCATTCAGAGTGACAAGCATTCAAGGCTATATATCCGTAAGACAAATCACTTGCGTGTCCGTCTTAAGTAATTCTGAAAATTACTTTCTGCCGAAAAGCTTACCGAAGAAGCCCTTCTTTACCTCGGGAGCAGGCTCAGCCTTGGGAGCGGGCTCTGCTGCGGGAGCGGGAGCGGGAGTCTCAACTACAGGTGCAGCTACGGGAGTCTCTACTACGGGAGCTGCTACAGGAGCTGCTACGGGAGCCTCTACTACGGGTGCGGGTGCGGGAGCTGCTACGGGAGTCTCAACTACGGGCGCAGCTACGGGAGCCTCTACTACGGGAGCAGGAGCTGCCTTGGGAGCGGGAGCCGCCTTAGGAGCAGGTGCTGCCTTGGGTGCGGGCTCTGCCTTAGGAGCGGGAGCTGCCTTGGGAGCAGGAGCTGCCTTAGGTGTGGGAGCGTAAGCCTCTCTCATTGCCTTTGCGGCTGCGCGAGCTGCCTTTCTCTCTTCCTTAGCCGCATTGTCTGCAGCGATCTCTTCAGCGGTTCTTCTCTTTCTTCTCTTCTTCTCGGGAAGAACTACCTCGTAGTTGTCGTCAAGAAGATCGTCGATGCTGATACCAAAGAGGTGCTTCATCTCAATGAGCTTAGGAACCTCAGGATAAGACTGACCGGATTCCCACTTGTAGACTGCCTGTCTGGATACTCCAACAGCGCAAGCAAACTCATCCTGTGTGATTTTCTTGAGTTTTCTGAGTTTCACAAGTTTTTCTTTAAAAGTCATTTTGTTTTCTCCTTTGTGAATTTTATTTATTTTTGACTTTTTAATTATTTGAGATCTTTATTATTAAGCTCGTCGTATCGGTCCTTATACTCGTTGTAGTTGGCGTAGGTCGGATTGTCTATTCTCCAACCGCTCTCCTCCTCAACAAGCGTTATAGTTACCGTAGTCCTTTGCGATTTTCCGTCCTCGCGTGTGACCGTCGCCTCGACCGTCACGTATACCTTTTCCTTCTTTGATCCCACAGCCTTGAGGGTTGAGTAATCGTACTCTATCTTATCCTTCATCATAAGAGTGAAGTTTGAGTACACCATCAGGTGCGTGGGCTCTCCCGTCTGTTCGTCGTAGGCCTGATAATATCTCGCGGGAGTTACTATCGAGGTGTCCGTCGTCATGGGAGATAAAATGGTTGAATAAAGTATGGAGGAGTATTCCTCTGAGAAGGTTTTCTCTGTCAGAGCCTTAAGCTCATCAATAGTAGAGAAGCCTAAGCTCTCGAGGTGATTATCGTTTGCTTTACGGTAATATCCTTTTTCCTCATCGCTGTCATAATACTCAATTCCGCTTCCATAGTAAACAATATTTAACATTTCCGCGTCTTTTAAGAGTATTTCCGTTGCCGCAATAACTTCTTCCTCATCATATCTTCTGTTACACGATGAGAGTGTGAGAGCTGATAGCGTCATTATCACGATAAGAAATAAGGTGAGAATTTTGCGTCTTTCGTTCCTCATCAGAACGATTCCTCCTCGGAGTCAAGGGCTGCTCTTTCTACCTCGGGCTTTACCTCGGGGGTAGGGGTGTTTTCGATTTCCTTATCCACCTCTTGGCTTTCCTTTTCGATCTCCTCGGTTTTCTCAAGTCTTGCGATGTTATTGATAAACGCACCCTCGGACAGACGCATTACTATAACGCCCGTCGCGGTTCTTGAGTAAACGTTAATGCCTGCTACCGAAGTACGGATTATCGTTCCCTCGTTTGTGATTATCATAATATCGTCATCATCGGCGACCGTAATTACCGATGCGAGCTTACCGGTCTTTTCGGTAATGTTGTGACAGGTCACACCCTTACCGCCTCTGTGCTTCATCTGTCTGAAGTCGGAGAAGCTTGTTCTCTTACCCATACCGCCCTCGGTGATGGTAAGAAGCGTCTTTGTATCGTCTACGAGCGCTACGCCTACTACGTAATCGTCACCCTCAAGGGTAATACCTCTTACGCCGCGGGCTGTTCTACCCATAGCTCTTACGTTGTTCTCGTCAAATCTTACTGCCTGACCGTTTCTCGTAGCGATGATAAGGCTCTCGTCGCCTCTTGTGTGTCTTACGAAGATAAGCTCGTCGTCCTCATCGAGGTTGATTGCTATCTTACCGCCCTTTCTCTGATACTCAAAGTCGGTAAGGAGCGTTCTCTTGGTTACGCCGCGCTTGGTTATCATCGTGAGGTACTCACCCTCTACGAATTCAGTGATGGGAATGATTGCCGTTACGTACTCGCCGTCCTGAAGCTCGATGATATTAACGAGGTTCGTGCCCTTAGCCTGTCTTCCTGCCTCGGGGATCCTGTACGCCTTCTTAGCGTATACACGTCCCTTGTTGGTGAAGAACATAAGGTTGGAATGGCTGTTTGCGACGATTACGTCCTCGACGAAGTCATCCTCCTTGGTAGTCATACCGATAACGCCCTTACCGCCTCTGTTCTGCGCGGTGTAGACGCTCGCCTTCTGGCGCTTTATGTATCCGGTGTGGCTTACCGTAATTACACAGGTGTGTCTTTCAATAAGGTCCTCAAGGTCGATCTCCTCGACAGCCTCGACGATCTCGGATTTTCTTCCGTCGCCGAACTTTTCTCTGATCTCGGTGATCTCCTTCTTGATAATCTCCTTAACCTTGTTCTCGTCCTCGAGAATACCGCGAAGCTCGTCAACGATTACGGTGAGCTTTGCGAGTCTGTCCTCGACCTTCTGTCTTTCGAGACCGGAGAGCTTACCGAGAGTCATCTCGACTATCGCCTGCGCCTGAGCGTCGGAAAGTGCGAAGCGCTCCATAAGTCTTTCCTTAGCGTTGGGAATTGACTCACTGCTCTTGATTATCGCGATTACCTCGTCGATATTGTCTATCGCGATCTTGTAGCCCTCGAGAATGTGCATCTCGCGAAGAGCCTTGTCAAGGTCGAACTTGGTTCTGTTTATGATTACTTCCTTCTGGAATTCGATATATCTGTCGAGTATTTCGGGCAGGGAAAGAGTCTTGGGCTCTCCGCCGTCGATAACGAGCATATTTATCGAGCAGGTATCCTGAAGCTGAGTGTACTTGTAAAGCTGATTTAATATTACCTCGCCGTTAGCGTCCTTGCGGTATTCAACGACGATTCTCATACCGCCTCGTCCGGATTCGTCACGGAGCGCGGTGATGCCTTCGATTCTCTTTTCCTTTACGAGGTTTGCGATACTCTCGATAAGCATCGACTTATTTACCATATAGGGAATTTCGGTGAAGACTATGCGTCTGTGCTCATCGTCTACCTCGGCTCTTGCTCTTATATAGACTCTGCCGCGTCCGGTCTCGTACGCGTCCTTAATACCGCGCGAGCCGTAGATGATAGCCGAGGTGGGGAAGTCGGGTCCCTTGATAAACATCATAAGGTCGTCTACCGTACACTCGGGATTATCTATTCTGTAAACTATTCCGTCAATAACCTCCGTGAGGTTGTGGGGAGGGATATTGGTCGCCATACCGACCGCGATACCTACCGAGCCGTTAACGAGAAGGTTAGGGAGTCTCGAGGGGAGCACCACCGGCTCGTCACGGGTGTTGTCGAAGTTTCGCACCATAGGCACGACCTTCTTTTCGATATCGCTCATCATGTAATTAGCGATTCTCGACATTCTCGCCTCGGTGTAACGGTATGCGGCGGGCGGGTCACCGTCGACGCTACCGAAGTTACCGTGGCCCTCTACGAGGGTGTATCGAAGGGAGAAGTCCTGCGCCATTCTTACCATAGTCTGATATACCGCGGAGTCGCCGTGCGGATGGTATCTACCGAGCACGTTACCGACGGTCGTCGCAGACTTACGGAAGGGCTTGTCGTGGGTCAAGTTATCCTCATACATAGCGTAGAGGATACGTCTCTGTCCCGGCTTCATACCGTCCCTTACGTCAGGAAGAGCACGAGAGGTAATAACACTCATCGAGTATTCAAGGAAGGAGGTTCTCACCTCTTTATCCATATCCCTCGTCTCAATCCTCTGCATAGGGAACTCTATGTCTTGGGATTTATAATTATGTTCCATTTTTGTTTATGCCTCACTTCACGCAAACAAAATTGATAAATATATGTAATTGACTATATTTGTTTGCATTTTGTCTTTTTAATTACTGTTTGATTATATATCGAGATTTTCTACAAACTTAGCGTTGGTAGTAATAAACTCTCTTCTGGGCTCAACCATATCACCCATAAGAACAGAGAAGGTCTCATCGCACGCGATAGCATCCTCGATGGTTACCTTAAGCAGAGTTCTCGACTCGGGGTCCATAGTGGTCTCCCAAAGCTGCTCGGGGTCCATTTCTCCAAGACCCTTATATCTCTCGGATTCAACGCCTTTTGTACCGAGCTCCTCAATATACTTATCTCTTTCCGCATCCGAGAATGCGTAGCGGAGCTGTTTACCCTTATGAACCTTATAAAGAGGGGGCTGAGCGAGATATACGTGCCCCCCTTCAATGAGCTGTCTCATATGACGGAAGAAGAAGGTCAGAAGAAGGACTCTGATGTGAGAGCCGTCTACGTCGGCATCCGCCATAATGATTATCTTTCCGTATCTGAGCTTCTCGATGTCGAAGTCGTCGCCGATACCGCAGCCGAGAGCCTGGATGATAGGAATAAGTGAAGTGTTGGAATAAACCTTATCAAGTCTTGATTTTTCTACATTAAGCACCTTACCGCGAAGGGGAAGAATAGCCTGGAATCGGCTGTCACGGCATCCCTTTGCAGAGCCTCCCGCGGAGTCTCCCTCTACGAGATATACCTCGGTGAGTCTTGCGTCTCTCTCGTTACAGTCAGCAAGCTTGCCGGGAAGGGTAGAGACCTCAAGCACGTTTTTACGTCTTGTGAGCTCGCGCGCCTTTCTCGCCGCCTCTCTTGCTCTGTTTGCCGCCATAGCCTTTTCAATGATCATCTTACCTGCCGCGGGATTTTCCTCAAGAAATTCCGCGAGCTTCTGGGTCATGATCTTATCTACAAGACGGCGCATCTCACTGTTACCGAGCTTAGCCTTAGTCTGGCTCTCAAACTGTGCGTCGGTGAGCTTAACCGAGATTATTGCAACAAGACCTTCTCTGACGTCATCGCCCGAGAGTCCCTTATCGTCGCCCTTGATAGCGCCGATCTTTCTTGCATAATCGTTTATTACCTTAGTGAGCGCGTTCTTGAAGCCGGTCTCGTGAGTACCGCCCTCAATAGTCGCCATATTGTTTGCGAAGGAGATGATAGTCTCGTTGTAGCTGTCGTTATACTGCATAGCGACCTCAGCTATCGAGCCGTTTTCCTCTCCCTTCATATAGATGACCTGCGGATGAACGGGAGTACCGCGCTTTTCATTATTGAGGTACTCTACGAAGGATACGATACCGCCCTCATAGTGGAGTATCTGCTCCTGCTCAATGCCTTCTCTCTCGTCGCGGAGTATAATTTTTACACCCGCGTTAAGGAAGGACTGCTCTCTCATTCTGGTAAGGAGCGTGTTATATTCAAATACCGTTTCCTCGAAGATAGTGGGGTCGGGCTTGAATCTTACGTACAGACCGTGCTTTCCGTCGGAGGAGCCGGTGCAGGCAAAGGGTCTTGCGACCGCGCCTCTTTCGAATCTCTCGGTGTATCTCTGTCCGTCGCGGCAGTTTTCTACCTCAACCCACTCGGAGAGCGCGTTTACAACGGATGCGCCAACGCCGTGAAGACCGCCCGCGATCTTATATCCCTCGCCGCCGAACTTACCGCCCGCGTGGAGCACGGTATATACTACCTCAAGGGTAGGGAGTCCGAGCTTTTCATTCATACCCGAGGGAATTCCTCGTCCGTCGTCCTGAACGGATACGCTGTTATCCTCGTGGATAGTTACGGTTATACAGTCACATTCTCCTGCGAGAGCCTCGTCTATGGAGTTGTCTACTATTTCATATACAAGGTGGTGCAGACCTCTTATAGAAGTCGTACCGATGTACATACCGGGTCTTTTTCTGACAGCCTCGAGTCCCTCGAGGACCTGTATTTGACTGTCGTCATACCCTCTCTTTTCGTTTTCCATTTTTATACCAATCCTTATTCTTCCGTTATTCCGCTCTCAAGTCTTATCTTAAGACCGGAGGTAGATATTCTTGAGAGTCTTACCTTAGTTTCTCCATCCTCGTCAAGGAGAATGAAGGCTCTCGGCAGATCACTGTCAAGATAGGTTACCGCGCCTTCCTTCTGGCGCTTGCCTATAAAATCCTTCGTTATTTTTGACACGGTCGCGGTGTCGAGGTCAAATATTCCTATGATATTCTTCCTTTTTACACTGTTTCCGTTACCTATATGCAGATACATATTGGCCATCCTTGATTTCTATAAGGTTCTTTGCGAGCGGCTTCATTTCCTCACACTCGCAAGCCGTTATAATAGTCTGCTTTCCCTTGAGGCTGTCGAGCACAAAGCGGCGTCTGCCCTCATCGAGCTCGCTGAGCATCTCGTCGAGCAGGAATACGGGGTATTCGCCGAAGGTGTCTCGTATTATCTCGCCCTCGGCAAGCTTCATCGACAAAACTATCGACCTCTGCTGTCCCTGGGAGGCAAAGCCTCTGGTCGGCTGACCGTTTATTTTTATGATTATATCATCCCTTTGCGGTCCGTAAAGAGACGAGCCGACTATTCGCTCCTTTTCAAGAGACGAGGTCAGGACCTTAAGGTATTCCGCCTGCGCGGACTCTCTGTCAAAGCCTTCCTCTACGTCGGACTTGTACTCGAAGCTTATCTCCTCCTTACCGTCGGAGATCTTAAGACCTATGTCTTTTACGTATACCTCGAGCTTTTTTAGGTATTCAACCCTTGTTTTGTATATATACGACGCGTACTCAGCCATTGATTCCGACCAAGCGAGCAGCTCGCCTTCGTCTACAAAGAGTCCCTTCGAGGCATTTTTGAGGAGCGCATTTCTGTTATCCAGCGCGGTCTGGAAGCGCGAGTAATCGCTTATGTACGCGGGATAATACTGCGCGGCCGCGACGTTTAAAAACGCGCGTCTTTCCTCGGGGCCTCCCTTGACAAGCGAGAGATTGTCGGGGTGAAAGAGTATAGCCTTGAAGCCCTCTATCAGCTCTCTTGCAGTTCTCACGGGGTAGCCGTTGCGCCTTCTGCGCTTCTCGCGCCCGAAGGAAGCGTATTCAAGTGAGCCTTCACCGTCCAGACTACCGTAATCTATCGCGATACGAAAGCCGTCTGTGTCGTATTTTACCATATCCTTTTCCTGAGCGGAGCGGAACGAGCGCCCGCGCGCGAAAAAGTAAATTCCTTCAATTACGTTTGTTTTACCGAGAGCGTTGCCGCCAAAGATAAGATTTACACCGTCGGTGAATTCTATCTCGCATTTTCCGATATTACGGAAATTCTCGGCCTTAAACCTTTTGATTTGCATTATTTAAAGACTATCAGTTACCCGAGTAGTCCATTCTTACGGGAACAATAACGTAGCAGTAGCTGAAATCGTCGCTCTCCTCAACCGCCTCAATAGTGATGGCCTGGTTGGGATTCTTGAGCTTAACGTAGAGATTTTCACCCTCTGCAACCTTTACGGAATCAATGAGGAAGCGGCAGTTGAAGCCGATCTCAATATCATCACCCTCGTGTACGCAGTCCATCTCATCGTTTACACAGCCGTATACGGAGGTGGAGGTAAGGGAGAGCTGCTGATCCTTGACCGACAGCTTAACGTAGCTCTTGCCGCTGCCCTGTATCTTTTCCTCAGCGATGATATTCGCTCTTTCAAGACCGGAGAGGAGTCTGTCTCTGTCTATGTTTACGATAATACCGTTATCGCGGGGGATCATTCTGTTGTAGTCGATGTATTCGCTGTCTATCGTTCTGGTGAAGAAGATAACGTCACCCTTGTTTACGATAGCGTGCTTTCTGGAGAGATATACCTTTACCGTCTCGTCATCACCGTCGCTGAGTATCTTGGAGAGCTCGCTGAGAGCGTGACCGGGAATGATGAAGGAGTAGCTGATGCCGCTCTGTCCGTTCACGGAAGCAATATCACACCTTACGTTACACTTGGAGAGACGGTAGCTGTCGCAGGAAACGACCTCCATGCCACCCTCGTTGATCTTGAAGAACGCGCCGCAGAGCATAGGTCTCTTATCCTGGTCCGCGATGGAGTGAGCAACCTTGCTGATCATCTTGCGCATGGTCTCAGCGGAAACAGTGAAGCCGTTATCAGTGATGAGGTCGGGGAGGTTAGGGAAGTCCTCGCCCTTGAGCGCGAACATAGAGAAGGAAGCCTTACCGGAGGTGATCTCACAGTTGAGCTTATCGTTTACGTCAATGGTGATGTCGTCATCGGGAAGAACTCTCACGGTCTGGTAAAGACGCTGAGCGTTGATGATGAAGCGGCCGGTCCTCTCGATCTCTACGGGCTCGATGCTTGCTCTGAAGCCCTTGTTCATATCATAGGTCGAGATCTGTATTTTTCCGTTATCGAGCGTCTCGATGAGCACACCCTCGATCGCGGTGATGGTATTTTTATTGGATACCGTACCCATCGCGGGTACAAGCACGCGCATAAAATCTGATTTATGTACGGTAAATTTCATGATATTCTCCTGTTGTAGTTACGTTTTTCCGCAGTGGGCGCAGAACCCTTTTGCGGTTACCGATGGGAGCGGGAAGCTGTACTCGCCGCCTGTCGGCGAAAATCTCACGAAGGTGAGATAAAGAAGGAAGGATTATATTAAGGTTGTAATTGTTGTGGTTATAAGGGGTGTTGAAAATGTGAAAAACTCGAAAAACCCAGACGCCGTCTGACTTTTTTGCCCGATTTTTTTCAACACAGGATAAAATTTCTGCTGTTGAATCTGTTGTTGAATGTTTTCAACCGATTTTTCCACATCTGACAAACCTCTCATCAACACAAAGTTTTCAACATATCAACATTTCGATGTGGAAAACTTACTGACCTTTGATCTCCTTGATAAGTCTGTTTATCTCGATTTCGTAGTTGTTTACGGTCTTTATATTCTTTTCAACCTTATCAACAGAGGAAATAACGGTAGAGTAATCTCTGCCGAAGATTGCGCCGATCTCCTTGAGAGTGAGCTCGGTAAACTGCTTGATAAGGTAGATCGCAACGTGACGTGCGTTTGCGACGGTGTCCGTTCTCTTTTTGGACTTCATCTGGTCGATCGGGACTCCGTACGCGCGGCTTACAGATGAAAGTATCTTCTCGATAAGCGCGTCTGTGGGGATATTGCCGGGGTCGATGATAGAGATGACCTCGTCGATCTTTTCCTTGGTTACCTCAGCGGAGGTGAGGGAATAGACCGCGTAGATCCTCTTGAGCACGCCCTCGATCTGTCTTATGTTGTTCTGAAGTCTTTCCGCCATATACTCTACAAGGTCGTTGGAGACCGAGAGTCCCATAGCGTCAGCCTTCTGCTTTATAATAGCTATTCTGAGCTCAAAGCTCGGGGGCTGAACGTCTGCGAGAAGTCCGCCCTCAAATCTTGTGCGGAGTCTGTCCTCAAGAGGCTTTATCTCCTTGGGAGGACGGTCGGAGGTGAGAATTATCTGCTTATCCGACTCGTAAAGGGCAGAGAAGGTGTGGAAGAACTCCTCCTGAGTCTGCTCCTTACCCGCGAGGAACTGTATATCGTCGATAAGAAGAACGTCGCAGGAGCGGTACTTTTCCTTAAACGCTGTTGTCGAGCCGTTTCTGATGGCGCGGATGAGCTCTTCAAGGAAGGATTCGCACTTCTTGTAGACAATGTTGATACCGGGGTGATTCTTCTTCATGTGGTTGATAACCGCATAGAGAAGGTGGGTTTTACCAAGACCGGAGTTTCCGTAGATAAATAAGGGGTTGTATGTATTAGGCTCGTTTGCTACCGCATAGCAGGCGGCCTTTGCAAACTTGTTGGACGAACCCTCTACGAAGTTTTCGAAGGTGTAGTCGTCAAGCAAAGTTCTTTTGTTTGAGGGGGAGCTGATGCTCTCTGTGATTATTTTTTCCTCCTCGTCATCCTCGTCCTTATTGCTTATTGGCTCCTTTACCGCCTCAAAGTAGGGGGCGATGGTGGGAGCGGTGCCGTTATTGCTCTTAGGAGAGGGATTCTTGAATTCCTCGTCCGTGAGCACGCTGATCTCAAGAGGGAAGCCGATAGCCTCCTCGAGACTTTCCGCAATAAGCTTCTGATACTTTGTCGAGAGTATATTTTTCTTTATCGCCGACGGGGTGGTGAAGACCGCCTTGTCATCGGTGAGTGAAGCAAGCTTGAACTCGTTGAACCAAAGGTTGAAGATGGAGAGAGATGAACTCATCTTTTGCTCTATAAGAGAGAGGAGTATGTCGGAGATGCTTGAAAGCTCATCCATATTTCGTCATCCTTTCTTTTTGATGGGAGAGGGAGAAAATCCCTCGCCTGCGGGTAATTATTACGCTGCGCGCGTATTAATTATAGCTTTGTGCCCCTATTATAACATATAAATATTTAAAAAGCAATAACCAAGAGAAAAAAAGTCAAAAAAGAGGGGAGAAATGTGTAGTGAAGTTCGGGTGTTGCCCGAGTGAAGTTAACTCTCCAAGGTTCGTAGTGAAGTTGTGCTACCGCACAGTGAAGTTGACTCGCAAAAGCTCGCAGTGGATTGTTTTGGAATGTAAAATTCACTTGCGCCCTCCGGGGCGCAAACTTCACTCACAAAGTGAACTTCACTATTCGCAAGAATAACTTCACTGCGTAGCAACTTCACTTCATAATCTTTTCGCTTTTCCTTTTGTAAAAAGCGAAAAAACAAGTCCCGAGACGAGAGCTACGGTGATTCCGGTTGCCGTGGCGCTAAGACCTCCCGAGAAGGCGCCGAGAAGTCCTTCCTTTTCGACCGCCTCCCTGACTCCCCGTCCGATCGATGCGCCAAAGCCGATAAGAGGAGTTGATACTCCCGCGCCGAATATTTCAAAGAGTGGGTCATACGCGCCCACGCCGTATATGAGCACGCCCGAGCACACGTATGCGACGAGTATGCGCGCGGGTGTGAGATTGGTGAGGTCTATGAGAAGCTGAGCTATGACCGAGAGAAAGCCGCCCGCGACAAATGCGAGTAAAAGATGGGTGTATTCCGACATATTAACATTCCTTTTTTGTTCTCGTTCAGAAAATGAACGTATTCTGCTTGAAAGGGTATATTGAGCTAAGGATCATAACACGATAAAAATTAATCCGCGCTTGAGTGAATGTGAATTACGGGCGCGATGCCCTTGATGGTGTTTCCCTGAAGGACAGATGACGGAGACATCAGCGCGCCGGTGGAGAGAAAGAGAATATCGCGTATCTCACCCTCCTCGAGTCTTGGGAGAAAGTAGCTTGCCAGAACCGATGCCGACGTGCCGCAGCCCGAAGCTCCCGCGTGGACGTCCTGCCTTTTTGCGTCGTACAGCAGATTACCGCAATCCAGGTGCTTGCCTGCCGCGGAGGGCAGACGCTCCTCGAGAATCGCGCGGAGGATAGAAGTGCCGACCTTGCCGAGGTCTCCCGTTACGATATAGTCAAAGTCGCGCGGCTTGAGCTCGCTTTCCTTGAAGTATTCGATAATGCTCTCCGCCGCCGCAAAGGACATTGCCGCGCCCATATTAGAGCCGTCGGCTGTCGCGCCGTCAACTATCCTTCCTATCATAAAGTCGGAGATTGCGACGTTTGATAACTTAGCGTTTTTTATCAGTTCTTCATCGCTTGTCAAGACGAATGAGCCCGCCGCGGTCGAGGTCCACTGAGCAGAGGGAGAGCGCTGACCGCCATATTCAAGAGGAGTGCGGAATTGCCTTTCCGCCGCGGAGTTGTGAGAGGTAGTGACACACGCGCCCGTTGTTACAGCGCCCGACTCTATCATTGATGAGAGAATAAGCAGAGCCTCGGTGCAGGTTGAGCACGCGCCGTATATACCGAGGAAGGGCGCGCCGAAGGAGTCGAGACCAACCGAGCTTGCGACACATTGATTCTGTAAATCGCCCGCCACAAGAAGCTCAAGAGTCTCGTGCGAGAGCGAGCATTTAGACAAGGCGAGGTTAAGGGCGCATCTGCCCATCTCGCCCTCGGACATTTCCCAGGTTTTCTGTCCGAAGGTGTCACTTTCATCGCATAGATCAAAAGCCTCTCCGAGAGGTCCGTTTTTCTCCTCATATCCGCCTACCGCGCACCAGGAAATAAAGCGCGGGGGAGTGTCGAGTTTTTTAATTCTTTTCATATACTTAATGTAAACCTTTGGTTAAAATTACTCTTTGTTTTTAAGACAATGCTTGTTTGCACAAATCTCTAATTTTTGTTTACTGAAAATGAAAATAAATATATACACCGCTAAGTAAATTAAACTTAACGTGAATAAGATATTTCTACCTTATTATATATAAATATATAAAGTAAATAATTCCATACAAAACTCCCGAGGCGATTCCATAGAGAATTACAGGTCCCGCAACGGTGAAAATTTTGGCTCCGACACCGAGTATGAGACCTTCGCTTTTAGCGTCCAGAGCCTGCGAGGTCACCGAGTTTGAAAAGCCGGTTATAGGCACTAAGGTTCCCGCTCCCGCGTACCGCGCGATACGGTCGAAAAGTCCGAGAGCCGTGAGCAGGGAAGCGAGCAGAATAAGCGTTACTCCAACTAAGGTCAGCGCGTCCTTTTCGCTCATTCCAAAATAAATATATGCCTCACGCAAAAGCTCCGCGCCAAGAGAAATAAGTCCGCCGAAAATAAAAGCGAGGAGGGTGTTTTTTAAAACCTTGGTTTTCGGTGTGAATTTCTTTATGATTTCCTTCTTACCTTCATTTGTGTATATATCCATTGATTATCTCCTTTTTTATTTATTATTTGTCATATTTTCTTCTATATTCGGTTGATTTTTTGAAAAATGTGTGTTAAAATATAGTTAATATTAAGAGTTTTTGGGCTGTTTTGATGAAAAATGACAGAAACCAAGGCGCGGATAGGAGGAAGCACAGTGAGCGGATTTAACAATGACTACAACGAGCGACTGCTTGGCAGCGGAACGGACGACGAGAATTTAGAAGAATTTGAGCCCGAGATGGCAAAGAATGATGAGTCCGAGGAGTATTACGAATTACCCCTTGCGATAAAGTCACGTACTCTTATCTGGGCGGTTATCTCCTTTGCGGCGGGTATTCTCTCGCTCGCGCTTTGCCCCTTCTACTACGTTGGCTTTGTGTTTGTGGCGGTGTCTGTCATCGCTTCGCTTATCTCAAGACACAACCTCGGCTTCTTTGAGAAGTACTCCATTATGGGACTTGTCTTTGGAATAATGGGCTTTGTATTCAGCGCATTCTCGCTTGTCGCGAGTATGTTGGGTATCTTTGCGTAAATACATAAAATCCCGAGAAATGTAAACGTTTCTTGGGATTTTTTATATTTATATCTGATTGGTAATATTATTAGTAAGGAGGAAAAAATGAAAAGTAAATTAATAATTTTATGCTTTACTTCTGTTCTGCTACTTCTTGTTATTGGATTTTCATCCTGCGAATGGATAAGGAAAAATGATTGCCGTGATGCTGATGACGATGGAATATGTGATGACTGCGGCGAGTATTTTGCAGATGGAGAGGATCTTGATTACAGTAATGAAGAAGAGCACGAGCAATTTGAATTCACTTTGAATGATGATGGAACATACACTCTTAGCGGAAATAAAAAGAAGCATCTTCCTGATGCTAAAATTCCTCACGTTTACCGTGGAAGACTTGTTACCGTTATCGGTAAGGAAGCATTCTATTTGTGCTTAAGTCTTCAAAACTTGGAAATTCCCGAAACAATAAAATACATAGACGATTACGCATTCAAAAATTGTAATCATCTTAAATCCGTTAAAATTCCTGATAGCGTAGAGCGTGTGGGAAAGGGTGTTTTTGAAAAATGCGACATTCTTGAGAGTGTTGATTTTGGAAAAGGCTTGACTAATATAGGCGAATATATGTTCTATAAAAATGAAACTCTTATTAACGTTATTATTCCCGAAAACGTGAAAAAAATAGGAGATTACGCTTTTTATGATTGCGAGTACACGAGCATCGAAATTCCAAAAAGCTTAGAGATTATCGGTGACGGAGCTTTTTACAACTGCGATAAAATTACTAAAGTGGAATTTTCGAATAGCTTGTATGAAATAGGAGACAAAGCTTTTACAGGATGCAATGGAATCACGAGTGTAATAATCCCCGATAGTGTGAAAAAAGTTGGAGAAACAGCTTTTGGGGGATGTCCTGAACTTGTAGACGTTGTTATAGGTGACGGTGTTACCGATCTTGGCGAGGGTGCATTTATGTATTCTCGGAAGTTGAAAAATGTTGTAATAGGAAAGAGCGTCACGAAAATTAAAAAAGAAACCTTTTGTGGATGCGAATCTCTTCAGGAAGTAATAATTCCATATGGCGTTACCGAAATAGGAAACAGTGCATTTCATGCTTGTGATAGTATACCTGAGATCATTATACCTGACACAGTAACTGCTATTGGAGATGACGCTTTCTTTGGTTGCAACAGTGTTCAAAATCTAAAAATAGGAAACAACGTAAAGACAATAGGAAACTACGCCTTTACGCATTGTTCCGGAATAAAAAGTATAGTGATACCGGACGGAGTTGAAAGTATTGGAGATTGGGCGTTTTCGAGTCTTAATAAGCTTGAATACGTGGTTATGCCAACCAGCATCAGGTATATTGGAAACAATACTTTTTCCGCCATTTATTCGACGGTAATAAAATATAAGGGTACCGAAGAAGAATGGGAAAAAATAGAGAAGAAAGATCCTATATGCCTTGAAGTGATATATAACTATAACGGCGAATAAATATCAAGGTGCGAGGTAACTTAAACGTTACCCATAAAAAACAAAGAGGGTGAATCGGTTTTAACCGAAACACCCTTTTTGTTTTATAAATAAAAAGTATAGTTTACATTTTTAGATGTTAGCGAGGATAACCTCAACTCGGCTGAGAGCTTCGTCGACCTTATCGAGGTCGCGTCCGCCGCTCATTGCGCTGTCGGGACGTCCGCCGCCCTTACCGCCGGTGATAGCGGAAATTTCCTTAAGGATATTGCCTGCGTGCGCGCCTGCCTTAACAGCCTCGCTACCTGCGGAAGCTACGAAGTTGAGCTTGCCGTCGCATACTGCCGCGAATACCGCAACAGCATCGGCATACTTAGACTTAACGGTGTCGCAAAGACCTCTTACTGCATCAGGTCTCATCTCAACCTTTGCAACAAGCACCTTGAACTTGCCTACGGTCTTGATGCCGGAGAGAAGGCTCTCGGTCTTGATCTCAGCAAGACGAGCGTTTGCGCTCTCGAGCTCCTTGTGGGTAGACTTTATCTCGTTCTGGAGGGACTGTGCCTTCTGCACGATGGTGTTAGGATTCTGAGCCTTGAGCTCCTTAGCGCAGTCGAGGATGAGGCTTTCCTTCTCGGAGAGGAGTGTGAGCACTCCAAGACCGGTGGTACCCTCAATTCTTCTCACGCCTGCCGCAACGGAGGTCTCGGAGATGATCTTGAACAGACCGATCTCTCCCGTGTTGGATACGTGTGTACCGCCGCAGAGCTCGGTGGAGGTGGAGCCGATCTTAACAACTCTTACGGTCGAGCCGTACTTCTCACCGAAGAGAGCCATAGCGCCCATCTTACGTGCGGAGTCGATATCTGTCTCGGTGGTAGAGCAGAGCTCTGCCTCGAGAATAGCTGCGTTTACAAGAGCCTCGACCTTGGAGATCTCCTCCTTGGTGAGTGCCGCGAGGTGGGTAAAGTCGAATCTCACTCTGTGCTCGTCTACGTAGGAGCCCGCCTGCTCGACGTGAGTGCCGAGGACTGTACGGAGCGCCGCCTGGAGAAGGTGAGCCGAGGAGTGGTTTCTCTTGATGGATGCGCGGCGGAGCTTGTCTACCGCGAGAGTTACTGTATTGCCAACGGATACTGAGCCGTTTTCAACACGGCACTCGTGGAGGTATATACCGTCGGTCTTCTTGGTGTCGAGGACTGTAAGGGAAGTGTCACCGAGAGTGATAACACCGGTATCGCCTACCTGACCGCCGCCCTCGCCGTAGAATACGGTCTTGTCGGTAACGAGGGTACACTCACCCTCGGAAACGGTCTCTACCGCCTCGTTATCCTGGAAGATGGAGAGCACCTTGCCCTCGCACACGTACTCGGTGTAGCCGAGGAACTCGGTTGCGGGGAGATTCTTGAGAAGGGACTTGGAGGAGTCGGACCAGCCGGAGATATTACCTCTTGCCGCTCTCGCTCTGTCCTTCTGCTCCTTCATAAGAGCGGTGAATGCCTCGTCGTCGATGGAGAGGCCCTTCTCCTCTGCGATCTCACGTGTGAGGTCGACGGGGAAGCCGAAAGTATCATAGAGCTTGAACGCATCCTCACCGGAGATAACGGTCTTACCCTCGGAAAGAGCAGACTCAATTACGCCAGAGAGAATACCGAGACCTGCGTCGATGGTAGCGTTGAATCTCTCCTCCTCAAGCACGATAACCTTGAGGATATAGTCGTATTTGTCGCGGAGCTCAGGATATGCACCCTCGTTCTGAGAGATAACTATCTCGGAGAGCTCCTTTAAGAACATTTTGTTGATGCCGAGAAGCTTACCGTGGCGGCTTGCACGGCGGAGAATTCTGCGAAGAACGTAGCCGCGTCCCTCGTTGGAGGGGATAACGCCGTCGGAGATCATAAAGGTCGCGCTTCTTACGTGGTCGGTGACAACACGGATGGAGATATCGTCCTTCTGGTTCTTGCCGTATTCCTTGCCCGCGATGGAGCAAACGGTGTCAAGAAGATGTCTTACCGTGTCTACCTCAAAGAGGTTGCCGACACCCTGCATAACGCAGGCAAGACGCTCAAGGCCCATACCCGTGTCAATGTTTTTCTGTGCGAGCTCGGTGTAATTACCGTTGCCGTCGTTGTTGAACTGAGAGAATACGTTATTCCAGATCTCCATAAATCTGTCACAGTCACAGCCGGGCTTACAGTCAGGCGAGCCGCATCCCCATTTGAGACCTCTGTCAAAGTAGATCTCCGAGCAGGGACCGCAGGGACCTGAGCCGTGCTCCCAGAAGTTATCTGCCTTGCCGAGCTTAACTATGTGCTCCTCGGGAACGCCGATCTTGTCTCTCCAGATAGCGTATGCCTCATCGTCAAACTCGTAGACGGAGGGCCAGAGAAGGTCTGCGGGGATCTCAAGCCATTCGGTAAGGAATTCCCAAGCCCACGGAATAGCCTCCTCCTTGAAGTAATCGCCGAAGGAGAAGTTTCCGAGCATCTCGAAGTATGTGCCGTGACGCGCGGTGTGTCCAACTCTGTCAAGGTCGGGTGTTCTTATACACTTCTGGCAGGTGCACACACGGTTGCGAGGGGGAATCTCCTCACCGGTGAAGAACTTCTTCATAGGCGCCATACCGGAGTTTATAAGAAGGAGTGATTTATCGTTGTTGGGTACGAGAGAAAAGCTGGGGAGTCTTAAATGTCCTTTGCTCTCAAAGAATGAGAGATATTTCTCTCTTAAATCGTTAAGTGACGTCCACTTCATAGTGAATATCCTCCATGTATATACGTATATTATTTACTAACAAGGTATTATACCATAAATAAAAGAAGTAGTCAATAACATTTAAAATATTTTCGTGATAAGATTGACAAGTATGCGTTATTTATGATAGAATAACAAATGCTGAAGAAAACAGGAAAAAACAAACTGAGTTTTGGAGAAAAAATGAGTATTTTCGAAATTATACTTATGGCGGTTGCATTGGCTATGGACGCCTTTGCAGTGGCAATATGTAAAGGATTGTCTACAGAAAAGGTACAAATCAAGCATATGGTCGTGGTCGGCGCGTGGTTCGGCGCGTTCCAGGCTTTGATGCCTTTTATCGGTTGTATGGTGGGCTCAGCCTTCCTTATCTACATAGAAGCGGTCGATCATTGGATAGCTTTTGTCCTTCTCGGCTTTATCGGCGGCAATATGATCAAGGAGGCTCTCTCCAAGGATGAGTGTGAGGAATGTGAGAAAACAGACTCCTCGCTCGCTCCCCGCGTTATGCTGACTATGGCGATCGCCACAAGCATTGACGCCCTCGCCGCGGGTGTCGGTATGTCGGTCGACCTTGACGGTATCGGACAGATTGCCATCGCGGTGATCTCTATCGGAGTGATAACCTTTGCGCTCTCTGCCGTCGGTGTTAAGATAGGCAACGTATTCGGAGCGAAATATAAATTCCTCGCGGAGCTCTCGGGCGGTATTGTTCTTGTCGGAATGGGTGTGAAAATTCTGCTTGAGCATCTCGGCGTTTTCGGCTGATTTTAAACAAACCACAGAAAAATGTTACTTTAAGCTTGCTTTAATGTAAAATGTAACTAACTTTTAACCTTAAAAATGAAAAATTATTAAAAAAAGTTAAATTATTTTTCCAAAAAGTATTGCAAAAATAAAAATTATATAGTATAATGAACGTGTAAAAAAATAATTTTTAAGTGAGGTTTATAGTCGTGAGCAGAAAAATTAATGAAAAGTTCTTGAATAACTTCCTCGAGCTCGATAAGCTCTGCTGTGAGAAGTTTGGTGTTGCAACCAACGGTGTTACCGAGTACATTAACAGACTCAACAACGCTAGATTCGCACCCGATCGTGACGAGGTTCTTCCCAGACTTGTAAAGTACAGAAACCTTCGTAACCGTTTCGCACACGAGCCCCAGGCTATCCGTAAGTGCGACGATATCGCTAAGGCTGACGTTAAGTGGGTTGTTAAGTTCAAGAAGTCCGTTAAGGGTAAGAAGGATCCCATCGCTAAGTACCTTAAGAAGGCTCGCCGCTTCGCTCGCAGAAGAAAGGCTGGCAAGATCGTTCTCGGTCTCGTTGCTTTCGCTGCAGTAGCAGTAGCAGTTGCGCTTCTCGTACTTTAATTCTATAACCCCTTGGTATGAGGTGTAATTATCACAATCATACCTATCGCTGTGGCCACGCTTGTGGCATGGAAGAGGATTATATCAGAAAAGCTATCGCCGAGGGTATTTATACTCTCGGCTTTTCTGATCACACCCCATATCCATTGCGCGATGGGTTTGTTTCGTACAGCAGAATGGGAGTCTCGGAGATAGGCGAGTATTGTCAGACTCTGCTCTCCCTGCGTGAGAAGTATAAGAATTATATCAATATCCGCATCGGCTTTGAGACCGAGTATTACCCGAGGTATTTTGACGCGCTCCTCGATCTCTACCGTAAGCACCCCGTGGAGTATATCATCTACGCGGGCCACTTTATCGGCAACGAGGGAGATGAGGATGACTTCACCTTCTGCGCCTTTGATAAGACCGAGGATAAGGCGAGAATGAAGGCGTACGTCGACCATACCATAACCGCGATGAGGACGGGCAGATACTCGATCATCGCGCACCCTGATATGGTCAACTTTGTCGGTGATCTTGACTACTACCGTCAGGAGTCGGCAAGGCTCGTCAGAGCGGCAAAGGAGATAGACATTCCCCTTGAGATCAACCTCTACGGAATGCGTGACGGCAGACATTATCCTAACGAGGAATTCTGGCGCGTTGCGGGCAGGCTCGGAGCAAAGGCCACCCTCGGCTTTGACTCTCACCACGAGCGTCACGTAGCCGACGGAAACGAGATAATCCGCGGCCTCAGACTCGCTGATAAATTCGGCATTGAGGTCGTCGATGAGGTAAAATTGATTGATCCGAGATTTTAGCGTGTTCGATTGAACACGCTAAAACTAAGTTTGCCCATGAACCCCCAAAGCTCGACTTCGCTCGCTTCGGGGAACCCCGAATTTGGGCAAGTGAAGTTCACCGTGTGAGTGAAGTTATCCTGCGGATAGTGAAGTTTGCGCCGTTTTGGCGCAAATGAATGATAGTTTAAGGGTAAACTTAACTTCACTGCGAGCGGGAGCGAGTCAACTTCACTGTGCGAGAGCACAACTTCACTTCCGCTTTAGCGGAAACTTCACCGTTTTTTGAATAGAAGATATACCGGATCCAAAATCTTGTATATCTTTTTTATTTGCTATTCGTCGGTCGGACACGACGAATGACGCGAGATGCCGCAAAGCGGTATGAGATTTAGCTTGGCCGCCTTGCGGACGAACTAAACACTCCGTCTGCTTGGTAAGAGTTTCGCCTACGGGCGAGCGATATATCTGCTGAACGCAGATGCGATATTGTCTGAAAGGTCAGACAGCGATATACTGTCGCGAGCGACGGTGCGATATGTTCACTGCGTGAACGTGAAAAGGAGCACACTCCGCCAACCATTATACAATAATAATGAAGAAAACGCACTTTACAAATTCCGACGTTTGTGCTAGAATTATTTTATTAAAAGAACCGAGGAAATAAAAATGAGTACACGTTCAGACGAAAAGCTCGGCACAGAGAGGATGCTGCCCTTGGTGTTTAAGATGGCTCTGCCATCTGTCGCCGCGCAGCTTGTCAACCTTCTCTACGGTGTCGTAGACAAAATATATATCGGTCACATCGAGGGTATTGGCGGTGAGGCGCTCGCGGGCGTCGGCATCACCACCTCGGTGATTCTCCTTATCTCCGCTTTCTCTTCGCTTGTCGGAGGCGGCGGCTCGCCCTTGGCGGCTATCCAGCTCGGCAGAGGCAATAGGGAAGAGGCGGCGAGGATATTGAATAACGGCTTTGTTATGCTTTTGTTCTTTGCCGCTATCTGCACAACCGTTCCGTATTTCATTATGGAGCCTATGCTCAACTTTGCGGGCGCGGAGGCGGATACTCTCCCTTATGCAAAGGATTATCTCTCGATCTACCTTATCGGTACGGTCTTTGTGATGATCTCGGGCGGCCTTAATATGTTCATCAGCTGTCAGGGCAGACCGGGCATTGCGATGCTCTCGGTTATTATCGGCGCGGTGCTCAACACCGCACTCGACCCGCTCTTTATCTTCGCCTTCGGTATGGGTGTTAAGGGCGCGGCGATAGCCACCGTCATCTCGCAGGCGGTCAGCGCCGCCTGGGTGCTCGCCTTCCTGTTTTCAAAGAAGACCGAGCTGAGACTTGATTTTAAGCTTATGCGCCCCCGACTTAAGGTTATAGGAGGAATCACCGCCCTCGGTATTTCTCCCTTCGTTATGGCGAGCACCGAGAGCCTTGTCGGCTTCACTCTCAACGGTCAGCTCAGGACCTACGGTGATACAATGCACGTCGCGGCGCTCTCTGTTATGCAGAGTGCGATGCAGATAGTCAGCATACCCCTCGCGGGCTTCGGTCAGGGCATTATCCCGATCCTCAGCTATAACTACGGCCACGGCAAGAACGACAGAGTCAAGGAGTGCTTTAAGCTCACTATGGCGGTTATGTTCTCTGTGAACCTTGTCGGCATACTCCTTATGATACTTTGCCCGGGACTTGTGGGCAGAATGTTTACCGATGATGCGGGCGTTATAGCAATCGTCAAGCAGTATATGCCCATCTTCCTCCTCGGTATGACGATATTCGGTCTGCAGAGGACCTGTCAGAACACCTTTGTTGCTCTCGGTCAGGCGAAGGTCTCGCTCTTTATCGCCCTTCTTCGTAAGGTTATCCTCCTCGTTCCTCTTGCATATATCCTTCCTCTTTGGATGGGTGTTACCGGAGTCTACGCCGCGGAGGCAATCGCAGATGCTACCGCCGCTACCTTGTGTACAGTCATCTTTATAATAACCTTTCCGAAGATTCTTAGAAAGAACGAAGAAAAAATATCTTAGTAAAGCAACCGCAAGAATTAACACAAAACAAGTCAAAATATAAACTTAAGTTGACAAAAACAAAGCAAAACCGCCCGTTTGGGCGGTTTTTATTATTAGACTCAAGAGAGTGTGTTTGATAAACAACATTCCCTTTTTGGGTAGGTAGCGGCGCCTCGTGGTCTCACTCTCCGTCACCTGCGGTGCCACCTCTCCCGGTGTGAGAGGCTTTTATGTAGCTCGCTCACGCTCTGCTAAGGCTCCCACTCTGGGGGAGCTGGCTGCGGAGCAGACTGAGAGGGCCCCGGTCTCACCTTCAGACACGGTCTCACAACGCGCTCTTTACAAAGGTTATTAATTATGATATAATTAAAGCACCAAAACAAACAGAGGAAAAGCTATGAAGATAAAGCAGACAATTCTTATATGTACATTACTTCTATTCTGCATTATTTTTTCTTCCTGCACTATGTTGATGCAACCCGGCGCTCAAGGACCTCAAGGTGAGAAAGGTGAGCAGGGAATTCAGGGTGAACAAGGCCTTCAGGGAGAAAAGGGTGAACAAGGCGAACAAGGCCCGCAAGGCGAAAAAGGGGAACAAGGAATCCCCGGAGAGCCCGGACGTAGCATCCTTAAGGTCGAGATCATTGACGGATATCTTTTTGTGACTTACTCGGATGCCCCCGATACTCCTGTAAATGTCGGCAAAATATCTTCCGATACCGAGTGTGAGACGCACGCCTATACCGAGTGGATAACTGTAAAAGAGCCCACTTGTGAATCCGAAGGAATCGCGCAGAAGTATTGCTTGGCTTGCGGCGAAACTAAATCTAAGGCCGTTGAGAAAAAAGAGCACGAATACGAAGGAGCTTTGTGTATTCACTGCGGTGAGAAGCATCCTAACTTGGATAATTATCAAGGAAAGGTGGTCTCTATACTAGGTGACAGTATTTCCACCTTTGCGGGATATATTCCTACAGCCGACGGCTTTAACCTATCCCATCGTGCCCGCTATCCTGATACGAGCAGAATACCGGATGTAACAGACGTTGATCAAGCTTGGTGGATGCAGGTGATATGTGAGTTAGATGCTAAGCTTGGCGTAAATGATAGTTGGGCAGGCTCTACTGTATATTGGGGTGACAATATGGCTACTAAAAATTCGGACACGGGTGAAAAGGCGGCGATGGCATCTCTCACTCGAATCCAGAATTTAGGTTCCAATGGAACACCCGATATCATATTTATGTACGGTGGTGGCAACGATAAATTTAAAGGGGTAACCGTGGGCAACTTTGATCCCGCAGAAGTTCCATCTTCGGTAGATTTAACTTCAACAAAATGGGATACCTTCGCGGATTCTTGTGTTGCGGCAATTATGCGTATGCAATACTATTATCCCGAAACAAAAATCGTTGTTCTTATGTCATTTGTCGGTGGCGAAACCGAATATATAAGAGAGATGAGGAAAGTGTGTGACCACTTTGACATCCCATTTATATTTTTGAACGAGTACGGACTTGAGGATGAGATGCATCCTGACGGAGTTCATCCGGATGACGAAGGAATGGATGTGATAACTTCGGCTATTCTTGAAAAGCTTTCTGGCGAGAATTCTGTTGCTCACGGTAATAATAAAGTCTATGGAATCACACACAACCTTACGGAAGCGGAAGCTTCTAAAAGCTATTATAAGGGTGTTTCGGAAGGCGCGACCTTCGAGGAGTCATTAACCGGTAAAGCTTTGACGGTGACTGTAATTATGGGCGGTGTGGATATCACGCGAGAGGCTTATTCGGACGGAAAAATCAGGATAGACTTGGTGACGGGCGATGTGGTTATCACCGCTAAAGCGGCCTTCAGCCTTGATGGACATCTTCAGCAGCTTCCCGAAAAAATGTGTTCGGGAACAAATTTATGGGAGGCTCTTGGGCATGAGAGTGTTTATTATACCGCTACCGGCTGGGGAGAGTTATCCTCGGGAACCGCTCGCTCAATTACTATTCCGATAACTTCGGGGCAACAAATCTTTGCAACTTCATTTGGAGCACGACCGGAGAATGGAAACACAATAAGCTCGAGTAACGGAACACGTGTCACTTGGTTCGGTGAGAACGGTGTTTTGAGGTCGATGTCACCCGGTGAAACGTATGCAGAGTATGTAGCAAACGGAGGATATCTGATTGCCCCCGAGGGTGCTGTTGCAGTCAATATTCCGATGTGGACAGAGGGTGATCATGAGGTTTATATATTGAACTACGGGCACACTTACAAAAACGGAATTTGCAATGCGTGTGGCGGTAGTGTCCTTGATGAGGGTTATACTCACGCGGTACCTGATAGTCAAGGAGTAAAGAATGCTATTGATAGAGCGTATTCGTTGACGGACGTTGAGTGGACGCCTATTTTGGACGTGCCGGGTGTTCTTGATGTGGATGGCGTATATAATCAAATAGTTTTTGAGGCGGGTACTACCTACAAAGGTATTCCATACTCGGGAGTTACCGCGAATGACTGCTACGTAGGACTTAACGTTAGCTTGGAATCTTTCTTAACGGCTCTTGAAAACAAGAATTCTGTACTATACACCGAGAATTTGAATAGCACAAACCCCAAATCTGCAACCTATTTTGGAACTGTGTGTTCTAAATTTGTTCAGTATGTATTGAACGTGCCTGGGTCATATAACACAAATAACGTAGCGAACATTCCCGGAATGGTTACAATTGCGATGCCGGGTGAATACACGGTTGAACAGATCAAGCTTGGTGACGTAATACTTAATACGTCTACGCATACTACAATTTGTACCGATATTTTGTATGACGAAGAGGGGAATGTAGCGTATATCGAGGTTTCCGAAGCTATCTCTCCTGTTTGCCGTAGATTATATTGGAGCAAAGAGGAGTTTTACGAGAGCTTCGCAGATTATAGACTTTGCCGTTATCAGTATATAGAAAATGTACCGTCCATCAGCGATATGCAATTGAGTACGGATTACGCTCTTATGCCCCGTTTTGGTAATAAATATAATTATCAAGTCGGCTCTACCGACGGTGTGGTTGATATTCTGCAAAGCGGTTATAGCAAAGCGGTAATTTTGCGCGATGGCGTTGTAGAGAACGTTATCGTTTTGGGCGGAGAGACCGAATTTACATTTGACAGAAGTCTACCCGGATACATAGAAATGTATCTTGAAAAAGAAGACGGAACGCGGAGTGAATCGGTATATGCGTGTGTGGTAGAATCCTCAGCTTCGGTGATTGACAGCTCTGATTTTACATCAGGTAAGCTGATTGTGAGTATAAATGGAAGTAGCGGTACGCCTCTGTATGTTCAGGTGGGCAGCGCCCATGCTATTTTTTGCGAGGTAGGCGGCGAGAATACAACGTTTGAAATTGCTTTCCAATTCTCACGGGTTTCAACTAAACAAGTCCGTGTGGCTTATGCAAATGAATATGGGGTGTATCTGAGCGAATGGTCGTCCTTTACTTCAGATGAAAACTATAGCAGTGACCCATTACTCTCACAAGCTGAATATTGGAACGGCTATAATATCACTCCCAATGATTCAACACCAATTGTTCAGGAAGATAAAGCTGGGTATTGGTCTTATACACTGATTCCCGTGGAGGAGAATACCACCTACTATTCTGTCGGTGCAACGCGAATGTGGTTTCTCGACGCGGCGGGAAAAGAAATAAGCACCTTTAACGCTTATAAGGATGGCACAGTTCCGTTCCGGTTTACAACACCATCCGGGGCGTGTTATGTAAACATCGCATATGCTCCGGATTTAGTTGAAAAAGGTACAGAACCGCTAGTTGTAGTGACGGGATAGAACATCAGATAAATGGAATAAAAGTAAATTAAGATTTACAAATACGGATAAAAACCGCCCATTCGGGCGGTTTTTGTTATTAGATGAAAGAGAATGTGTTTGATAAAACAACCTTCCCTTTGGGTAGCGTAGCAAAACTAAGGCCCTCTCGGTCGCTCCGCGACAGTTCCCCAAAAGTGGGAGCCTTAGTATAGCAAAATCGAGGGTATTGAATTAGAGTCCTGCGGACTTGAGTACCCAAACCTTCCCCTTTGGGGAAGGGGGACGAAGTGGTGGATGAGGTTTTTAAAAGTTAGCGCATCGCAACCTCATCCGTCACTCGCAAAGCTCGTGCCACTCGGTCACGTTTCGGCTCTTGCATTATCAATGCAATTCACCTCCGAAACGCCGCTACGCTACCCACTGGAGAAGGCTTTTAGATAATTCCTCGTTCCTCATTTCGCGCTTGGCGCTTCTCGGCGGGAGCAAGCCCCCGCCCTACGGTTTCTTCTTCACTCAGACTCTGCATTGGCGGGACGCCGGTCCCTACGTTTTTTGCCTCACTCCGCGCTTGCGACTTTTTGCCGAACACTAATCTTCTGCGTTATGAACTTGGGACATAAAAACAATCAACCAAAACTCGTATTGACTAAGAAGCGCGCGTGTGATATAATTATCTTATAAAACACAGGAGGTTCTCCTATGAATTTCAGATACATATCAAACGGTCATATGTTTGAATACCGCGACGGAGACGTGGCTGAGCTGACGTCGGGCATTCTCGAGAGCTACAAGACGAAGGTTAAGTCCTCCGCTGAGCGCAACGAGTGGAAGTACACCGGCACCGGTGCGGCTTTTACCGGTACCTTCCGCGCGGGAGCATCTGCTGATGACGCGGTGAGTGCTATCTACTCAGCGGTCGGTTGCGTTGGCTCGCACAAGGGCGACGTAATCTACTCGCTCGATATAGACAACACCAACGGTATATATAGGAAACCTCAAGGCGCCGCGCCCTCCGAGGAGGGAATAGTTCTTTGCAGCAGTAGCATTGCCTACCGCGACTTTGATATACGCGGTGACTTGATGGTTGTATCGAGCTCGTTTGCAGGCGAGAGCAATATTGCCGTGATGGATCTGATCAGCAAGAGAGTGGTCACATATACCGAGGGGCACACCCTCGACGTCACACCCGTGTGGTCGCGCGTGAATACGAACAAGATATACTTCTGCTCGATAGGTCTCCCCGAGAACACCGCACCCCGTGAGGAATTTCGTGACGGAATGAGCTATGGACAGATCCTCGGCGAGATGTACGCGCCCGCAGAGAGGGGCGCTATCCGAGGCCCGTCGGCTTTGTGTGTCCTCGATATTTCTCGCGGCACGCTCGATGAAATTCTCGCAGATAACAGATATGACTTTACCCACCCCGCGAGCACACGCGACGGCTCTGTGTATTATATCAGGAGGCCGTACGGCTCGGGCTCGGGCGGCAGGGACACTCTCGGCTGTCTTGCGGACATCCTTATGATGCCTGTACGTCTGTTCCAAGCGCTTTTCGGATTCCTGAACGTTTTCTCCGCGAAGTATTCGGGCAAGACTCTCTCCCGCTCGGACGTTAAGCAGAGAGATGAGGGACAGCTCTTTATCGACGGAAATCTTATAAACGCTGAGCGCGAGCTCAAGGCCAATGCCAAGCGCGGTGACAAAAACCCCGGCATTATCCCGAGGAGCTGGGAGCTAAGACGCCTGGCGCCTAACGGCGAGGATACCTTAGTCAGAGCGGGTGTTGCGGCATTCCGCGTGGACGAGGCAAGCGGCGATATTATTTTCTCCAACGGCTCGGCTATCCTTAAACTCGATAAGGACGGCAAGGAGGAGAAGATCATTAAGGTTGATCGCGTAACATTCATTAATTAAGTATTAGGCCATCACATAAGCGGTGGCCTTTTATGTGTTTTAGACGATATAAAAAATAAAACTCAAAAAATATTAAAATTTGCAAATAAAATTTCTCAAAGCTATTGACAAACCCTCATTATTTTGGTATAATAGTCTGCGTCACGAGGAAATATTCTTGTGATTTGCTGCTATGGCTCAGTTGGTAGAGCACATCCTTGGTAAGGATGAGGTCCCCAGTTCGAATCTGGGTAGCAGCTCCAGAAAACCCCCGACCAATAGGTCGGGGATTTTGGTTTTTCTGGGGCTGCTATCCGATTCGAACTGCTGTTCTGTCGCCAAAACCGAGGCTCGCACGGCTATATGAAGCTTACATGCGCTATACCTTATATCGTGCCGCTGCGACAGAGTCCAGTTCGCATACCCCGACCGAAGATCGACAAGCTCGCTTGTCAGGCGAAGGGAGAGGGTATCTTCACCAAAGGTGAATACCTGGGTAAAGCCGGATATTCGCCAAAGCTTGTGCTCCAGAAAACCCCCGACCGGAGCGTTGCGTTAATAAGGACACAACGCCAACTCTATTCGCCTTCGGCGAGTTATATTGCTTCGCAGTGATATTCGGCTTACGCCGAGTGGTATTCGCTACGCGATTTTTTTGAGGCGAATAGAATATCACTAAAGCCGCAAGGCTTCAATATCACTACGAGAATGACGAGTAATATCACGCTGTCGAAGACGGCATATCACTTAAAACTTTAAAAACTTACTTACCACCAATAGCTGTGGTACAGAAAAAACTCCTGCGTAGACGGTTAGATCTAAGCGGGAGTTTTTGTATTATTTGATTGTTGATGATGCAGAAGAATGGCGAGCTTAATTACTCCTCAATCTCTGCTAAAGCAGCCTGCCTTTTCTTTCTTGCTCTGAGGAAGATAAGAGTTGCTATTCCCGCGGTGAGAATCTCGCCGATAGGTGTGCCGAGCCAGATGTAATCGTAGCCGACCGCGAGCGGTATTGCGAGCACAAGAATAACGGGGAAGACAAGTCCGCGCAGAAGTGAGGTGAGCACGCAAGCGGCGCGCAGTAGCGTTGACTGGAAGTAGTAGTTACACACCATCGAGAAGCCGACCACAAGCGCGGAGATGGAGTAGAGCCTCACGATTCTCGGACCGACAAGAAGCACCTCCTCGTTGACGTCCATATAGATGCGCAGTATTGTCTCGGGGAAGGCTTGACAAACGGTAAAGAACGTAACTCCCATCACGAGCGCCGTGAGGAAGGCGAGCTTCAACGTTCCCTTGACTCTCTCGTCGTTGCCCGCGCCAAAGGCGGTTGCGACAAGCGGCTGCATAGCCGTGCCGATGCCGTTAAAGAGGCAGTAGAACATTATCATAAGGGTGGATGCCGTTCCGTATACCGCAAAGTGGGCGTTGGAGAGGTTATCCGTGATAACCACGTTATGTACCGCAGAGGTGACGCCTGAGGTTATCTCAATGAGGAATGCCGCAAATCCCACAGTAACTATCTTTAAGAGCGTGTCGGGGATTTTCTCGACTTTTGTAAATCTTAGTGAACATTTTTTGGTGAAAAAGTAGGAAAGAACTATAAGAAACGCAACAGTCTGTCCGATACCGGTTGCCAAACCTGCGCCCCTGACACCCATATCACAGGTGAAGACGAGGAACACGTCGAGGAAGATGTTGAGCACACCGCCGACAACCGTCGCGACCGTGGGGATAAGAGCCTCTCCGTCGTTTCTGGCGAAGGTCGCAAGACACGCGCACATAGTAAAGGTAGGTACGGAGAAGAGCATAGACTGCATATATTCCACCGACAGAGTGAGGACGTTGCCCTTTCCTCCGAAGAGTCTTAAGAGGTCCTCAAGGAAGATGGAGTAGACCGTCACGATAACCGCGGAGAGTATCATACAGGTGATGACCGCCACAGTGAAATACTCGTTTGCCGCCTTATCGTTACCCGCGCCGCGTCTGTTGGACATCATTACCGCACCGCCGACGCCCGTCAGGACACCGAAGGCGAACATCAGCGCCCACAAGGGGTTGATGTTGGCAATCGACGCCGCTCCGTCGGGTCCTGCGTAGTGACCGACACAGATCATATCCACCGTTGAGTAGATGGTGGAGACTATCGTAGACGCTATCGCCGAGAAGAGCAGGGTGAAGTAGGTCTTATTCAGTTTTCCCTTTAAAAGATCAACCTTCATCGTCTCTCCTCTCTGTGTTTTCCGTGGGAGTATTCTCCCTTTTGTGAGATCTTTTACTGCTTCCGATACCGAGGTCCACCTTCTTTATAAGGAGCCCCGATGCGATGCCTACCACCACTCCCGCAATTGTTCCCGAGAGCAGGAGGAAGGGTAAATAATAGACAACGACGTTGGTGCCGAGCATCACAGATGCCGCGCCGATCTGACCGATATTGTGGGTGACACCGCCCGCCACGCTCACCGTTACCTCGGACAGAGGGGTGAGCTTTTTCAGGAGAAACATCACCGAAAGACTTAACACGGCCCCCGTTATACTGTAAATAAGGCTCACGGGACTGCCAAAAAGCATAGACACAAGCAGGACTCTCACGGCGGATACCGCGGCGGCCTCCTTGATGCCGAATTTATAGAGTGTAAAGATGACCGCTATGTTTGCAAGACCGACCTTGATGCCTGGTATGGCAACAAAGGCGGGTATCCTCGACTCCACGAAGGAGAGGATAAGCGCGAAGGAAACGGTGAGCGCGAGGGCGGTCATTTTTCTTGTGCTGCCTCTCACGTTGTTATTGTTAGCTCTCATCAGACCTCCTTATGACACGAGGTCGACCGAGTCGTCGGTCATCTCGCCCTTGACGGTGACGGTCAGCTTGTTTGGCAGACACACGATGGTCTGTCCCACGTGACGCACACGTCCGGTATTTTCGCAGGTGTGGTCGGGACAGCTCGAGTAGGTCATATACGCCTCGCCGCCCTTGACGGTGAGCGTGTTCGTTCCGCCGTTAAGCTCGTATACTCCGTCCCTGTCAAGCGGATATTCTGCCACGACCTCTCCGTCGACGGTTATCTCGACAAACGCGCCTGGCTTTCTTGTGAGGTTGACGGTGAGTAAAATAATGACGGAAAGCAACAGAAGGGAGGCAACAACTATGATGTCTATCTTGTGCTTGCTCATCAAGCCTTTGAGTGTTTCTTTGTTCACGTTCTTGACTCCTTTCTATAGCTTTCTTTAGTACACGGGACGCCCGAGCGGGCATCCCGTGTTGAGTTAATGATGTATTTGCCGAGGCAAAAATGATGTAATGCTACCGCATAATGATGTAACGAGCACAGCTCGTAATGATGTGATGTTTGCCACTTATGTGCCCCGAGGCACACATCATTAGCGAAGAGTCATCATTGGCGAAGCCTACATCATTTGCCCCTAGGGCAAACATCATTTTCTGATCGCCCTGTGATCAGAAGTGCGCTCCGCAAATGAAGCTTCCCTCGTGGATACAATGCACGGGGCAGACCTCAACGCAGGCCGCACAGCCGGTGCAGAGCGAGTAGTCGATAGTAGCGAGGTTATCCTTTACGGTGATTGCGCCGTTGGGACAGGTCTTCTGGCACTTCATACAGCCGATACAGCCGTTCTGGCAGTACTTGCGCACGTTTGCGCCCTTATCGTGGTTAGAGCACTCAACGATAACGCGCTCGGTGTCGTTGATAAGATGGATAATGCCGTTGGGACACTGTCTTACACAGATGCCGCAGCCGATACACTTCTTGGGGTCGACACGCGCGACTCCGTCCTTGACCTTGATGGCGTTCTGGGGACAAACCACCGCACAGTCGCCGTAGCCAAGACAAGCGTAGGTGCAGAGTCTGTCGCCGCTGTACGCCATATTTGCGGTAAGGCAGGTCTTGTGACCTTGATAGTCGTATCTCTTTTCCACGATGTCGCACGTGCCGTTGCAGGCAACGTATGCAACCTTCTCTACAACGTCTGCCGCCTCAACTCCGAGGATAGCGGCAATCTCCTTAGCGGCTCCGTCACCGCCGGGGACACAGAGGTTAGTCTTATCGGTAGTCTTTTCTGCAAGAGCCTTTGCGTAGCCGTCACAGCCCGAGTAGCCGCACGCGCCGCAGTTGGCTCCGGGCAGACAGTCACGGATAGCTACCGCGGTCTCGTCCTCCTTAACTCCGAAGAATACCGAGGAGAGAGTGAGAAGCACTCCGCAGAAGAGCGCGATACCAAACAGAATAAGTACAGGAATTAAAATCGGCATTTTAACCTCCTATGCTCTTGAATCCGCCAAACGCCAGAGCGACGATTGCCGCGGCAACAAGAGTGATTGGGATACCCTTAAAGGGCTTGGGCGAGGGGCAGTTCTCCATTCTGGAGCGCACGCCCGCAAAGACGATCATCGCAACGAGGAAGCCGACGCCAACACCGAATGATGCTATTATAGACGTCATGAAGTCGCGTCCCTTTGCAATGTTTTCTTCCGCGATACCGAGAACTACGCAGTTGGTAGTGATAAGCGGGAGATATACGCCGAGCGCCTTGTAAAGCGGAGGGATAAATTTCTTGAGTACGATCTCAACGAACTGAACGAGCGCCGCAATCACGAGAATAAAGACGATCGTCTTGAGGTAGGTGAGATTGAATCTGACGAGAAGATAGGTGTAGATGGGCCAGGTCGCCGCGGTAGCACACATGATAACGAAGATAACCGCGATGCCCATACCGAGAGCCTGCTGGAACTTCTTCGAAACTCCGAGGAAGGGGCAGATACCCGTGGTTCTTGCGAGAACGTAGTTGTCGGTGAGGATACCGGCGAGGAGCAAACTGATTATTACAGAAATATCAGGCATTTTCCGATACCTCCTTTTCTTCAGTGTTTTCTATTTCGATTTCCTTATTCTCAACGGCAACGTCAAACGCCTCTGCCGCAAGCTCGGTTACCTCCGAGCAGGAGGTCTTGTGACAGATGTGAGCGGAGGGACAGCCCTCGCAGGAGAAGGACTTTCTCTTGAGGCCGCCACGCTTCTCTGTGATCTTTGCCATAACGGCGATGAGAATACCGAATACAAGGAAGCCGCCCGAGGACTCAACCAGGAAGGGCATTCTGAGGTCGTAGATCACGGGGATCTTGATAGCCTCGATGCCGAATGCGGTCATACCGGAGAGAATGGTGCCCGCGCCGAGAACCTCACGGATAGTAGACATAACGAGCAGGGCTAAGAGGAAGCCGAGTCCCATACCGAGACCGTCAAGCGCGGAGTCGAGAGGACCGTTCTTTCTTGCGAACATTTCCGCTCTGCCAAGCACGATACAGTTAACTACTATAAGAGCGAGCCAGACACCGAGAATATCGTACACGGGTGTCACGTAAGCCTGTAAAAGCATTGAAACCGCGGTAACGAACGCCGCGATAACGACGATGTAGCAGGGGATTCTTACGGTGTCGGGAATAATGTTACGAAGGAGTGAGATAACAAAGTTTGAGCCGATAAGAACTACGGTTGCCGCAAGGCCCATAGACACAGCCTGGAACATAGAGGTCGTGTTTGCGAGGGTGGGGCAGGTACCGAGCACGAGAATGAGAACGGGGTTCTCCGTGATGATACCGCGGAGGAGGATCATTAGCTTCTTGTTACTTGACATTATTCATTTCCTCCTTCCGTGATGAGCTCATATGCCGCGAATGCGTTCTTGACGGCCTTCTGATAGCCGTAGGTTGTAAAGGTGGAGCTTGCGATGATACCGACGCCGCTCGTTCCGTCCGCGATCTGGTCGAGGTGGAAGTCGGGAGCGGTAACCGCGAGGGTGACGTCTGCGTCAGCCTTGCCTCTGTACTGCTCGTAGTAGTCCTCGGTAGCGCACGCGTCGCCGTAGCCCGCAGACTCGCTGTGAGAGGTGGTGATAACGTCGATGATCTTGCCCTCAGAATCAATGGAAACCTTGATGAAGAAGTAGCCGTCGTCTATACCCGCGAACTCCACATTGGTCGCGTGCTTATATCCGGAGGCCTTGACCTCGAATACGTAGTTGCCGCTTGCGGTAACGTAAGTCTTTTGCACGCTTGCGCTCACGCCCTCGGGAAGGGTAGTGATCTCGGTAAGAGTGCTTTCTGTTACTGCGGTGTAAGCCGCGTTTACGGTCGCGGTGTTGTCTGCGCTTACGTCAGCGGTTACGATCGCGCCGCCGGCGTTAACACCAATGAATGATTCGCCGATAACGAACACGCGTCCGCCGTCGGTCTCATATACAGCGTCAACACCGACAAGAGCCTCGGTTGCGAACCACTTGGCGAAGGTCTTGCCCTCTGTGCCGAGAGCCGCGTTGCAGTTGTCCTGAAGAATCTGCTCGGGAGTTCTTACGTCAACCGAGCCGCCGTTTGCGATAACGTATGCCTGGAGCGCCGCCTTCACAGCCTCGTAGTAAGCCGCGGAGGTCTTGGAGGAGGAGGTAGCTCCGGTAGCGAGAATAAGCTCTACGGAGTCGAGAGTGTCACCGACGTATACGCCGTTGAGCTCGGGCTCCATACCGTAGGTCTCGCTTGACTGAATGTGCTTGACTCCGACGATCTTGCCCTCGGTGTCGATACCGCACATAATTACAAGTCCGGGCTTGTAGCCGGTGACGGACATCTGGAATACGTATCCGCCGTCAGCCTTATGTCCCGCGGTAACTGCGGCGGGATAGTCGGACGTGATCTCGATAGACTCGAAGTTCTTACCGTCGGGCAGGACCTCGAGCAGGGCGGCGTTTGCCGCCGCGTTCTGCGCCGCCTCGATAGCGGGCGCGGTGAACATATTGATGACCGAAAGAAGAAGTGCCGCTACAAGGCAGATTGCCGAGAGCACTATGGAAGGCATCAGGTTTTCTTTTTTCATTCTGTCTTACCTGCCTTTCCGAGAGGCTTGAATGTGCAAAGCTTCTCAATGTAGGGGGAGAGAATGTTCATAATAAGTAATGCGTAGGAGATTCCCTCGGGGAGCGAGCTGAAGAAACGGAATATTACCGTCAAGACACCGCATCCGAATGCAAATACAACCTTGCCGAGTCTGTTTATGGGAGTGGTGGAGTAGTCGGTCGCCATAAAGAATGCCGCGAAAACAACACCGCCGCCGAGAAGCTCGTAGAGAGCTACGGTAGCATCGCCCTTGATGATAAGGGAGAGGAGGAATACCGTGCCGAGAAGGACTACGGGTGTTTCCCAATTAATAACCTTGCGCACGATAAGGTACGCGCCGCCGAGCAATATCGCGATAATGCAGGTCTCACCGACCGCGCCCGCTCTGTTACCGAGGAGCATATCGCCTATCGAGGGCAGGCCCTCAAGGATGCCCGCATTGATGGAAACGAGAGGAGTTGCTCCGCTGACAAGCTCGGGATTCTGGAAGCTTGTGAGTGTGCCGCCCGCAACGCTCATACCGAAGGAGGAGAGCAGAAGAACTCTTGCCGTTGCGGCGGGGTTAGCGAAGTTGCAGCCAATACCGCCAAAGAGGCACTTAACAACTATGATAGCGAACACGGAGCCTACGATGCAGGGCCACACGCCGGTGGTAGCGGGAAGGCTGAGTCCGAGTATAAGACCTGTTACACAAGCGGAAAGGTCAACTATTGTTTGCTTTTTTTTAACAATAAGATTGAAGATAAACTCAGAGAGTACACAGACACCGACGCAGAGAACTATGTTGAGCAGAGCCTTGAGTCCGAAGAGGACTATCGAGGCTACCGCCGCGGGCGAGAGCGCGATGAGCACGTCGCGCATTATAGACTGAGTCGTTGACTTTGCGTGGATGTGAGGAGATGTAGATACTATTAGCTTTTCCATTTTCTCTGTCTCCTTTACTTAAGTGAGGCCTTGTGCGCCTTGTATTCACGAAGCGCAGTCTTGCCGAGTCTGTTGTTCTGTACGAGAGGACGGGATGCGGGACACACGTAGGAGCAACAGCCGCACTCCATACAGAGGTTGATGCTTGCCTCCTCGAGCTTCTCCATCTTCTCCTCGGTGCCGTAGCCGAGAGCCTTGGAGAAGGCGGTGGGATTGAGTCCCATGGGACACGCGGAGACGCATCTGCCGCAATGGATACAAGCGCTCGCCTCGCGCTCGGTCGCTTCCTTCACGTTAAAGACGGTTATCGCGTTTGTGGTCTTGGATATAGGCTCGTCGAGCGAGCAGGCGGGAATACCCATCATAGGACCGCCGAAGATGACCTTGCCCGCCTCTTCCTTGAGGCCGCCGGCAAACTCGATAATCTCGCGTATAGAGGTGCCGATGGGAGCTACCACGTTTTTCGGCTCCTTGACCGCGCTGCCGTCTACGGTAACGCACTTTTCAACAAGGGGCATACCCGTCTTGACGTAGTTTGCGAGCACCGCCAGCGAGGTCACGTTGATAACGAGCACGCCGACGTCCGCGGG
This sequence comes from Clostridia bacterium, assembly GCA_017453245.1. Taxonomy (GTDB): domain Bacteria; phylum Bacillota; class Clostridia; order Oscillospirales; family CAG-272; genus UBA1740. The sequence goes on from JAFTKM010000007.1 coordinate 236,242, forward strand.
GAGCTTGCCCTCGGGGACTGTGAGTCCTGTGGTGTTATAGATGATAACCTTCTCTGCGCCCTGAGGATAGAGCGAGGGAAGGGGCATGATAGATACCTTGGGATTGTCCTGGAAGATACGTGCCATTTCCTCGATGCAGGCGGGCTTGTTCTTCTCAATGCCGAAGATGAATTTCTCTGCGGTGGGGACGTACTTCTCGAGAAGGGCGATGCCGTCGTATACTGCCTCGGACTGGTCAAGCATTGTTCTTGTGTCGCTGGTGATATAGGGCTCACACTCCGCGCCGTTGATGACGATGGTGTGAATGCCGCCGTTTTTCACAGCGTCAAGCTTTACCGACGTGGGGAAGCCCGCGCCGCCGAGACCTACCAGACCTGAGGAGCGGATAGCTCCGATGAAGGAGTCGAAGTCGGTTACCTCGGGAGGTGTGATACCCTCGAGGACGGACATCTCACCGTCACTTTCAATTCTAATGGCGGGAACCGATTTTCCGTCGGGACGGAGGTAGTTGTCGATCTTTGTGACCTTACCCGATACCGAGGAATAGATGGGGGATGATACGTATCCGGAGGGCTCTGCGATGAGCTGACCGACCTTGACCTCGTCACCCACCTTAACCACGGGAGTGGCGGGCGCGCCGATGTGCTGAGCCATAGGGAGCAGAACTTCCTTCGGGGGTGTCATCTTAACAGGGGTCAGATCCGCAGTGTTCTTATTGTGCGGAATATGAGTCTTGCCTAAAAACTTTAACCCGAACATACTGTTTTCCTTTCGTTTTTTGAAATACGGACAAAAAGCATCTTTGTTACAAAATTAACAAATTTTATAAATTTTTGCGCAAATATTTCAAATATTTTATATAAACTATCCCTATTATAACGCAAAACTGCGCCTATGTCAAGACGCAGTTTATAAGTTTGATTTTAAGTTTTTACCGGAAATGGTGCGTTGTAGCAGTATTTAACGTCCTCTTAGCGGACATATTTGCTATTCGGAGAAATAATATTTGCCTGACGGCAAGCGATATATTACCGCGAGCGGTAATGCGATATGCTTGGCAAAGCCAAGCGTTATTTGTCACCTTCGGTGACGTTAGTCCGCAAACACAATACCGTCTGTGTGCTTTACGTTATATTCCGTGTCCACCCAGATGACCTCGACGCCGCCGATAGACTCGACAAGCTCAAGTCCGTCCTCGTATGACATACAGAAAAGTGCGGTGGAGAGCGCATCGGCAAGACCGCTGTCGAGCGTGAAGATCGATACGGAAGTAAAATATGCGGAGGGCATAAGTGTTACGGGGTCGATGACGTGGTGGTATTTCACACCGTCGACATAGTAGTATCTTTCATAGTCTCCCGAGGTGACAAGCGAGGTATTCTTGATGGATACCTTACGCACAAAGCTTTCCCCGGAGAACTTGTCGGGGTTGGTTATTCCGGTTACCCAGCCGTCGCCCGTGACCTTCTCACCGATGGCGCGGATATTTCCACCGATGTTGAGCACGTATGAGCTGACGCCGCGGCTGATAAGCATCTGTGCCGCGCGCTCTGTGGCGTAGCCCTTACCGATAGCTCCGACGTCAAGCGACATATACGGGTCAGAGATATATACCGTGCCCGCCTCCTTGTCTATGATGAGGTTGTCTATATTGCAGTGTAGACTCGCTTCATTAAGCTCACTCTCGGTGGGGATTTCAGCGCTCGACGGGTCCTCCTCGGCGGCCTCGCGGCGGTCGTGCCAGAGCTTAAGGACAGAGCCCATCGCAATATTTGTTTTACCCTCCGTCAGAGTGTATGCCTCCTTGCAGTAGAGGAGAAAGTCTATGAGCCTCTCATCTACCTTGACGGGAGATATTCCTGCACTTTTGTTTATTGTTTTGATGTTGTTTATTCCGGAGTATTCGTAGTAGATATCAAAGAGCTTGTGATACTCGCCGAGTAGCTCCGCGACCGCCGTGTGGTTTTTCTCAAACTCCTCCGGGGAGTCTCCCTTGTAGGAGAATATCACGGATACCGTATCGAAATATTCATAGTAGGATTTAGCCTGCGTCTGGGGCTCCCTCGGCTTATCGCCGTCTCCACCCGTTTGGCAGGAGCACAAGGGCAAAACGAACAAACAGAAACACAGAATAAGAGAAATCAGTTTTTTATAAACCATTACTAACCTTCCGATAAAAATGTTGATATTAATAACTATTGTTTACAAAAAATAATGTTTAATATAAGTTTAAAAGAAAACAAGGCGAGCCGTAAAGGCCGCCTTGTTAACACGTTAAGGTGAGAATTATCTGACGTTTGCAGCAGCCTTCTCAAGAGCTGCCTTGTAGCCGCCTGCATAGATGGAGCAGCCTGCAACGCCCTCGGTAGCAAGGCCTGCAACCTCTGCGGCGGTCTTACCAACTGCGGTAGCCGCGAAAGCCTCGACCTGCTGATACCATCTGCCGGCGGGCATGGGGCTGTAGGAATCGTAAGTGTCACCCTGCTCAAGCTTGGTGCCGGGATTTACGATAGCGCCGAACTCGGTGCCGGTGATAGTGCTGTTAACCTCGTTGGAGTCGATAACGGAAGCAACGATCTTGCCGTCAACGGTAACGGTAGCTGCGAAGTCGGCGGTGTACTTAGCAAGTACTGCGTCGTTCTTGGTTGCGGGAGCAACGTCAGCGTTAACTGCAACGCCAACCTTGATCTCGGAAGCGGTCTTGAAGCTGATCTTGTGAGCGCTCTTGAAAGCGTTGTCAACAGCCTTTACGAAATCGGAAACTGCGATAGTACAGCCTGCGATGAGGGTGGTCTTGCCTGCCTCAAGTGCGATGCCGGTAACCTCTGCCTGAGTCTTGCCGGTTACGTAGGTCTCGAAGGCCTGAGCCTGCTGATACCATCTGCCCGCGGGCATGGGACTGTAGGAGTCGTAAGTGTCGCCGAGCTCAGCCTTGGACTTGTAGGTCTTGGATGCGTCAACGGTGCCGTCATCAAGGAGAGTTGCGGAAACGTCGATACAGTCTATACGGCAGGAAACGATCTTGCCGTCCTCACCGATCACGAGAGCCGCTACGGTGTTGGTAACCTTTGCGCCGCTCTGTGTGGTGGCTACGCCGATTGCGAGAGAATAATTCTTCTCGACGGGGGTGTTCTCATCATCCTTGTTATCCTTGCCGCCGCAAGCCGCGAAAGCGAAAACGGAGAGGGTGAGAATGAGAACGAGGGAAATGATCTTTTTCATTTTTGCTCCTCTTTTCTGTCTGTAAAATTTTTACTTTTCCGTGAAAGTGGAAAGCTTGTATATTCTACTATAAAATAACTATTTTGTCAATACCTGTTTTTTTCTTCAAAAAAGCATTTTGTATCTAAAACCGAGATAAGGAAGAAAAAAAGAGCCGCGAGGGGGCTCTTTTTATAAAATAATAAGGTATATATTACCAAAATGTAAATTTTTGAGAATTTTTGTCACAACAGCCTTATTCCCGCTTTTTTACAGCCGAGGCGTGTTTCCTCGTCCCAGATGCTTGACTGGACCTCGCCTATGTGGGCGCATCCCATCATCAGCATACAGAGTCTTGACTGACCTATACCGCCGCCGATGGTGAGGGGCAATTCTCCCGCGAGGAGCATCTTGTGGAAGGGAAGCGCGCGCCTATCGTCACAGCCGCGTTCGGTGAGCTGACGGTCGAGAGACTCCTCGTCCACACGGATACCCATGGAGGATATTTCAAAGGCTCTCTCGAGTCTGTCATTCCAGAACATTATATCGCCGTTGAGCGCCCAATCGTCATAGTCGGGGGCTCTGCCGTCGTGGGGCTTGCCGCTTCTCAGCTTGCCGCCTATCTGCATTATAAGCGCGGTCTTGTGCTCGCGGAGGAAGGCGTCCTCGCGTTCCTTTGCGGTGAGGCTCGGGTACATATCCTCGAGCTCCTGCGTGGTTATAGCCACCATCTCGCGGCTTATCTTAGTGTCAAGCTCGGGGAAACTCTCAAGCAGGGATTCGTGCGTGTCGCAGATGACGTCGACGATTTTCTTCGAGACCTCGATGAGATAGTCGAGCGTGCGCTCCTCTCTGGTGATGACCTTCTCCCAGTCCCATTGGTCGACGTAGATGGAGTGTATATTATCGAGCTCCTCGTCGCGGCGGATAGCGTTCATATCGGTATAGAGGCCGTAGCCGACGTAGAAGCCGTATTCCTTCAGGGCAAGGCGCTTCCACTTTGCGAGCGAGTGCACGACCTGACCTGTCTCACCCGCATCGGGAATATCGAAGCTGACGGGACGCTCTGTGCCGTTGAGGTTATCGTTAAGACCGGATGCCTCGGTGACAAAGAGGGGGGCGGATACTCGCTTGAGGTTAAGGGTATTTGCGAGACCGTCCTGAAAGTGTTGCTTTATATATGCTATTGCCCTCTGCGTTCTATACAAGTCGAGCGCAGGGGAATAATCCTTTGGTACAAATAACTTACTCATTTTCTCTCTTGTGGTCTAATATGACTACTTAACTTTACTTTATTTATTGTTATTGTAGATGATAACCTTCATCTCGGTGATAACTGCCTGCTTGTTTTTCTTCTCGATCATACCGTTTGAGTCTCCGTACTTTGCCGTTGCGGAGGTGATTGAGTCAACAACGTCCATACCCTCTACCACGTGACCGAATGCCGCATATCGGAAGTCGAGATTACCGACGTTTGCAGTCGATGCGTTACAGATAAAGAACTGCGAGGAAGCGGAATCGTAATCGTCGCTTCTTGCCATAGAAATAACGCCTCTTTCGTGAGGAATGGTGTTGTACCAGCCGTTGTACAAGAACTCGCCAAAGATATTCTCGTCCGAGCCACCTGTGCCGTCTGCATTAGGGTCGCCGCCCTGAATCATAAAGCCCTCAATAACTCTGTGGAAGGTGAGACCGTCATAGAAGCCCTCTCTGACGAGCTTAACGAAATTATCAACCGTGATAGGCGCGCTTCTTCTATCGAGCTCGACTATGATGATACCGTGATTCTTTACCGCCATTGCGACGTAGTAATAATCTTTTTCCTCGGTGCTCTCGTCAATCTCGTAGTCCTTGAGCGGACTCTTTTTACAGCCGACAAGGCAGCCAAGGAGCGCCGCAATGACAAGCACGAGCGCTGTAAGTTTCTTAAAAGTATTCATGTTTTCTCCGTGAGTTTATTATTTTAATGCGAAATGCGAAACTTCGGCGCGATGCGCCAATGCAAAATGCAGAATGCAAAATGCAAAATTAAGGAACGAGGCACAACCGTAGGGACCGGCGTCCTCGACGGTCCGTAAATGCAGAGTGCAGAGTTAGGATGAGGAACGGCAGGAAAACGAAGTCCGACAGGGTCGGATGAAGTCGCTTCGCGATGAAGTCCCCTTGCGAGGATGAAATCTGCCCGAGGGGCAGGTTATTTGCCTTTGCGGGGGGTGTGACTGTGATATAATTTACAAGCACTTGGAGACGAACAGCTCGATTGCGGTATAGCCCGTGACACCGCCCCACTTGGCACCCGTGTCAACTCTTGCGAGCTCCGCGAGTATATTTTTCGCCTTCTCGGGGGTAAATCTCTTCGCCGCCCTCAGGTACATCTTGAGCTTGTAGGGGTTCATACCGGTCGCGGTCTGTATATCGTCCGCGCCGATGCCGTCGCCGAGCATCATTACCACGCTGACTATATCGGTGTAGGTCTTTGACATCATACCGAGAATCATGATGGGGTCGAGCCTTCTCGACTTCATCTCCTCAAGGGCAATAAACGCGCCCTTCTTGTTTCTCTCGAGTATCGCGTTTGAGAGCGCGAAGGTATCGCACTCGGGAGTGGAGGATGCCGCTATCTCTACGTCACGGGCGCTTATCGAGGACTGACCTCTCGCCTTCGCGAGCATGCAGAGCTTATTTACTTCGTTGTTCAGCACGGTCATCGAGTGTCCCGCGCGGAATATCAGCGCGTTCAATACGTCGAGTGTAACTCCCACGCCCTCAGCGTCAAAGTGCTTCTTGAGCCAGGCAAGGAGCTGCTGGTCGGTGGATTTATCAAAGTTGAGTATGCGCACCTTTGCGCCGAGGCGCTTTACGAGCTTGCTCTCCTTCTTTGGAGTGCCGAGGTCTATATCTCCGTCCGAGACGAGGAAGGCGAGCACCGCGTAGTCGGTCGATGCGACGAGGTCGAGTATCTCCTCGAGCTTATCGAGGTCTGCCTCCTTCATCTTATTGAAGTCGGGGTAGCGCCACTCTATCATTTTATAGGGCTCAAACATCGGAGGTGACATCACGTCGTCTCTTATCGAGGCGAAGTCTATCTCGGCTCCGTCGTATACCGAGTGGTTGAAGGCGGAGAAGGAATCGTCCGTGACCGCCTTGTCACGCAGGGCGCCGAGGTAGTATCTCTTAAGGTAGTCCTCCTCACCCGAGAAGATATACGAGCCCACGATATTATCGGCCTTCAGGAGCGCCTTGAAATCGTTCAGTTCCATATTACTTCCTTTCGCAAAGAGATCTGATCGGACATCAGCCTATCAAGCTCTTTTTGCGCTTATCTTCATTCTTACGTTTTTGTCCTGACCGCCGACGTTCATGAAGTAGATGAGCGAGAGCTCGCCGCCGTCCTCGGTCAGAGTGCTTCTGATTCTCTTTGTCCTCACCGTCATATCGAAGGCGTAGGGGCCGACTCTGTATATCGACTTTGACTCCTCCCCCTCGGTGAAGGTGATATCCGACTCCACGTCACCGCGCTTTTTCAGCACTATCCTTCCGTCGGATACGTAGAGGGTGGAGGTTGTCCTCTGTCCCTCTGCCTCCTCGGTGAAGGATAGCCTCTTACCCCTCTCGGATACTGCAAGGGTGCCACCCGTGGTAAATATATTGATCTCGGGATCTCCGTCGGGCAACCCCGCGTCATCGAGATTGTCTATCACGGAGTTGACCGTGAGTATGAGTTTTATTTCCTGTGTCATGGTTGCTCCTGTTGTTTAACGTTCACGCAGTGAACATATAGCATTCGTTGTGCGAATATATCGCTATCTCGCAACGCGAGATAATATCGCATCGGAGCATAGCGACGATATATTTGCTATTCGTCGGTCGGGCACGACGAATGACGCAATATACCGCAGGGCGGTATGCGCTTTCGCCCGCAGGCGAAACTCTTACCAGGTAAGCGAAAGTGTTTAGCTCGTCCGCAATGCGGCCAAGCTAAAGCGATATGTTTGCTACGCAAACGCGATATTTGCCTGAAGGCAAACGATATATTACCGCAAGCGGTAATGAGATATGTTGCCTGTCGGCAACGTGAAATATAGAATGATATGAAAAGGACAGAGAGGATAAACGATCTCTGTCCGTGGTTATTTACAAGAACGGGCGAGCCCGTGATGAGTTATGAGTTATAAGAGTGCTGTCGCACTCGTTAAGAGGCTCGCTTTCGCTCGCCGTTATGAATTTGGCTTTACCAAATGTTATACTCCTACGTGGCGCAATCCACTTTGTGTCTTTTGTGCTACGCACCTATGCTCGTCTATGACGAGCCGCCACGGAGCAATTTGCACTCGCTCGCTGGAGAACAAGTTCTCCGACTCGCTTCGCTTGATTATGGTATGATAGCCCTATGAACTTTAACTTGCCACTAGGCAATCATAACTTGGCGGAGCCAATCATAACTCATAACTTGCCCTTTTGGGCAACTCATAGCTATGCTATGCGCCATGCACTCAGCGTGCGCGCTTCTTTCTGTTATACTCGCTGGTGGGGTTGATGAACTCGCGCCAGTTGAGGTCGCCGTTGCCGAGGGCTGTTACAAGAGCCTCAGCGGTTGCGATATTGGTAGCAACGGGAATGTTGTACACGTCGCAAAGACGGAGAAGGTTCTTTTCTGCCTCGTAGGGCTCCTGCTCGGGATCTGTGCTTCTGAAGTAGAAGACAAGGTCGAGCTCGTTATATGATACCTTAGCGGCGATCTGATCAACACCGCCCGAGCTTCCCGCAAGGAAGGTCTCGATGTCGAGTCCGGTCGCGTCAGAAATATATTTTCCGGTTATATGCGTAGCGCAGAGGTGGTGGCGACCGAGTATTCCGCTGTAAGCGATGCAGAATTGCGCCATCAATTCTTTTTTGTTGTTATCGGCGATGATTGCGATCTCCATGGTATTCCTCCATATATCAGATTAGTGAGATGATCTTTCGACAGGTCCTTTGCTTCATAAATAAAAAAAGACCATATTACGCATTATAAAGTAATTATACCACTCTAAATCCGATTTGTCAATCACAGCGGCACAATTTTGGCATATTTCACAATTCGTTTAGTATAGTCTTTAACAAATAACTCACATTAATTACGCTAAACTATCGCGCGAGGCAGAAAAATGCTCAAATCCACGGCGCATTTACGCGATAAAATAGAAAATAAAACTAAAAATTGACAAAATCACTTTTTCTTCTTGAAAAAGGGAAAGGGATGTTGTATAATAAGTCTGTTACAATATTATCTGCCACGGAGGCAAAAGGAAATGAAGGAATTTAAGAGAATAGGCGTATTGACGTCGGGCGGTGACGCTCCCGGTATGAATGCCGCTATCAGAGCGGTTGTACGTACTGCGCTCTCACACGGCGTTGAGGTTATGGGAATATACAGAGGATACTCGGGACTTATTGACGGCGATATCAGAAAGCTTGAGTTCAGAGACGTATCCAACATCATCAACAAGGGCGGTACAATACTGTACTCCGACCGCTGCCCCGAGTTCAAGACTCCCGAGGGTATGGCTAAAGCGGTTGAGACCTGCCACGAGTTTGGCATCGACGGTATAGTAGCCATCGGCGGCGACGGCACCTTCAGAGGCGCGACCGACCTTACCGCGCACGGTATCCCCTGCATCGGTATCCCCGGCACTATCGATAACGATATTACCTCTACCGATAACACCATCGGCTTTGACACCGCGATGAACACCGTTGTTGATCTCGTTGACAAGCTCCGCGACACCTGTGAGTCTCACGCGAGATGTAACGTCGTTGAGGTAATGGGCAGAGGAGCGGGTGACATTGCTATCTCCACGGGTATTGCATCCGGCGCTACCGCTATCGTTGTACCCGAGTTCAGTTATAGCGACGACGATATTATTCAGCAGATCATCGACTCCAAGATCATGGGCAAGCGTAACTTCATCATTCTCGTGTCCGAGGGCGTTGGCTCAAGCTACGCTCCCGCACTCGCTGAGAAGATTCAGAAGGAGACGGGTGTTGAGACCAAGTTTGCGCGTCTTGCTCACGTTGTAAGAGGCGGTAACCCCACTCTCAAGGACAGAGTCCTCGCCAGCACCATGGGCGCTATCGCGGTTGAGGAGCTCCTCAAGGGACACTCCAACCTCGTTATGTGCGACAAGCTCGGTAAGATCGTACCCACCGATATCAACTACGCGCTCATCCTCGACAGAATGTATAAGGGCAAGCTCAAGGACGGCGACCTCGACCGCTTCACCGAGGAGGACATCGAGAGAATGAAGTCCGACATCAAGGCAAGACAGGCATCTCTCGCCAGACTCTACGGTATCAGCAAGACTATTAATCTGTAATTGTGGTCACGGAGTATACTAAGAGTACAAATCCTTAAAACTAGACAAAAAAGACAATAAAAGTAGACAAAAAGTGGCTCTTGGCGCACCTGCAATAAAGCAGGTGCGCCAACTCTATTCGCCCGGCGGCGAGTTCTATTGCTAAAGCAGCTATATTGCTTCGCAGTTCTATTGCCTGACGGCAGTTTGAGGTTAGAGGCGAATAGAATAAAACTGCGAGGCAAAGCCGAGCAATAAAACTTCACGTCAGGGAAATACCACTTTTGCGCAGCAAAAATATAACTCTTTTACAAAGCCACTGTCTCGCTTCGCACTTTACATTTTCGGCGGGAGCAAGCCCCCGCCCTACGGTTTGTTCTTCGCTCCTAACTCTGCATTGGCGGACCGTCGGGGTAGCGTAGCGAAACCGAGGCCCTCTCAGCCGCTCCGCGACAGCTCCCCCAAAGTGGGAGCCTTATGTTGTAATGTCGCGCTTTAATTAGCCTCGCCCTACGGGAGAGGTGTCGAGCGTTGCGAGACGGAGAGGGTCACTTCGCGCTTGGCGCTTCGCATTCTGCACTTACGGGACGTCAGTGGCGCCGTCCCCTACCATTCCTTCTCATCCTCGCCGAGCGATGATATCATCTACCAAAAGTAGATATCATACGGTAAAAGACATTTGACCGTATATCATCCGACATCGTCGGATATCATTGGCGCCCCGCGCCCTGTGCCTCGTCCCTTAATTTTGCATTGGCGGACCGTCGAGGACGCCGGTCCCTACAGTTTGTACCTCGCTCTTCATTTTGCACTTTGCATTCTGCATTTTGCATTGGCGCAGCCCTGCGGCTCCGCCGCATTATCCTTGCCGTTTTCCGACCGCCCCAAAAGGGCGTTTTTTTGTTCAATTCTAACAAGTGTGCGACGATGTTCGACCGAGAATTTTGGAAGGGTACTTTACTTACAAGCGACCCGTGTATGATTTATAATGGAATTACGAAAGGAAAACGTGCGATTCGCGGTAGCCGCAGACCTTCGAAAACCCCAAAAAACAAGGAGAAAAAATGAACTATTTATCAAATAACAGCCACGAGCGTGAGTATGATAATAACGACGGTATTGTCATGACCCGAGGCGAGAGATTTTTCAAGGTCTGGGATTTTATGATCGGAGATTTCAAGCTCGAAAAGACCGAGCTTCTCGTCTACTCGATAATCTTCGGAATGTACAGAAATTACTGCGACGCGTTCACGGGCTCGAGAGAGTATCTGGCAAGGTGGACGAGCGCAAGCGAGAGAAGTGTGGCGGCGGCATTAAAGTCGCTCGAGGAAAAGAAGCTGATAGAAAAGGAATACAGACAGTACGGAATGATCAGAAAGGCGATCTACCGCGTTAACACCCGCCTCCTGCCGACCTGCGAGATGTTCAAGCTCGAAAACATTAACAGAGACGCCAATGACAAGGAAAGACAGAAGAAAAGACGCAAGGAGCTCGGGCTTGACGATTAGACAAAGGCGTTTTCTGTAATAATCTATCCTGATAACTCTTAAAAACAAAATTCTTTTTGTTAACGCGGCGAAGCCGCACATAGGCGAGAGACGAAGTTCTCTTGCCTAACAACTCTAGTATGTACTATTGTTTGTTCTTTAGTTTAATATACTTTAGTTTATGTTTGCAATTTTTTCATTCGGCGACTTGCAAAAAATGTTCGACCAATTGCAGTTTTTTCTTGGCTGATTGCAAATTATGTCAGGCGGAATGCAGTTTCTGTCAAGCGAGATGCAGTTTTTTCCGAGCGGGGTGCAGTTTCTACATCTGCACATCACGTTGACGGGATGTCGTGGGCGCTACGCTGCCTTGGTAAGGGAGCCTTACAAGATGCGGAGCAGAGTAGAGTGTCATCCTGAGCGCAGTGCGTAAGCACGGAGTCGCACCCGTAGGGCGACACAGAGTGTCGGGATCTACTTCGATTAACACGATAACTACCTAAAAACAGTAGTTAAGGAAGCCGTCATCAGACTTATACTAGATCCCTTCGTCGCTACGCTCCTCGGTTTTGCTTCGCATTCGCTCCACAAAACTTCGACTTCACTCCGTTTCGCTCAGGATGACACTTTAACCAACTCCGCATTATTCGGCGGGAGCAAGCCCCCGCCCTACGGTTTGTGCCTCGTCCTTAATTTTGCATTCTGCATTTTGCATTTTGCATTGGCGCTCCGCGCCCTGTGCCTCGTTCCTTAATTTTGCATTCTGCATTTTGCATTGGCGCATCGCGCCGAAGTTTTACATTTGCGTCTCCGCCGCACTCTGTTTCATTAATTAAAAAGAAAAAGTTGACAAACCCACTGCGCGTGTGTTACAATTATAGAAGCGGATAAACATAAAATAAAAAACTTTGTCTATGATGAAAGGATAGTAAAATGAAAAAGCCTATTCACGAAAAGAAAGTTTATCTCAACGTAAGAGAGGTTATCGAGGACATCGGTAACATTTATTCCGGCAAGATGGCGTACACTTATCGCATCAAGCCGAATGATAAGGAAATCCAGAAGAAGACCTATGATCAGCTCCGCGACGACGTAAGAGCTCTCGCGACCGAGCTTATCGCAAGAGGCGTTCCCGGCAAGCACCTTGCCCTCGTCGGCAAGCTCTCCTATCACTGGATCGTTGTATACTACGCGACTCTCGCGTGCGGCGGCGTTCTTGTTCCCCTTGACAAGGAGTGGCTCGCAAAGGATCTTGCGGACACAGGCGCTAAAGCGGAGGTATCCTTCGTATTCTGTGACGGAGACGTGATCGAGAAGGGCAGAGCTATCTCGGAGGCTGCAGGCTGCGGCGATCCCATCGCTATGGAGTATGGCGAAGGCACCGTTGACGAGCTCATAGAGGCAGGCCGTGTTAAGTTTAACGAGGATTCCTCGGCATATTATAACGCTCCTATCGACATCGACGCAATGTCGCTTCTCGTATTTACCTCGGGTACTACCGGCAAGGGTAAGGGCGTTATGCTCTCGCAGAAGAATATCCTCACGGATATCGCGGCACCCCTTCAGCACATCGACTTCACCTTCAAGTCGGTTGGTGTTCTTCCTCCCCACCACACCTTCGGCTCTACTGTAAATATTCTCGGCCACAACTGCATCGGCTGTGAGATCTACATCTCCTCGGGAATTCGCTACGTGCAGAAGGAGCTTAAGGAGCAGGCTCCCGGACATATGGTTCTTGTTCCTCTTTATCTTGAGACCTTCTACCGTAAGATAATGGCTAACATCAAGGATCAGGGCAAGGAGAAGCTCATCGCAAGAATGATCAAGATCTCCAACCTCCTTCGTAAGGTTGGTATTGACCTTCGTCGCAAGCTCTTTAAGGCTGTTCTTGCGGCATTCGGCGGCGAGGTAAGAATGGTAGTATGCGGCGGCGCGCCCATCAACCAGGATATTCTCTCCTTCTTTGACGGCGTTGGTATCGAGATCCTTAACGGCTACGGCATCACCGAGTGCGCACCCATCATCGCGTGCAACCACTCCCACGACGTTATCCCCGGCAGCGTAGGTCCCGCTTGTGACGTTAACGAGGTTAAGATCGACGAGCCCAACGAGGACGGCGAGGGCGAGATCTGGGTTAAGGGCTCTAACGTAATGCTCGGCTACTACAAGGACGAGGAGGCTACCGCTGACGCGATCACTCCCGACGGCTACTTCAGAACCGGCGACTACGGCAAGGTCGGTAAGAACGGTGAGATCTACATCACCGGCCGTAAGAAGAACCTCATCATCCTCTCCAACGGTAAGAACGTTTACCCCGAGGAGATCGAGGCTGAGTTCATCGCGGTTCCTGGCGTTATCGATATCGTTGTTTACGAGGGCCAGAGCAAGAGAGGCCTTATGTACAACACCATCGTTGCTGAGGTATTCCCCGATCAGGATTATATCACCAAGAATAACGTAGAGGACATCTACGCGCATCTCAAGAAGTACGTTGACGAGTACAACCTCACCGCTGTGCCCTATAAGAAGATAGGCATTCTTAAGGTTCGTACCGAGGAGTTCCCCAAGAACACCCTTCGTAAGATCATGAGATTCAAGATCGATATGACTATAGAGTAAGCGCGGATGCGCTTACAATGAATTGCGCAAAAGCGCATTAATTGAGTGCGCCTGACTCATGAATTGGCTACGCCATGAATTGCCCTCTAGGGCATTAAGGTGGGTGCGCAATTCAAATCATGGAGCGAAGCGAGAAATTTGCTATTCGTCGGCCGATACGACGAATGACGCAAGATACCGCAAGCGGTATGCATGGAGCGAAGCGAGAAATCATGAAATAGTAAAAATAAAAGAGCGTTCCCGAGAGGGAGCGCTCTTTTTAACTAAGTTTGCCCGTGAACCCCAAAAGCTCGACTACGCTCGCTTCGGGGAACCCCGAAATAGGGCAAGTGAAGTTCACTTTGTGAGTGAAGTTATCCTGCAGATAGTGAAGTTTGCGCCCTATGGTCGCAAGTGAACGTTAGTTTTGGATTTCTTCATTACGAGCTTTAGCGAGTAACTTCACTGCGAGCGAAGCAGTGAGTCAACTTCACTCGCGCTTGCGCGAACTTCACTGTGCTAACGCACAACTTCACTGTTTCTTGAGCTCCTCAAGAAACTCTCCTATCCTCTCGAGGGCTTCCTTGATATGCGAGAGGGAATAGCAATAGGATGCTCTGACGTGGCCTTCGCCGCTTTCGCCAAAGGCGTTGCCGGGGACGAGGGCGACCTTTTTGGAATAGAGGAGTCTTTCGCAGAATTCCTCACTTGTGAGACCGGTCGACTTTATCGATGGGAAGGCGTAGAATGCGCCCTTTGGCTCGCGACACTCAAGGCCGAGGTCGTTGAAGCCCTTGACTATGACCTTACGCCTTGCGTCGTATTCCTCGAGCATATTTGCCACCGCCTCGTCACAGCTTCGGAGCGCCTCAATAGCGGCATACTGCGAGGTTGTCGGAGCGCACATTATAGCGTACTGATGTATCTTCGTGATTTGTGTAAGTATCGGCTCGGGACCGCAGGCGTAACCAAGACGCCAGCCCGTCATGGAGAAGGTCTTTGAGAAGCCGTTAATGAGAACGGTCCTCTCCTTCATACCCTCGAGCGAGGCTATCGACACGTGCTTTGTGCCGCCGAAGGTCAATTCTGCGTATATCTCGTCGGAGATGACGATGATGTCGGTGTCTCTCAGTACCTTGGCGATTTTCTCAAGGTCCTCTCTTTCCATTATCGCGCCCGTGGGGTTGCAGGGGTAGGGGAGGATAAGAGCCTTGGTTTTCGGCGTGATGGCAGAGAGGAGCTCCTCGGGTGTGAGCTTGAAGTCATTCTCCGCCTTGGTGTTTATAACAACGGGAACACCTCCCGCAAGGCGGGTGATAGGCTCGTAGCAGACGTAGGACGGCTCGGGTATGATGACCTCGTCGCCGGGGTTGACGATAGCTCTGATTGTTGCGTCTATCGCCTCACTTCCGCCAACGGTGATGAGAACCTCTGATGTCGGCTCGTACTGAATATTGTATTTTTTGTAAACGTAAGTTTGTATTTCTTGTCTTAAAAGCTCAAGTCCACGGTTGGATGTATATTTTGTCTTTGCGAGCTCTAACGAGCGAATGCCCGCCGAGCGCACCGCTCTCGGGGTGGGGAAATCCGGCTCGCCGACACCGAGGGAGATAACGTCCTTCATAGTGTTTGCGATGTCGAAGAATTTTCTGATACCCGAGGGCTTCATATCCCTGACCGTGGATGAGAGTATCTTCTCATAATCGATCATAAGGAAACCGCATCCCTTTCATCCTTTTCTTCATCGGTGAGGAGGACACCGTAGTCCTTGTATCTCTTCATAATAAACTGAGTGGAGGTAGCGGTCACCGCATCGATGGTCGCAAGCTCCTTGGAGACAAAGGCAGACACCTCACGGAAGGTCTTTCCCGTAACAACAACGGAGAGGTCACATCCGCCCGACATAAGCGATACCGACTCTACCTCGGGGTAGAGAGCAATTCTCTCGGCAACCTCCTCAAAGCCTCTCTCGGCCTTGGGTACTACCTTGAGCTCAATGGTCGCGCTGACAGCGTCGTCACTGAGCTTCTCGCGGTCGATTACAGTCTTGTAGCCGCGGATGATTCCCGCCGACTCCATCTCGTGTATTGCCGCCTTGACCTCTTTTTCCGAGATGCCGACGATGGTCGCGATGTCCGCGTCTGATATTCTCGCGTTATTTTCTATAAGCTTTAAAATCTTGGAATTCATATTTTTCTCCCGTTTTATTATTGCCCATACCGATTGACAACTTGGGCGAGGTTATTGTATAATATATTATACACCGCGCGGGCGAGCTTTTCAACCCGCGAGATGCTATTTTCTCTTTTTTGGAGTAATTTATGTATATTGTAGATACTCACTGCGACAGCCTGCTCACCGTCAACTCGGAGCGCGGACTTGTCAATTCTCATAATCTATCTAAAAAGTATCCTCAGCTTCAGCTCTTTGCGGAGTTTGTGCCAAAGGACGGAATGCCTCCAGAGTATAGAAGAAAGAGAGTCTTCGGCCTTCTTGACGTGTATATCGCAGAGTGCCAGAGGCTCGGAATTCTTCCCGTGAGGGACTGCCAGGAGCTCAACTACGCCGTCGAGCACGGTATGCGCTCGTCCATTCTCGCTATTGAGGGCGGCGGAGGTCTGCTCCCCGATTCTGTCGAGATTGACACTCTCTACCGTATGGGACTTCGTGTTATGAGCCTTTGCTGGGACACCAACGAACTCGCCACCTCCGCTTGGGACAGAGAGGACCTCGGTCTTACCGAGGAGGGCAGACAGATGGTGGATATACTTTCCGCCTACGGCATTATTATCGACGTCTCGCACCTCTCGGATAAGTCCTTCTACGAGGTGATCGAGCGCACCGCCTATCCTGTTATCGCGACTCACTCCAATTTCCGCGACATTTGCTCAAGCCCGAGAAATCTCACCCTCGATATGGCGAAGAAGATTGCCGCGCGAGGGGGCATCATCGGTCTGAATATCTACCCCGCCTTCCTCAGTGATACGGGCAGGGCGGATAAGAGCGATATTTACCGCCACGTTGATTATGCGCTCGAGAAGCTTGGCGAGGACGTCCTCTGCTTCGGCTGTGACATCGACGGCGTCGAGACGTATCCCGAGGGCTTCAATGAGGACGAGAGTATTCACGATAAACTCGTTGACATTCTGCTTGAGAGATACTCGGAGAGCGTGGTCGAGAAGATCGCGGGACTTAACGCAATCAATTTCTTTAAGGGGAACCTTTAATGTTCGCTTTGCGAACGTTATATTCTCGCCTTTTGGCGAGAGTGATATGTGCCTTTGGCACGTGATATTCTTTGCGTTGCAAAGAGTGATATGTTCACTGCGTGAACGTAAAAAAAGTGCATACCTCTTGCGGTATCTTGCGTCATTCGTCGTGTTCGACCGACGAATAGCAAATATGTTTGCTACGCAAACGCGCATACCGCTTTGCGGTATCCAGCGTCATTTGTCGTGTCCGACCGACAAATAGCTGATATTCCCTTCGGGAGCGGTATTATTCGGAAGTGTCCGAATAGCGATATGTTCACTGCGTGAACGTAAAAAAGCGCATACCGCTTGCGGTATCTTGCGTCATTCGTCGTGTCCGACCGACGAATAGCAAATATGTTCACTCTGTGAACGTGAAAAAGTAAACTTTTTAAAAAGGAGATACATAACTATGGAAAGATATGCATGGAAGGGCAGAGTAAAGGGAGATATCGCTGAGTACAAGCGCCGTCACGATGAGATCTGGCCCGAGATGAAGGAGGTACTCCACGCAGCGGGCATCACCAACTATTCTATCTGGAACGTGGGTGACGAGCTCTTCGGCTACTACGAGTGCAAGAACGGTGTCGAGTTTGCCGCTAAGGTGCAGAACGAGAGCCCCGTTATCGAGAGATGGAACGAGTATATGGACGATATCCTCGAGCTTGAGATGGAGCCTAACGGCGCACAGAAGAAGCTCGTCGAGGTGTTCAGGTTTGAATAAGAGGCGCAGAGCGCCGATCTCGTTTGCGTAAGCAAACATATCGAATTGCACAGCAATATATCGAATGGTCACTCTGTGGCCATATATCGAGTTGCCGACGGCAACATATCGACGAAATATTAGCTAAAAACACAACGTAACTTGCAAAGAGAAATAACGCTCCCGGGCGCCGTGTATGTCGGCGCCCTTTTCCTTTTTTCGCTATGTGACGGACTCCTGAGTGACGAAGGAGGTGCGTCGCGAAAATGTACTTCGCGGCGGCCGAGCGCCCGGGGCGTGTAAGCTTTTGGAGTTGTATTTGCCCTAGCGGGCAAGTTGTATTCTTTGCAGGGCAAAGAGTTGTATTTGCCCTGGCGGGCAAGTTGTATTCCTCGCGGTGCAAGGAGTTATATTTCCCAAAAGGGAAGTTATATTCTTTGCAGGGCAAAGAGTTATATTTGCCTTACGGCAAGTTGTATTCCTTGCGGTGCAAGGAGTTATATTTCCCGAAAGGGAAGTTATATTCTTTGCAGGGCAAAGAGTTATATTTGCCCTGGCGGGCAAGTTATGATGCCCTTTGGGCAGTTATGATGTGCTATGCACAGTTATAATTGGCTAACGCCAAGCTTTGAAGTTGTCAAGAACGTAAAACGACGAGCAAAGCGAGTCTCATAACTTTTGCAGAGCAAAATCATAACGTTCGCGTAGCGGACTTATAACTTTCACGAAAGTGAAACCATAACTGTAATCAATAATCACGATTATTGATTACTTAGCTTTTCCATTACGTAATCACCGAAATCCCGGCAGGTTGCGCCGGTGTCACGGCCGGTGATTGTGAGGCGTTTCTCGGTAAGAGTGCAGACGTCGAGGGCACACTCGAGCTTGTCGGCCTTTTCCTGATAGCCTATGTGTGAGAGGAGCATTACTGCGGCGCGGAGCATAGAGCAGGGGTCTGCAAACTTAGCACGCCCCTCCCTTACCATACGGGGTGCGGAGCCGTGGATTGCCTCAAACATTGCGTATTTCTTGCCGATATTTGCGCAGCCCGCGGTGCCGACTCCGCCCTGGAATTCCGCCGCCTCGTCGGAGATGATGTCACCGTAGAGGTTGGGGCAGAGAATGACCTTGAAGGAGGTGCGGCGCTTTTTATCAACGAGCTTTGCAGTCATAATATCGGCATACCACTCGTCGGTGATGATCTCGGGGTATTCCTCCGCGACCTTGTGACAGTCCTCGAGGAAGTTACCGTCCGTGGTTTTTATAACGTTGGCCTTGGTGACGAGGGATACTCGGTCGAGGCCGTTTTTTCTCGCGTAATCGTAGGCGAGGCGGGCAATTCTGTCAGAGCCCTGCTTTGTGGTGATCGTGAAGTCGCAGGCAAGATCGTCGGTCACGTTGAAGCCTGATGAGCCTACGGCGTAGCCGCCCTCCGTGTTTTCGCGGAAGATGGTCCAGTTTATACCCTCCTCGGGCACTCTTACGGGGCGTATGTTTGCGAAGAGGTCGAGAGCCTTACGCATAGCGACGTTTGCCGACTCGATATTAGGCATTCCGTCACCCTTCTGCGGTGTGGTGGTCGGGCCCTTGAGAATGATGTGGCAGGCCTTAAGCTCGTCCATTACGTCGTCGGGAATCGCCTTGTTTTTCGCTATACGGTTTTCGATGGTGAGACCGTCAATATCTATGAAGGTGACCTTGCCACACGCTACCTCGTCAGCGAGTAAAAACTCGAGCACGCGCCTTGCCTCGTGGGTAATTGTCGGGCCTATACCGTCTCCGCCGCACACGCCTATCTTTATCGTATCGAGTGCAGAGTAGTCGACAAAATCGCCCTGCGATTTCATAGCCTCGACTCTTTTTAGCTGAGCCTCAAGAATTGCGCGGAATTTCTCGCAAGCGGTATCTAATTGGTTTTTGTAAATTTCGGTTTGCATTTTTCTATCCTTTTATATTAAATAACGGTTGATTGGTTATGTAAAACAATTTGTTTTATTGCGGATTATGTTAGTTTCCGAGCTTGGTATATTCAAGCATACCGCCCGAAAGGAGTATCTTTCTCTGCCTGTCGGTGAGGGAGAGGCTAAGGGGTATGCTGACGTTTTTCGTCTTGTTGACGAGTGTTGCGCAGTCGGCTTCTTTAATAGCCGAGGCAAAGCCCTCAATGTATATCTCGTCACCCTCGTCGATTCTATCGTAGTCACCCTCATTTACGAGAGTGAAGGGGACAATGCCGAAGTTGATGAGGTTTGCCACGTGGATACGCGCAAAGCTTTTGGCGATGACCGCCTTGATGCCGAGATACTTAGGAACCATTGCCGCGTGCTCACGCGAGGAGCCCTGACCGTAGTTTGCTCCGCCGAGGATAACTCCCGCTCCCTCCTTTTTCGCTCTCTCGGGGAAGTCCCGGTCGCAGACCGTGAAGCAGAATTCCGAGAGCTTCGGTATGTTGGAGCGGTAGGGCAGGACCTTCGTGCCCGCGGGCATAATGTGGTCGGTGGTAATGTTGTCGCCGACCTTCAGGACTACCTTGACCGCGAGATTCTCCGCGGGAGGCGCGCCCTTCGGGATAGGCTTGATGTTAGGTCCGCGCTCGACGGTAAGGCCTTCTGCCTCCTCGGGGGACGCGGGCATATCTATGAGATTATCGTTTATCTTAAAGTATTCGGGGAGGGTTATCTCGGGTGTAAAACCGAGAGTGGTCGGGTCGGTAAAGACTCCCGCTATTGCCGATGCCGCCGCGCACTCGGGTGAGACGAGATAGACCTCGGCGTCCTTGGTGCCGCTACGTCCGAGGAAGTTGCGGTTGAAGGTGCGGAGGCTGACGCCCGCCGACTTCGGAGAGAAGCCCATACCTATACACGGACCGCAAGCGCACTCGAGTATTCTCGCGCCCGCTGAGATGAGGTCGGCGAGAGCGCCGCACTCGGCAAGCATCGTGTATACCTGCTTTGAGCCGGGGGATATGGAGAGAGAAACGTCGGGGTGGACGGTCTTGCCCTTGAGTATTGCCGCTACGGTGAGCAGATCGCGGAGGGAGGAGTTGGTGCAGGAGCCGATGCATACCTGACTTATCTTCATTCCCTCAAGAGCGGATACCGCCTTTACGTTGTCGGGGCTGTGCGGACACGCCGCCAAGGGACGGAGCGCCGAGAGGTCAACCGTGTATTCTTCGTGATAGCAGGCGTCATCGTCCGCCTTAATTTCGACGAAGCACTCCTCGCGGCCCTCGGCCTTGAGAAACTGTCTTGTTACCTCGTCGGAGGGGAAGATTGAGCTCGTTGCGCCAAGCTCCGCGCCCATATTTGTTATGGTTGCACGCTCGGGGACCGAGAGAGATTTTACACCCTCGCCCGAGTATTCGATTATCGCGCCGACGCCGCCCTTGACTCCGAGAAGTCTTAAGACCTCGAGTATGACGTCCTTTGCGCCGACCATCGGAGAGAGCGCTCCGGTAAGATTGATTTTAATAATTCTCGGCATGGTGATATAGTAGGTGCCGCCGCCCATTGCTACCGCTACGTCGAGGCCTCCCGCGCCCATACCGAGCATACCGATACCGCCCGCGGTGGGGGTATGGCTGTCCGAGCCGATGAGGGTTTTGCCGGGGGTGGAGAATCTCTCGAGATGCACCTGATGGCAGATGCCGTTGCCGGGGCGGGAGAATCTGATGCCGTGCTTTTTTGCTACGGTCTGTATATAGCGGTGGTCGTCCGCATTCTCAAAGCCTGCCTGCAGGGTGTTGTGGTCGATGTATGCGACCGAGAGCTCGGTCTTGACTCTCGGTATCTCCATAGCCTCAAGCTGGAGGTATACCGCGGTGCCCGTGGCGTCCTGTGTCAAGGTCTGGTCTATCTTAAGACCTATCTCTTTTCCGACAATCATCTCGCCGGAGAGTATGTGGCTTTTTATTATTTTTTCTGCTATTGTGTAACCCATAGTTTGCATTTACCTGCCTTTTGTGGCGATTATCATATTTTCCATTGCTCGTTCAATATGGAGAGAGGTGAGCTTTTCTGCCTCCTGCGCATCGCCCGATTTTATCGCGGCGAGAATGTCACGGTGCTCCTCTGTGGACTTCTTAAGTCTGCCCGGGACGGTCAGAGCGATCCTTCTGTATGAGCGTATGTTTCTGTGCAGCTCGGTGAGGATTTTTGACAGAGTCCTGTTTCCCGAGGCGCGATAGATGATGAGGTGGAACTCGGTGTCGAGCTCCTTGAGCTTATCCACGTCACCCTTGGCGAGGTAGAATTCCGAGAGCTCTACCGTCTCCTCGAGCTTTGCCTTCGCCTCATCGTCCATTCTCTCGGCAGCCATCGCCGAGGCGAGGCCCTCGAGCCTCATTCTTATCTTATAGGTGTCGACGAGGTCGTCATCACTCACGCCTACTACCACGGCTCCGCGGTTAGGCTTGATCTCCACAAGCCCCTCCTCCGAGAGTCTGTGCAGGGCGGAGCGTATCGGCGTGCGGCTGACTCCGAGCTTCTTTGAGAGCGACATCTCGGTCAAGGCCTCGCCTCTTGTATATTCGCCCGTGAGGATAGCCTCCTCGAGTGTGAGGAAAACTCTCTCTTCAAGCGATTTTGTATTTTCGTTGATTATCATATTGTGTTTTTCTCCTTTTGCAAGAGTAGGAGTTTTATCTTCAGTAGTCACGCAGCCGAATAATGTAAGATACCGCAGGGCGGTATGCACGTCGCGCAAAGCGGACATATCGCATTCGCTATGCGAATATATCGCTGACAAGCGGTGCTTGTCAATATCACGCTTGGCAAAGCCAAGCATATCGCATCGGAGCAAAGCGACGATATATTTGCTATTCGTCGGTCGGGCACGACGAATGACGCAAGATACCGCAGAGCGGTATGCGCTTTCGCCCGCAGGCGAAACTCCTACCAAGTAAGACGAAGGTGTTTAGCTAGTCCGCGAGGCGGCCAAGCTAAAGCGATATATCCGCTGAACGCGGATGCGATATGCACGTTACGGTGCGCGATATTATCTCGCGGTGCGAGATAGCGATATGTCGCTTTCGCGACGTTTATATAGACGGAGAAAGCGAGTCTATGATGGCGATCATCTCATCGTCGCCGAGCAGAGTTGTTCTGCCGTCCTCGTAGAGCTTATCGATATGCTCCTTCACCTTCACGACTATCTCATCCTGCTTTGTTACCGCGCGGAAGTCGGGGAGGTTGTAGTGCTTGTTTATCCAGTATGCGATACCCGCAAGGCCCGAGGTGTTGGAGATAGCCACCTCAGCGGGACGGTTGAGTATCGTCTCTGTGTCAAAGATGTTGTATATCTCGGAGTCCTTCATCAGACCGTCGGCGTGTATGCCCGCTCTTGTGACGTTGAAGTTGTCACCGACGAAGGGTGTCATCGGCGGTATCTTGTAGCCGAGCTCGTGCTTGAAATATTCCGCAATCTCGGTGATGACCGTCGGGTCCATACCGTCAAAGCTACCGGTCAGGGAGGCATACTCGATAACCATTGCCTCGAGGGGGATATTACCCGTCCTCTCGCCTATTCCGAGGAGTGAGCAGTTGACGCCCGAAGCGCCGTAGAGCCACGCGTTTACCGCGTTAACCACGCCCTTGTAGAAGTCGTTGTGGCCGTGCCACTCGAGCATATCCGAGGGGACGTCGGCGTAGTGGTGCAGACCGTAGACGATGCCTGGAACGCTTCTCGGCAGGGCAACACCGGGGTAGGATACGCCGTAGCCCATCGTGTCGCACATTCTTATCTTGACGGGGATATTTGCCTCTTTTGAGAGGTCGGACAGAGCGTTGACAAAGGGGACGACAAAGCCGTAAAAGTCCGCACGGGTTATGTCTTCCAGGTGGCAACGGGGTCTTATTCCCGCGTCAAAGGCGCGCTTTACAACGCCGAGGTAGTGGTCCATAGCCTCGCCTCTTGAGAGGCCGAGCTTCTTGAATATATGGTAGTCGGAGCAGGAAACGAGAATGCCCGTCTCCTTGATTCCGATGTCTCTGACAAGCTTGAAGTCCTCCTTCTTCGCCCTTATCCACGTGGTGATCTCGGGGAACTCGTAGCCGAGGTCCATACACCTCTCGACCGCCTCTCTGTCCTTCTTTGTATAGACGAAGAATTCACTCTGGCGGATGATACCCTTTGGACCGCCAAGGCGCGCGAGCATCTTGTACATATCCACTATCTGCGTGGCGGTGTAGGGAGCGCGCGACTGCTGACCGTCGCGGAAGGTCGTATCGGTTATCCATATCTCCTCGGGCATATCGAGGGGCACGCGTCTGTGGTTGAAGGCGACCTTCGGTATCTCGACGTAAGGGTAGACCTCACGGTAGAGGTTGGGCTCGTCAACGTCCTGGAGCGTGTATCGGTATTGGTGCTGCTCGAGTAGATTTGAGTGCTTGTTCTTTGTGATCATTTGTTGTTTGCCTTTCATTTAAAATAACGTCCGCGGAGCGGACATATTTGCTATTCGTCAGCCGACACGACGAATGACGCAATATACCGCAGGGCGGTATGCACGTCGCACAGGGTGAATTGATGCTCGCGCATCATGAATTGACGGTAAGTCGTCATGATTTCTCGCTCCGCTCCATGAATTGAATTGCACCTCGATGAACCGCAGTTCAATTCATGCTGCAGGCAATTCATGACACCTTGTGTCAAATCATGCACCGCAGGGTGCAATTCATTGGCGCGATGCGCCTTATATAGATTGTATACAAGTGTACAATGTGAATATGCGTAAATTATAATATAAAATTATTATTCATGTCAATACACTTTCGCGATATTCCCCTTGTCGATGGTTATGTTTTTTCGAATAGGGGTATTAGAAAAACTAATATCTAATATAAGGCTATATCTTGGCAAACCGTCTTGCAATGCGCCTGCGCGTGTGTTATAATGAGCATAGGAAAAGGGAAGGGTCGATTTGACTTTTCTTGGCATTTCAACCGTTAGCCGCGTAACCCAAGGAGGAGATATGAAGCTTTTAGGCAGAGGACAGGACCCCGCATTCTGGACGGGACTTAAGGACAAAAAGGAATTTGAAAGATATATAAGAGAGCTTGAGAGGTATTGGGAGAATACGGGAAAGAGCTTTGAGATAAGCATACTTCCGTACTCCAAATGGAAGCTCTTCTGGGACACGGGTGACCGCGGTGAATACGAGCACGTGTACTTTGCGAGAAGGCGTTTTATTGAACACGCCCTGCCGCTTTCCTTGATTTATCCCGAGGAGCGTGTATACATTGACAAGCTCTCGGACGTTGTTTTTGCGATTCTTGACGAGTATACCTGGTGCCTTCCCGCTCATCAGGGACAGAGAGATAAGAATGACAACTCGCGCGTTGACCTCTTTGCCTCGGAGACGGCATTCCACCTCGCTATAATCTACACGCTTCTGGGTGACAGACTCGACCCGCTTATCCGTGACAGAATAAGAGTCGAGATAGACAGAAGGATATTTGACACCATCACCTCCTGCGAGTCTTACGGCTGGTGGGAGACGGGCAGCACCAACTGGACTGCGGTGTGCACGGGCTCGGTTGGCTGCGCTATGATGCTGATGCGCCCCGACCTTATGGACGAGATTATGGAGGAGAGGCTCCTCCGCGCTATGGACGGCTTTATCTCGGGCTTTGCCGAGGACGGAGTATGCACCGAGGGGTGCGGATACTGGGGCTACGGCGTCAGCTACTACGTATACTTTGCTGATATGATAAAGACCTTTACCGAGGGCAGGGTAGACCTCTTCCGAGGTGAGAAAATGCGCGCTATCGCGACCTTCCCGCAGAAGATGTTTCTCTCCGGCAATGCGGCGGTGAGCTTTGCAGACGGTAACCGCACGCTCGACTATCTGTTTGCCGTTATGCACCGCCTGAAAGACGAATACCCCGGGGACGTGCTGATTTATTCGCCCGAGCTCGGCTCGTTTGACGGCGGTTGCGGCAGACTCGAGATGCGTCTTTACGGCGCTATATGGCTAAGTGAGGACTACTATAACAATCCTGCGGACAGCTCCGCGTCCTTTGAGGAATACGCACCTAATGCAATGTGGCTCACCAAGCGCACGGTGAAATACGGCTTTGCCGCAAAGGCGGGACACAACGCCGAGATGCACAACCACAACGACGTCGGCTCCTTCATCTTTGCCAAGGGAGGCCGCCAGCTTCTTATGGATATCGGCTCCGGCACTTACACAAGGCAGTATTTCTCCAAGGAGAGATACTCCATCTTCGAGCCCTCCTCGCGCAGCCACTCTGTGCCTGTCATCGACGGTGAATATCAGTTTGTCGGTAAGGACGCCGCGGCCTCGGACGTGGTCTATGAAAAGGGCCGTTTCTCGATGGACCTTGCGGGCGCATACCCGACGGGCGCGGTAAAGAGCGTAAAGAGGACCTTCACGATGGATGACGACAAGGTCGTTATGACCGACCTTTACGATATGACAAGAGAGGCTACAATAGTCGAGCGTATAGTTACACTCGTTAAGCCCGAGGTGAAGGAGGATGGAGTTGTCCTCGTCGGCGATTGCCGACTCTCGTGGTCCGGTGATGCTACTCTCAAGGTCAATACCGAGGAGTGTGCGGGCGGCACCTGCTATCTTCTCGACTTCACCCTTAACGCGGGCGAAAATGAATTTAAGGTTGTAATGGAATAAGTATGGAAATTATAAGAATTGATGATTTCTCCGACCCGAGGCTTGACGTATTCGTGAGGCTTACGGGCGCACAGCTCCGCTCAAAGCTCGAGCCCGAAAAGGGCGTGTTTATAGCCGAGAGTCCGACGGTCATCGAGGTTGCTCTCGACTCGGGCTGTGAGCCGATTGCCCTCCTCACCGACGAGAGACTGATAAACGGCGCGGTGGAGAAAATTATAGAAAGGTGCGGGGGCGTGCCGATTTATTCGGCAAAAAAGGACGTCCTAGAGCAGCTTACGGGCTTCGCTCTGACACGCGGCGCGCTCTGCGCTATGAGACGTCCCGAGCCAAAGAGCCTCTGTGAGCTTCTTGACGGAGCGAGGACGGTTGCCGTGCTTGAGACGATTGCCGACTCGACCAACATCGGCGCTATATTCCGCTCTGCGGCGGCTCTCGGCGTTGATGCGGTGCTCGTCACTCCCGACTGCTGTGATCCCCTCTGCCGTAGGGCGGTAAGAGTCAGTATGGGCACGATATTCCGTGTGCCGTGGGGCGTTATCGGCGATGACCACGAGGATTGGAGACGGAGGGGTATAGACCTGCTCCACGAGCACGGCTTCAAGACCGCGGCTATGGCGCTGACTGAGGACTCGGTTAATATCGACGATCCCGCCTTGATGAAGGAAGAAAAGGTCGCCGTTATCCTCGGCACAGAGGGCACGGGACTTTCAAAGAGCACGATAGAAAAGAGCGATTATACGGTTATGATACCGATGGCGAATGAGGTTGATTCATTGAATGTAGCTGCGGCGGGGGTTATCGCATTCTGGCAGCTTACGCGCAGAATGCGATAAATGAAGCGCACCTGATGGTGCATGAAAAATGAAGCAGCCTGCGGTTATGAAGCGCGGCTTCGCCACACGGAGAGGTCAGAGTGCGCTTCGCTTCATGTTCCGCTCAAGGAACGCATCATGCGAGCCTTGGCGAGCGCTTCATGCGAACGAAGTGAGTGCTTCATTCAAAAATAGAAACGCTAGCACATAAGAAATCAAAACAACGGAGAAAAACCATGACAACAATCTCACTTAACGGAATATGGGATCTCAGGGGCAGGAGCGAGAGAGATCTCGCATCCGAGGCGCTTAATCTCAAGGCTGAGGTGCCGGGCTGTGTACAGCTCGACCTTTCAAGAGAGGGCTATCTTCCCGCGGATCTCTATATGGGTGAAAATATAAAGGAGGCAGAAAAATTCGAGGGCCACGAATGGTGGTACGAGACTCGATTCGAGTGCCCCCGTGTGAAAAATAACGTATATCTGGTGTTTGAGGGCGTGGACTGTCTTGCAGACTACTATCTCAACGGCGAGTGGATCGGCGAGAGCGAAAACGCGCTTATCTCTCACGAGTTCAGAGTGGACGAGCTTCTCAAGGACGGCGAGAATGCACTCACCGTACATATACGCTCCGCGATGAATTATGCAAGGGAGAAGGATTATCCTATAAGGTCTCTCCTCAGCATCAACCCCGACGGCTCGTATTTACGCAAGCCGCCGCACTCCTTCGGCTGGGATATTATGCCGAGGGCGGTGACGTCGGGACTCTGGCGCGGAGTCAGACTTGAGATAAGAGACGAGATATACTTCTCTCAGGCTTACGCTGTGGCAAAGGTCGGGGAGTCGAGATTCTTCTACACCCTTGAATGTGAATATGAGACCGTCTCGGACGTTGAGATAGAGCTCGATTTCGCCTCGGGCGAGAGTGTACTCAAAAAGCGTTTCCCCGCCTTCAAGAGGGGAGGCGTGTGCACTTTTTCCATAGAAAAACCCAAGCTTTGGTACCCCTATGGCTACGGCGAGGCGAATATTTACGACGGCGAGGCGAGGATATACAAGGGCGGTGAGCTTGTCCACGTAAGGAGGATGAGCTTCGGTGTGCGTGAGGTCGTGCTTGATAGGCGTGAGCCCGAGGGTAATGACAAAGGCCAATTCCGCTTCCTTATCAACGGAGTCGAGGTCATGTGCCGCGGCTCAAACTGGGTGCCGCTCGACGCCTTCCATTCGCGCGATGCCGAGAGGTATGAAAGAGCGCTTGCTCTTGTCAAGGATATTGGCTGCAATATACTCCGCTGCTGGGGCGGTAACGTGTACGAGGATCACGCCTTCTTCGACTTCTGCGACCGCAACGGAATTATGGTATGGCAGGACTTCTCGATGGCGTGCGGACAGTATCCCGAGACCGAGGAGTTTATCGAGAACGTGAGAGCCGAGGTCACCTCGGTTATCAGAAAGCTCCGTCAGCACCCCTCCATCGTGGTGTGGGCGGGAGATAACGAGGTCGACGCCTGCTTCCCCGAGTACAATCCCAACGATAACTACTTAACGCGCCACGTTATCCCTGCGTGTGTGAGAGATAACGATCTTGAGAGGCCGTATCTTCCGTCCTCTCCCTATATTTCCGAAAGAATGTACCGTGAGGGCGAGCGCTCGCAGATCCACGGCTCAAGGCTGGTTGAGGATCACCTCTGGGGACCTCGCGATTACTTCAAGAGCGACTTCTACAAGGGCAACCGCGCGCACTTCGTCAGCGAGACGGGTTATCACGGCTGTCCGTCGCTTGAATCGATAAAGAAATTTATCACGCCCCCTCGCGTTTGGCCGTATAAGAACAATCCCGAGTGGATCCTTCACTCCACCGATCAGAGGGGCAACGACTCGCGCGTGATGCTGATGGAAAATCAGGTAAAGCAGCTCTTCGGCATAGTGCCGACCGAGCCCGAGGAATATATACTTGCCTCGCAGATCTCTCAGGCTGAGGCGAAGAAATACTTCATCGAGCGTATGAGAGTCGGACGTCCTGATAAGACGGGCATCATCTGGTGGAATCTGCTTGACGGATGGCCTCAGATGTCGGATGCCGTGGTGGATTATTACTTTGAAAAGAAGCTTGCGTACAACTATATCAAGCGCTCCCAGGCGCCCTTTGTTATTGCGGCTGATGAGCTCACAAAT
This sequence comes from Clostridia bacterium, assembly GCA_017453245.1. Lineage (GTDB taxonomy): Bacteria > Bacillota > Clostridia > Oscillospirales > CAG-272 > UBA1740. Next base: position 265,453 of record JAFTKM010000007.1, read on the forward strand.
TGGCATCTGCCAATCTACGCCTGCAACGATACCTTGAAGGAAAGACGAGGACACCTTGTGGTCAAGGTAGCGCTCACCGACGAGGTGATATATGAGTGCGACTTTACCGCGGCGGCGAACACGTCTACGCTTATCGCAAGACTGCCCATTATGTACTCGGACGAGAGGATACTGATATTTGAATGGACGGTTGACGGTGAGGAAGGCTTCAATCACTATGTCCTCGGTAATCCTCCGCTTTCGTTTGACTACTACCGCTCTGTTATGGAAAGGTACGGACTTTAATGTATATACTTGGATTTGATATAGGCGGCACAAAATGCGCTGTCAACACCGCTCTGTGGGATGACGAGAGGGTGACACTCCTGAAGAAAGAAAGGTGCCCGACCGACCTCTCTGTCGCACCCGAGAAAATGATAGAAAAGCTCATCGGAATGGCAGAGGGAATACTTGACGGGAGGCCCGACTCCATCGGCATCTCCTCGGGCGGTCCGCTCGACTCCGAGCGGGGCGTGATACTCGGCCCTCCGAATCTTCCGGGGTGGGGGCGTGTTGAGATAAAGAGGCAGATTGAGGAGCATTTCGGCGTATGTGCGCACCTTGAAAACGATGCCAACGCGTGCGCGGTTGCCGAGTGGAAATTCGGCGCAGGCAGAGGTACAAATAATATGGTATTCCTCACCTTCGGCACCGGCCTTGGCGCGGGACTTATCCTTGACGGTAAGCTTTACCGCGGCACTAACGGAAACGCCGGTGAGGTCGGACATATAAGGCTTGAGCCGACGGGCCCCGTGGGCTTTGGTAAGGCGGGGTCGTTTGAGGGCTTCTCGAGCGGCGGCGGAATAGCCAAGCTCGCGTGGAGCAAGGCCAAAGAGGCTGCCTCGGCCGGTGTGACTCCCGCTTATTACAGAGAGGGTATGACCGAGCGTGACGTTACCGCGGGCACGGTTGCCGAGGCGGCGTTCCACGGGGACGAGACCGCGAGAGAGGTCTACCGCATATCGGGCGAGAAGCTCGGCCGCGGACTCTCGGTGCTTATCGACATACTCAATCCCGAGCGGATAGTTATAGGAAGTGTGTTTGCAAGAAGCGGAGCGCTTCTTCGTGAGTCGATGGAAAAGGAGCTTCTTCGCGAGGCGCTCGCACCCTCGCTCGAGGTATGCAAGATTGTGCCCGCTGAGCTCGGTGAAAATATCGGTGATTATGCGTCTGTCGCGGCGGCGCTGCTGTAAGGCTTCTATAAAGGAGATATTATGATTAAAGAATTGATAAAAAGGTATCCTGCGCTCGACTCTTGTAAGGCAGAGATAGAGGCGGCGAGGGATGCTCTGATAGAGTGCTACGAGAATGGAGGAAAGCTGCTTCTCGCGGGCAACGGCGGCAGCTCTGCCGACTGCGATCATATCGTGGGTGAGCTGATGAAGGGATTTTTGCTTAAGAGACCGATTGACGAGTCAAGAAAAGAGCAGATGCAAAAGAGCTCTCCCGCCCTTGACGGTGCGACGCTTGATAGCCTGCAAATGGGACTTCCCGCTATATCCCTCACCTCGATTAGTGCGCTCAATACCGCTTTTGCGAATGACGTTGACCTTGAGCTTATCTATGCTCAGTCGGTCCTTGCTCTTGGTAAGGCGGGAGACGTGCTCATCGCGATAAGCACCTCGGGCAACGCGAAAAACGTATGCGAGGCGGCAAAGGTGGCGAGAGCTATCGGAATGAAGGTGATTGCTCTTACCGGCAGAGACGGCGGAAAATTAAAGAGCCTCTCGGACGTGTGTGTGATCGCGCCCGAGTGTGAGACCTATAAGATTCAGGAGCTCCACCTGCCAATATATCACTATATTTGCGCCGAGGTCGAGAAGCACTTTTTCGGCTGAAGGCAAGACGAAGTGCGCTCCGCTTTATGCGTGTGTTGACAAGCGTGTAGCGAGCATTTTGCCTCAATCCGGATTTTAATAACAAAAAAGCCAATCTCGGTTTGAGATTGGCTTTTTCTATTACACTTTACGGACAGTCGAGGACGCCTGTCCCTACAAATAACGTTCTATTATACTTTACGGACAGTCGAGGACGCCTGTCCCTACAAATAATGTTCTAATATGTCAATAATTGTTTACTTATTTTTGCTTTCTAAGTGCTTTTGCCAAGCAATTTTGTATAGCTCCTCTGCGGCAAGACGCGCTTTTGCAACGGGGATCTTCTCGCTCTTAGGGAAGCAGTAGTAGATACAATCGGTGCCCGAGAGAGCGATAATATCGCCCACCTCGTAGAAGTTGAAGTCAGCGCAGATGGAGTGAGAGTAGAGAGGCTTTTGCTCATAGCTTATCTCGCCGTCATCACTCGTCAGCCTGAAGCCGTCGGCGTTGTGTGTAAGTCTGCCTTCGCCGACTCCCCATACGCCCTTGGTGTCAACGCTGATCCAGATGTCGACGGGTGTGTCGAGGGAATAGCTACCCTCGTCGATTTCACGCCTGACCTCCTCACGCTCCCACCTATACCAGTCGGGGATATGTGTGAAGGATTCCTTTGTGCCGTCGATAGCGACAAGCTCGCCAAGCTCCGAGAGCTCGTATCTTGCGCCGCAGGCGCGACAGGTGAGGTGAGTGCCCGAGCCGAGCATTTCTCCTTCCTTGCCGCACTCGGTACACTTGTAGAGTATTCTCTCAAGACCGTCGGCTCTGAAGGGCTCGGTGATTTTTACGTTGTTTTCCTTCTGCCACTTGAAGGAGTCGAAGGAGAATTGGTCAAAGACTATTCTTGTGATCTCCTCTGCGGGCATTTCCTTTATCTCTTCGGCGGAGAGGAGATACTCGACGGTTGCCGAGACCTTGACCTTTCTTCTCTGGAGGTTGTTATACAGGGGGTCGCGCGAGAACGCGCCGTAGGTCTTGATCATAACGAGGGGAATACCGAGCATCTTTACGCACTTGCCGATTGTGTCGGAGAGTGTTGTGGTCGTGCCGTCGAGGGTATATCCCGCCTCGGGGAACATTATTACGTTGCTCTTAAGCTTCTTCACGGTGTGGAGAATATCTCTTACCAGAGTTGTGTCGGTTGAGAATTTCTTTGTCGGTATGCAACCGATCTGGCGCATCAGCCAATCCTTGCCGAAGAAGGCGTCGGTTGTCGCAACGATGTTGAAGGGCTTCGGATAGAGGACTGTTGCCGCTATCTCGAGGTCAATAAAGCTTGAGTGATTCATAAGATAGAATGCGGGCTCGTTCTTGCCGAGCTTTTCCATTCCTATTCTCTCAAAGCTGAACTTCGTTGCCAGAAGATCGGGGATTGATACCACCCTCATCAGAGTGCGGAAAAATATGTTTGGTCTCTTCGGTTTTTTGTGGGTATGCTTCTTTGCCTTGTGGTTATCGATGATCTGTCTGTACGAGCCTTTTCTTACCTTGATTTTCATAATGTTAGCCTTTCGGTTTTAGTAGTGACGCGCAAGGGTACAAAGTATAACTGATATATTGTAGCACATATTTTCGTTTTTGTCAATTAAATATACATTAGAAGTGCAAAGCTTCGGCGCGATGCGCCAATGCAAAATGCAAAATTCAAAATGCAAAATTAAGGACGAGGCACAGGGCGCGGGGCGCCAATGATATCCGACGGTGTCGGATGATATACGGTCAAATGTCTTTTACCGTATGATATCTACCTTTGGTAGATGATATCCTCGCTCGGCGAGGATGAGAAGGAATGGTAGGGGACGGCGATGCGGCGGAGCCGCAAGTGCAAAATGCAGAATGCAAAATGCAAAATGGGGGACGAGGTACAAATCGTAGGGCGGGGGCTTGCTCCCGCCGGGTAATGCGGAGTTGGATAGAGTGTCGCCCTACGGGTTCGACTACGTGCTTACGCACTCCGCTCAGGATGACACTCTGTCCCGCTTGAGAAAAAATAAACTAGAGTACACGCACTGCGCTATAGAGGATATAACATTAAATAAATACCACAAAAGACAATCAAACTTTACAAAAACGAGCAAAACGGAGGAAATTAAACCGTCTTGCTCGTTTATTGCTATTTCAAAATGTTACTTGGTAATGTCCTTGATCATCTCGCCTGCCATAATAAGACCGACGACTGAGGGGACGAAGGAGACAGAACCGGGAGTCCTCTCGCCACTCGGGTTTATCGGGGGCTCGTCGGAGAATACGACCTTCAGGTGGCCGACGCCCCTTTTCCTCAGCTCCGTGCGAATGACCTTTGCCAACGGGTCGGTGTGAGTCTTTGAGATATCCGCGACGGTGAATCTCGTCGGGTCGAGCTTATTGCCCGCGCCCATCGAGGAAATGATAGGTATATCCGCGCGCTTTGCCTCGGTGATGAGGTGGAGCTTTGACCTTACCGAGTCGATACAGTCGGCGATATAGTCAATGCCATCAAGGGAAATTTGGTTTTCCTCGGAGTAAAATTCGCTTATTGCATTTACCTCGCACTCGGGATTAATGTCGGCAATTCTCGCCTTCATAGCCTCGGTCTTATACTGACCGACGGTTGCGCTTGTTGCTATTATCTGGCGGTTAATATTTGACACGGATACCCTGTCAGCGTCGATAAGCGTGATTTTTCCGACTCCCGCCCTTGCAAGAGCCTCAACACAGAATCCGCCGACACCGCCGACGCCGAATACCGCTACGTGAGAGCCTTTGAGCTTCTCTACGGCGTCCTTGCCGAGCATCATCTCGGTGCGCGTATATATTGTGTCCTTATTTTCCACTTATTAACCTCTCTTCCAATACTTTCGGTCGAGGGAGCGGTACATTATCGCCTCCGCGATGTGGTCTGCATTGATATTATCACAGCCGTCGAGGTCTGCGATCGTTCTCGCGACTCTGAGGACCCTGTCGTGACCTCTTGCCGAGAGACCGAGAGACTCAAACGCATCTCTCATAAGGTCGGACGCCTCCTGATCAAGCTCGCAATGGCGTCTTAGCATATCCACCGACATATTCGCGTTGAGAATACCGGTTTTGTCACCCGCCTTCGCGAGTCTTTCGTTTGTAAACTTTCTTGCGGCGTTGACTCTCTCGCGTATCTTTGCCGAGGGCTCGCCGTGGTTACCCTTGCCCGCAATATCGTCGTAGGAGATGGACGGAAGCTCGATTTCTATATCTATTCTGTCGAGCAGGGGACCCGACACTCTCTCGAGATATTTTGCCACGGTCTGGGGGGTACAGGTGCATTTCTTGTTCGGATCACCGAAATATCCGCATCTGCAGGGGTTCATCGCACAGACGAGCATAAACTTCGATGGGTAGGTGATCTTCGCCGCCGCGCGGGTGACCGTTACAATACCGTCCTCGAGGGGCTGACGGAGCGACTCGCTCGTCCTCTTGGAGAATTCGGGCAGCTCGTCAAGGAAGAGTATGCCGTTATGAGCCATGGATATTTCACCGGGGCGCGGATAGGTGCCGCCGCCGATAAGTCCGGGAATCGTTACTGTATGATGGGGTGAGCGGAAGGGACGGTCGGTGATAAGACCTTTTCTGAGCTTGCCGCTTACCGAGTGTATCTTGGTGGTCTCGAGCGCCTCCTCAAAGTCCATATCGGGGAGGATGGAGGACAGCCTCTTTGCCAGCATCGACTTACCCGTACCGGGAGGGCCTATCATCAATACGTTATGTCCGCCCGCCGCCGCGATCTCGAGCGCTCTCTTTGCCTTGAGCTGACCGCAAACGTCGTAGAAATCGGGCGCCTCGGAGTGGCCCGAAAGGTCAAGATTCGGCAGGAAAGAGGGGATAGGAGTCATACACGCCTCCCCCTTAAGGTGGGTTACAAGCTCTCTGAGAGTCTTAACACCGTAAACGGTGATGCCTGCGACTATCGCCGCCTCGTCGCGGTTATCGTAGGGGACGTATATCTCCTTCTTTCCGAGGTCTCTCGCCGAGACGACCATCGGGAGCACGCCCGCAACGCCTCTGACCTCACCCGAGAGCGAGAGCTCGCCGATTATACACTTGTCCGAGAAGTCGTACTCCCTCGGAATAACACCGTCGCTCTGGAGGATTGCGCACATAATGGCGAGGTCAAAGACCGTACCCTCCTTCTTGATGTCGGCGGGAGCAAGGTTTATCATAAGGTCGAGGGGAGGGAAGACGTAGCCGCTGTTTTCACACGCCGACTGAACTCTGTTCTTCGCTTCCTTTACCGCCGCGTCGGGCAGACCGACGAGCTCAAAGCGGGGCATTCTGTCCCACGCCGAGCACTCTACCGTTACCTCAAAGCCCTCAATACCGAGAACTCCGGATGAATATATCTTGGAAAGCATAGTTTTCTCCTTGATTTCGGATTTATACCACTATTATACTCCAAGCGAAGGAATAAATCAAGAGGAGAATGAAAATGCGGAATTAGGAATGCGGAATGCGGAATGAAAAAACGCCGTCGCTCGCGGCGGCATATCGCTATCCAAACACTTTTGGATAATATCGCTCCCGGAGGGAATATCAGCTATTTCGGAGAAATAATCTCGCTTTCGCTTGGCCGCTTTGCGGACGAGTTAAACACTCCCGTCTGATTGATAAGAGTTTCGCCTGCGGGCGAAAGCTCATACCGCCCTGCGGTATCTTGCGTCATTCGTCGTGTCCGACCGACGAATAGCAAATATATCGTCGCTATGCTCCGATGCGATATTATCTCACTTCGCGAGATAGCGATATAGACAAGCGTCGCTTGTCAGCGATATGTTCACTACGTGAACGTGAATAAGCGCATACCGCTCTGCGGACGCGCAAAGAACAGATTTGTTAAAAAAGTAGAACTTTCTATTCAAAATACCCAAAGATTTTAAATCTCATTGAATATAATTTTAAAATATGCTATAATGGGCTCGTGAAATAATTTCTGCGCGTAAAGGAGATAATCATGAGAAATTTAAAGAAGATGCTTGTGGTAATTTGCGTGTTTGCACTTCTTACCGTGGGCTGCGTGTTTGCCGCAGTTGCCGCGGATGATAACGCAGGTACGGTGGAGGAGCTCAACAACCTCATCACCTCTGCAGAGAATGCATCGGGCGCTGCCGCAAAGTACAACGCTATTCTCAAGGTAGCAGATTACCTTAACACCAAGAAAATTGATTCCTCGGCGGAGGGCTATGACGCTGCGATTGCTGCGGCTCATAAGGTTACCGTTGCGGGAGCTGTTGAATACGTCGCTGTTGTTGACGTTGACGGCGTTGCTTCCGGCGTCGCATACGACGGTATGTCCAAAATCAGCAAGCTTCTCGGTCTTTTCGAGCTTCCCGAGGACACAGAGGGTCTCGCAGAGCTTAAGGTTAAGCTTGACTCGGCTACCGTAAGAACCGTAGGACTTCTTATCGCTGAGATCGACGCTGATATTGAGACCACTCTTACCACAGGTAAGAACCAGATCGCTATAAATAAGGCTAAGAGAATAATTTCCGAATTTCCTCTCTCGGGTGACACCTCCTCCCTTGCGGAGCTTGAGGCAGAGCTCGCAGAGCTTGAGGCGGCTCAGGAAAGAGCAATACAGATAAACCTTACCGCGCTTGACGCGGATAACCTCGTTACCAACTACGACCTGCCCGTGATCTTCGAGGAGGATTGGCAGGAAAGACCTGTTGGTATTGATTCTACCAACGTCGGCGGAGATTGGACTATCGATCTTAAGAGCTCGGCTAACCAGGTCGGTATTCTCGAGGAAGCGGACGGAAACAAGTATTTCGTACATAAGATATTCGATACCACCGGAAAGATCTCCTCTTATATTCAGGATAAGAAGATCATGACCTCGGTTACTCCCAAGGACGGCTTTGTTATCGAGTTTGACATAACCACCTTTGGTGAATTCCAGAATGGCGGTGTTGTTATCGAGACGGGTAGCGTAGAGGGTACCTTCTTCCCGCCTGCATACTTCTGCATCAACGGCAGCGGCGATATCTGCAAGAACGACAAGTCCACCGTTGTTCTTAAGGGCGCTATCGTTAAGGGCGAGTGGCTCCACGTTATGATCGTATTCGATTACGACCTCTTCACATATAAGCTTTACGTTGAGGGTGAGCTCATCACCGAGTACGACGCGAAGTATCAGAGCGTTACCACGTTCGATCACAATAAAGTACGTCTCAGATTCAACAACTCCGGTACTGCCGGTGAGGTTGCTTACGATAATCTCAAGGTTTACGGCGGTAACTCCTACCGCAACATCACAAGACTTGAGGAAATGACCGACGGCGAGAGATTCAGCTACTTCGTTGATTACTTCACCAGCGATGACAGAAGCGTAACCTCCAGAACCGAGGCGTACAACAAGGCTACCGATATTCTCTCTAAGTTCTGGGTCGTTGACGAGACGACCGGAGAGGGACAGTATACCGAGGCTGCTGAGGCCAGCGCAGAGGTCAAGGCAGCGGTTAACGCCTACCTCGCTTTCGACCTTGATATTCTCCTTGCAGACGTAAAGGCAAAGAATCTTGAAAGATTCGTTGAGCTTGTTACCGATCTTCAGAAGGTGTCCCGTACCGCGAACACCGTTGCTACCAGACAGCAGAAGGCGGCAGCTATCAATAACTTCCTCGGCGAGTGCGAGGGACTTATCGACAACAATGCGGATAATGACGGAAAGGACGGCGCTGACTATTCCCAGTACACCATTATCTTTAACAATATCGTTCGCGAGGCTGAATATGACCTCAACGCGAGCACGTTCGTAAGACATATCGAAAGATTCAAGAAGGCTCCCACTCTTGCCGCTAAGGAAAGATATTACCAGAGAGCCAAGGAGCTTGTTGACAACGACGGTATCGACCTTGCTCTTATTCGCGATACCTCCAATCCTTACAGAAATAACTTCAAGGATCTTATCGCCGCTTACCAGACATATGCCGATGCGGATTCCTATATGCTCGATCTCGTCAAGGAGAACAACTCCGTCAAGATCGTTCAGTGTATAGGCAAGATCTCGATATACGGCACCGAAGAGGAGTGGAACGAGCACAGCGATGAGATGAACAAATATCTCTTCGTCATCAAGGACGTTGTTCTTGGCAGAGATGCTGACGGTATGCCTCTTTACGACGTGGATTACGAGGGCGTTAAGGAAGCTGTTGAGTTCTTCAATTCCGCTTACAGCTACTTCTACGAGCTCCTTCAGGATGAGCACGTTGCTTATATAGAGAACGTTCTCGAGCTTATCCTCGCCTCCGACCAGTACATCGAGAAGATGGGTATGGTTGCGGTTGTCGAGAGATACGTTGCGGATAACGACGTCAACCTCAAGGATGAGAGAATCGTTAAGCTTCTCAACAACCTTGACACCTGCAAGGCAGAGCTTGTTCTCCGTGAGGAGGATTACGCAGAGGTTCTCGTTCAGAACGCGGTTTACTTTGTTGACCTTGTTGAAAGAATGCGTACCGCCGAAACCTACGGCGAGCAGAGAAAATACTTTGAAGAGGCAACTCCTCTTTACTACTACCTCGACAGTAGAGTTGAGGGCGCGGCAAGAGCGGTTGAGATTTACGATGAGTACAAGGTAAATCTTGACAGAATCGCAGAGTCCTCCGTAACCTTCATTGACGCTGTTGCCGTTTACAAGGCGTGCCAGACCGATGATGAGAAGTACGCGGCTCTCGTTGAGTGCTACTACAACGCTCAGTTCGTTGAGCTCTCCTATGAGGGCGCCGAGGAGGCAATGGCAGAGTATCTCGCGGCATACAACGAATACGTAGGCTACGCAGAGTCGGTTAACGAGGATCTTGTCGAGGCAGGAAATGCCGTAGGATCCTTCAGAGCAAACTGCGGAGTAGTTAACATTATCGCGGTAATTATCAAGAAGATCTTCGGAATCTAAGATACCGATAGGTGAAGCCTTGAAATTAACACGGGGCGGCACCTTCTAAAAATTGGGCGTTGGTCAGGCGGCATTTGCCTCGCTTGTCCGACTGCCTGAAGGGGCTGCCGCAATCAAGCTTGCGACAGCCCCATATTTTCTAATAATGATATGGAGAAAAGAAAAATGAGTTCTAAGTACGAGGCTCTCTTTACCCCTTGGAAAATAGGTAACGTAGAGATCAAAAACAGAATAGTAATGTGCCCTATGGGCGGTACCTCTCTTTTCGGCTGGTTTGAGCTTACCGGCTGCGGCTTTGATAAGGAGGCGGCAAAGCTCTTTCTCGAGAGAGCGAAGAATAACGTAGGTCTTATTATCCCCGGCATCGCGCCCCTTCGCGATACCTTCTGGGGTAAGTGGCTCTGGCAGAATCCCAAGATGTTCGAGGAGCTGAAGGTCTTTATGGACGAGATCCACAAGACCGGCGCTAAGCTCTTTATCCAGCTCACCGCGGGTATGGGACGCTCCTGGGCGATCACCGAGCTCGTAGGCCCTCTTCATAAGAATAAATTCACACGCGCCCTTATTAAACCCATTCTCGACACCTCTCACGAGCTTGCCTCACCCTCCGAGCAGCCCGCAAGATGGGCGCCCGACATCATCTGTCCCGAGATGACCAAGGAGCAGATCCACGAGATCATTGAGGCGTTTGCCAAGACCGCGAAGCTTTGCCGTGACGCGGGCGTTGACGGTGTTGAGGTACACGCGGTGCACGAGGGCTATCTTCTCGACCAGTTCGCTATCGAGTTCTTCAACAAGCGTACAGACGAGTACGGCGGCTCCTTCGAGAACCGCTACCGCTTCGCCGCTGAGGTCGTTAAGGCTATCAAGGAGGAGTGCGGAGCTGATTTCCCCGTATCCCTCCGTTACTCCGTTGAGTCCAAGCTCAAGGGCTTTGCCGAGGGCGCTGTTCCCGGCGAGACCTACGTTGAGGCGGGACGTAATATGGAGGAGTCCGAGAGAGCGGCTAAGTACCTTCAGGACGCGGGCTACGATATGCTCAACGCGGATAACGGTACCTACGACTCCTGGTATTGGGCTCATCCCCCGATGTATATGCCCGAGAACTGCAACCTCGACGACGTAGCTCACATAAAGAAGTTCGTTGATATTCCCGTGGTTTGCGCGGGACGTATGGACCCCGAGGTCGGCGCCGCCGCTATTGCAGAGGGCAGGATCGACGCTATGGGCGTTGCGCGTCAGTTCCTCGTTGATCCCGAGTGGATCACCAAGCTTATCGAGGACAGACTCGAGGACATCAAGCCTTGTATCTGCTGTCACGCAGGCTGCTTCAACTTCTCGTCCTCCAAGGGACACTACAACACTCAGGATCTTACCGATACTATGGGACTTGCGCGCTGCGCTCTCAACCCCGAGACTATGCAGTCGAAGAAGTATTACGTAGAGCCCGCCAAGAAGCAGAAGAACGTAGCTATCATAGGCGGCGGTATCGGCGGTATGGAGGCAGCAATCCTCCTTGCAAAGCGCGGTCACAAGGTAACCGTGTATGAAAAAACCGACAAGCTCGGAGGTGTATTTATCGCCGCGGCGGCTCCCTCCTTCAAGGAGAAGGACAGGGCGCTTATCGCGTGGTATATCCGCGAGCTCTCCAAATACCCCACCATTGAGGTCAAGCTTAATACCGAGGTTACCGACGTCAAGTCTCTCGGCGCTGACGAGGTTATCATCGCTACCGGCGCTACTCCCAACGTCATTCCCGTGAAGGGTGTTCGCGAGTACGGCATTGAGGCGGTAGACTTCCTCCTCGGCAACAAGACCGTGGGTGAGAACGTGGTTATCGTTGGCGGCGGTCTTACCGGCTGTGAGATCGCATACGAGCTCTATCTTCAGGGCAAGAAGCCCGTCATCGTTGAGATGCAGGACGACCTCATCACAGGCAAGGGCATCTGCCTTGCCAACACCAGCTTCCTGCGTGACTTCTTTAAGGCTAACTCGGTACCCGTGCATCTTGAGACCGCGCTTACCGAGGTTCACGAGGACGGTGTAACCGTCAGAAGCAAGGACGGTACTGAGTTCAAGATCGGCGCAGACAGCGTTATTATGTCCACCGGTTACAGACCCGCGCCTCTTGCGAAGAAGTCCCGCCACGTACACGTTGTAGGCGATGCTTCCAAGGTGGGTAATTTAAGAACAGTCATCTGGCAGGTGTGGTCCATCTGCATGAAAATTTAACTTTGCGCATCTAATTTTGGTATAAATCGTCGTTTTTTTCGCTCGCCGTATGAAATACGGCTTCGTTCATCAGCCGGCGCTTTCTGCTCCAAATTCGATAACGCATAGCTTGGCATCTTACCTAAATTAAATTTTCACATTGCGAATCTAATTTTTGATAACGCAAGGGCTTGGTTGGGTTATAGTTAGCTGTCGAAATGCATATTCGTATAAGCTGACTTTTAGCCAAATCTGTTTGCCCATATTAAATTTACAGCTACAAAGTAAAAAAAGATCATCGCCGGCTCAATGCGAGTCGGCGATGATATACGGAGAATATATGAAAAGAATCTTAGCATTATTTATTCTGCTTTCTCTTTTTGCTTCGCTTCTTGTAGGATGCAAGAGGGATGACGAAGACGGAAAGGATGGCGGAGATGAGAGCGGTGAAGAGACCGAGCTCGTTTACGTTGATTTTCTCAAGGATGATCTTTCCTCATACGTTGAGGTGGATGAGAAGTATTACAAGGAGTTAAGTATTACGCTTGATGCTGACAGACTCCACCCTCTGTACATAGAGAGTCATATTATAGAGGAGCTCTGTGACAGAAAGAGCAAGGAGACTGTTGAGGGAGACGGAGTTATTTCCGTAGGTGACGTTGTCAGCATCTTCTACAAGGGATATTACCTTGACGCTGAGGGCGAGAAGGTCTACTTTAACGGCGGATCCAACTATGGCAGAACGTCGTACGATCTTGAGATCGGCTCGGGCGGATTTGTTCCCGGCTTTGAATATAATATGATAGGTAAGGCCGTTTCGGAATATACAAAGGACAACCCGATGATTGTCGAGGCGTATTTCCCTCATAACTATCAGGAAGCGACGCTGGCGGGCAAGATCGCGTACTTTGAGGTATACGTTGAGAACAAGGACGGCGAATATCAGATAAAGGAATACGACGCTCCCGAGTTTAACGAGGACTTTATACTCTACACACTCGGTATCAGCGAGGAGAAGCTTGCCGCATACGAGGGAGACAGCCTGATCGAGCGCTACCGCGCTTATGCAAGCGAGATCCTCATAGTTGAAAAGGGGCTTGATGCCGACACGTTTGCGGCAGAGGCATTCTGGGACTCCGTGCTTGAGGGCGCTGTGGTAACCAAATATCCGTCGGGCAACGTCAAGGACATCTTTGATGAGGTTATAGCCGAGATAAAGGCTTACTATCAGAGCAATCCCGGCTACGCTTATTACTATCCATCCTTCGAGATGTTTACCAGCGTGTATCTTGGACTCGGAGAGGAAGGAGATTGGCAGACGGAGGTTACCCGCATTGCCGAGTCCTACCTTAAGCCTCAGATGATTCTGTACCGCATCGCAGCCAAGGAGGGCTTTATACCCACCGAGGAGGAGTTCAGGGCAACCGAGCTTGAGCACCTGGCAGAGAAGCTGGCAGAAAGCGGAATCACCAGAGACAATTATGAAAGTGATGAAAAATACGTAGAGGCTCTCGACGTTTACAAGGAGTTCCTTATCAACAGCAGTGATGAGGCGTCCTACCACGAGACGATTAACCAGAGATTTATTATGCAAAAGGTGATCGAGCTCGTCGAGGTTACAGAAGGCTGATTTTGTAAACTCGGATTGTCAAAAAACGTAATAAACGATAAAAACCTTTGACGGTATAGCAAGCGCGCTCTGTGGGAGTGCTTACATTCCCGTTGGCGAGGTAGCGCCCGGAACAATGGCGATGCCTCCGAGCACGCTGTCAAAGCAATCGTCCTTCACCTCCGTCTCAAATCTCACGCCGAGAATTTTGATAAAGCGGGAGAAATCGTAGGTGTAGGTTGAGAGGGGACGGGCAAAGGCATCGTCGGTCTGAGCCGCTACAAGCGGGTCCTCCCCTTCAAAGCCGACGATCAGGAGAGTGTGGTAGAAGCCGTCCTGATCGTTGCCGAGCTGGATGACGTCACCGATCTCCATCTCGTCAAGGGCAGCCTCCCTTCCAAAGGGACCGACGCCCTTGTTATCTGTCATAAAGTTGTAGAAAAACTGAACGCCCGTCCAGGACGGTGAGCGGTCGTCAAGTGAGATATAGTACCAGCCGAAGGTCGGAGTGTAGTTCATAACGCAGGAGCCTGCGTAGATGCACTGTGAAACAAAGTTGGTGCAGTTACCTCCGATGCCGCGGAAGTTTCCGAAGATCGGGTTTTGCCCGAAGGCATATTTTCTCGCGTAGGTTACGGCTCTTTCTCTTTGATACGGTTTTGTTACAAGCATCATATTCTCCTTTTTCGTTTTATAACAATTTATTCAAGAGGGGAAATATGGTGAAGGATCAGTCCGAAGCCCTACGTCTATAATTTATATAGGAGATAAAAAATGAAAATCAGAATCAGACTCACGTCATTTGCTTTGATAATTGCGATAATGGCGTGTTGCTTCTCCTCCTGCGATCTGATATTTGGCAAGGACCCGAAGGAGACCGTTGACAAGGCGGAGGCGGCTCTTGAGGCTGCGCCCTATACGGTTGAGATGGCGGTGACCTACGAGTCGAGCGATCAGAATATTATTGATGCGATCAAGTGCTTTACGGGGCCCGTGATCAGGCTTGAGGCGGATGGAGATGACCTTCGCGTGTCGATGCAGATGAGCCTTGACGGTAACGTATCAAAGAGCGTATACACTGTGTGTGACGGTATGATATACCTTTACAGCTCCGAGCAGACCGCAAGCGGCGAGAAGGCTACAAGAGAAAAGATCGAGTATACCTCCGAGCTTCGCGAAGAGATAACCGATATGCTCGGTATCGGCGCCAATATACGCTACGATGATTTTAAAGAGGCTAAGGAAAGAGGCTCGGGCGGTGAATCCATCATTACCTGTACGGGTATTAAGGATGAGGCGCTTTACGGCGTGGCAAATCTTATGCAGGACAAGCTCTCCTCGCTCGGCGCTATGGTCGGTGTGAAGGATGCGACTCTCATTATTACGATCGAGGACGGCAAGTATCAGGCAACTGTATTTTCCTGCACGTATATTATCACGACACCCGAGACGGTATATACCGTTTCTATGAGCTTAGCTGCTAAATTTGACTACACTTCGGATGTGAGCGTTTCCGCCCCTACGGACGCGGATGACTATGTAGAAAAATCATAATAACAATAATTGTAATTTATGGTTTACAAAAAATGCACTTACATCTGAATGGAGAATGAAATGAAAAATATAAAGAAGAGTATAATTGCGCTCATCCTGCTTGCAACGTTTATACTTTCCACCCTTATTCCGGTCTCGGCGGCGGGGGAGCCTGCCTCCTATTCGAAAACGGCAAACTCAGGAGAACGAGGCGTTGTTTGCACTACGCTCGACGGCACGAGCGCTGATGAATATTACACCGACAGCTACACCTACGACAGACTCGTGGGACTCTCCGCGTCGGCACTCCTGACTCAGCTTCGCGGACTTATGACGAGCACACATACATACCAGTCCTCGTATGATGACTGTCACTATAAGGCGAATCAGACCGACTGCGAAAACGGTGACGGCAAGGTCCTTCTTATCTACACGAGCTACTCGGCTACTATGTCCCAGTGGAACGGCTGGAACAGAGAGCACGTGTGGCCGAAGTCACTCGGAGGCAACAACACCAAGGGCGGCGGCGCGGATATGCATCACATCCGTCCCTCGGATGCGGGAGTGAACAGCTCAAGAGGTAATAAGAAGTACGGCAACGTACCGAGCGGTACTGAGAAGTACGGCACTAATCCCGCTGTCGGATATCTTGGCGGAACGTACAACTCCACCTACTTTGAGCCCGTGGATGAGGTAAAGGGCGACGTTGCGAGAATCTGCCTTTACGTCTACGTCAGATGGGGCGCGGATTGGGGCGCAACAAGTGTAACGAAGGTATTTGAGAGCGTTGACGTCCTCCTTGAGTGGTGCGCGCTTGACCCCGTTGATACCTGGGAAATGGGCAGAAACGAGGTTATCGGCAATATTCAGGGTAACAGAAACGTCTTTATCGATTATCCCGAGCTTGCGTGGCTCATCTTCGACAAGGAGATACCCGCGGATATGATTACTCCCTCGGGTGAGGCAGGTGAGGGCTCGTCCTCGGGCGGCTCAACTACCACTTGTACTCATAGCTGGTCGGATACGGTCATCAAGACTCTCGCTACCGAGACTACTGCGGGCAAGGGTGAGAGAAGCTGCAGAAATTGCGGTATCACAGAGAACGTGGTTATCCCCGCTCTTGGCAAGAGCGAGCCGTATTGGCACACCGATGAGGAGATGATCCTCGTTATGATATCCAAGAACACCTTTGACTGCCTGTTCCTTGATTATCTGTCGAAAATATACGAGTAAGAATATTTACTCATTATTAAAAGGAGCTTTGTATGAAGCTTAGAAAAATTCTGTCATTAATTCTTATACCTTCACTTTTAGCATCTGCGCTTTTCTCCTGCGCAAGGACGCCCGAGTCTCTCACCGAGAAGGCGGATAAGGCTCTTTCAAATAAGGCGCACGTCATTGAGGTCGGCGTTGATTACACGGTCGACAATGAAGCAATATCCGCCATCTTCGATCAGCTTGAGAGAAGGGAGGTCAAGCTCCTTGTCGACGGTGACAAGACTGCGATAGAGGATAGAATGTCCATAAGCTACAGCGGCGGCGAGACCGAGTTTGTCAACAGCTACGTTGTTATCGGCGGCATCATATATATGGATATGAAATACACCTCCGCGGAGGGCTCAAACTCTACCAGAGGCAAGAGTGAAGTAGGATATGAGGATGCGGTAAGCTTTAAGGAAAAGGCGAGCGTTATCGGCGGTATAAGCTACGAGGATTTCCTGAGCTCAGAGGTCACAAAGCGCGACGGAGATAGGGAAATACTCTCCACGGGTGCGGGTGAAGAGCTTAAGGTAAGGCTCGAGAATATTATTATCTCAGCTCTCTCGGGAGCCGCGGAGAAGGTCAAAGTCAAGGATGCAAGGCTGACGGTAGAGCTCGACGGCAAAAAATATGAAACCGTCACTCTCGTCTGCGATTATGATATCACGATGTCAGGCTATACCTACACCGTCACGGCGGAGTATGAGCTCGAGTACGACTACGACGAGCACGTGGATATCACAGCGCCCGCTAACCCCTCCGACTATCCGGATATGGAGCTTGAGACGATCTTAAGAACACTCTGAAAAAACAAAAAATGGGGCTGATTCATTTAGGCGTAACCGAAAAAGAGTTAAATGATCGGCAAAAAAACAATCATAAAATACTAACTTTTAATAAGCAAGAGGTGGAAATTCTCGTAATTTCCACCTCTTGTACTCTTTTTCTACCGCCGTTTCCTTCCTCCGACGGTATATACGCCTCTCGGTCGTCTAGCCGTAAGGGAATCGAACTCATAAGGTTATGAAAGATAGCTTTTCCCCTATACATCACCGAATTTTTCTTAAATATGTGTATATTTCTCAAAAAATTTGGCTCGTCTATGAAAAAATCTATTCTTTCATAACTGCTTCGCATCTTACGGCGAATAAATTTTTGATGGATTTTGCCGCGACGAGTCGCGGTCAAGTACGACTTTACAAGACTTGACGTGGCGAAAGACACTAAAAGTTATCGCCGTAAGACTTGTTAGTTCGGTTCCCTTACGGCTATTGATTTCCATCCTAAATTAATCTAGCCCCGAAAGGCGCTTCGCACTAAGAATTCAGTCGTTTTTACCTAAAAATCATATTTATGCCTTTGATTTGACTGAATTCTTAATGACTCAGCTCCTTTTTGCTTTGTTGAAAGCATACAAATCAGAGCTTTAAAGTTTGTGGAAAATATTTTTTATTTTTTGTAACGTTTTTGCGTTTTTCGGTGTTAAAAATATTTTATTTTAAAATATATAGAGCCGCGGATTTTGCGGTATTGTAATAAAAATGTAAAAACTTGACAATACGCATAAGTGTAATATATAATAGAATCACAAAGGAAAGGAGATTTTTGTTATGAAGAGAATTATTTCTTTTATTTTGATATGCTCAATGCTGCTTGCCTTCCTTACGGGCTGCTCGTATTTTGATAAGACAAATAAGGTCGAGGGCGGTAATGAGACCGGTGGTGACGTCGAAGTAGGCAACCAAAATAATGAAGAAGATCCCGGAAACGGCGAGGGCGGATGTGAGATACCAATATACTATTGGGTTGAGACGTATGAGGAGCTTGTAGAAGCGGTTGAAACACTTAAGGCCAACGGAAATATTATTGCCCCGTCACTAATATTTGATTGCGAAGGAATGATACTCGAAGGCAATGAGGTAGACGTAAAATTCCGCCTATCCACGATGCAACACGATTCGCTCAAAGAAGGCGAAAGTTTCCTTGATTTAAAGGAACGGCGTATAGGGATCAGCTGGTATTTATGTGACAGACCTACGTCTATCAAGGCGGGGGAATCAAATTTAATTAATTGTTCAAATGAAATACTCATGAAAGAAAACCTTATCTTTTACTCTACCGGCGGTATGGCGGAAGAAGAGAAACTTAAAGACCTGATAATAGAAGATAAGGAATTGTTGATGTGCGGCTTAGACGGTTTGTATATTGACTCCGGACTCGATGATTATCCGTACTCTCACGATAGCGAATGGTATTGGTTCAGAGTAGTTTATATGGGAGAAGAGCTTGGAGAATTCTATTCACCGGAAGGAAAATATCCGACCTTTTCGAGTCTTCCTAAAGAATTTATGAATGAGCTTGTTAAAACGTTAGTGATTTTAGATTGGGAGTAAAAATGAAGAAAAATATTTCTATTTTGTTGATTTGCTCAATGCTGCTTGCCTTCCTTACCGGCTGCTCGTATTTTGATAAGACAAATAAGGTCGAGGGCGGTAATGAGACCGATAACACCGGAGAGAGTAACAATACCAACGGTTCGACCGACGGTGGAAACACCGACGGAACTACCGATGGAACAGATAACGTTACGAGTGGTGGAGAAACAGATGAAGCTCCGAAAGGAGTTCCTCTTAGTAAAGAGAGCGACGTGATCGAATCGATATTTGACTATCTTGACAACTACTATTCAGACCATGATATGGGTGATAATAGTTTGGGATATAAAATAAGACAAACTGTAAATGGCGTATGGCGACCTATAGAGGTTACCTTTGATACCTTTGATTATTACTTCGTTTGCGGTTATGACAATGATCCCGGTGATGACTACTATGAAAGCCGCGCTAAGAAATGTAATTGGTATAAATTTAATTCCGCGGAGGAAATTCCGGAATACTATAACGGCGAAAAATGCGCGTACGTTTTCCAGTTTAACAAGGCTTCGTCAATAGTCAATCTTCTGGAAGGTCAGAGTGACGTGCCCGAGATGGAGCACTTCCTATGGTACCAGCCCGAATTTAAAGATGGATATAACGTAAAGTCTCCGATAGCTTACGGTGAAACCATTATATATCTGTGCTACACAGAGTACTTGAGCATAAGAATTTGGGATGAAGGAACGATATACTACTCGACTTCGTCGTATGATTACAGATGGGTGACCATACCTTATGTTGAGGATTACGATGGAAGATATATCAGCTTAATTACAAGGCAGGTTACTCGGAGAAATGGCGAAGAAATAGTTAGAGAGACAGGTGTTGAACTTCATCTTGGTGAGTATGCCGATGCTTTTACGGATGTTATAGAGACGGAAAGATACAGTGTAAAGACAGAATATAAATCAAATTCTGAAGAAATGACACATACGTATTATTATTCATGTATCTTAGTCGAGGACTTTTTCAAAGTATTAAATGAGGAAATTTTGAATTGATTTTTAGTTTTAGGAAAGATGGGGATTTGCTATGAAGAAAATTATTTCTTTTATTTTGATATGCTCGGTGCTGCTTGCCTTCCTTACCGGATGCTCGTATTTTGATAAGACAAATAAGGTCGAGGGCGGTAATGAGACCGATAACACCGGAGAGAGTAACAATACCAACGGTTCGACTGAAGGTGGAAACACGGGCGGAGCTACTGATGGAACAACCGGTGAAAAAGATGAAGCTTCGAAAGGAATTTCTCTGGATAAAGAGAGTGATCCTATCAAATCCTTAATCGAACTTTTGTCTCGCGAGGTTCCCGATGTTCTTTTTGGTAGTGAGGGTTTGCCGGACCAGATATATTTTGTTCAGCACTATGACGCACAACCTCTTGAAGTTACGTTTGATCCTCTTGATTATTACTTTGCTTGCGGATATTATAACGGAGATCCGAATGAAATAATGTGGACCTATAAACTTGCGGAAAAGTGCAACTGGTACAGATTCGATTCTTCGGAGGATATTCCCGAATACATAAATGGTGAAAAATGCGTTTTGGCTTATCAATTCAACAGAGCATCATCTGTAATAAACCTATTGGGCAATGAAAACGTGCCCGAGATGGAGCACGTTTCTATACCGGATTTAAAATTTGAAAATGGATTTAATACTACTCCGCCGATTGCTTTTTCTAAAACGATCATTTATTTGCAAGGATATTTTGCCGATGATTTGAATAAAAGCACGATATATTATACAACTCGATCGATATATAACAACTATATAACGATACGTTTTGTTGAGCTTTCCGGTATGAAATATATAGTTGTTCCACGATATATGTATAGCGGAGAATTGGATAGTCTTGAATCCGCGTTAGACCAATATTACGATGTTTTTATGAGTATAACGGAGGCTAATAATTTCGAGTATGAAGGATATTTAAGTGATAATGCTACGTTTATTTATACGCTAATAGCAATGGAGCATTTTATAGAAGTGCTAAAGGAAGTGGATCCACAAAACTGAGTAGAGTTGTTATTGGTTATTAAAAAGAAAGGATGAGAAAAGTGAAAACCAATAAAAAAGTCATATCGTTGATAATAACCTTTGCATTAATTCTTAATTTTTCTTTTGTTTGTTTAACTTATGTTTCTGCGCATGAGTCAATTTTGGATGTAGACTACGATGGTTGCATTTGGCCGAATTACACTTCTCAAACGGAGACTAAGGCATGGTATGTTCTATATTCAAGACGAGAGATAAATGAGAACTCAAAGTGTTATCATATCAGTCACGAAACACAGACGATAAAGTACTACTTTGCAGACGAATCTTCCAGTGGTTATAGGTGGGATGACGATATTTCTGAAGAATTAGCGGAAGAAATTAAGACTTGCTACGCAAATAGTATGGAAAAGTGGAATAACGTGTACTTCTATTCGTACGATTCTAATGACAATATAGTTAAAAACAAAGTAATAAACATTGTTGAAGGCAACTCGACAGACAACAATTTAGTTATTTACCCTTATTATGAGAATAGTACTACTTTTGCTAATACTAGATATGATGAAGAAAATGTTGAAAATATAGAAATATTCGAAGATGAGAAAATAGAGCATAATCACATATCCGAGTGGTATATGAACGTGAATCTTTATCTTTTTTATTTACACGGTAATGTTACTGAAGATATGGTTAATAATGCCAGAAATAAGACCGGCGCTCATGAAATTGGTCACATCCTTGGGCTCAGGGATATTGATGCGGTGCCTACGTGTGGTGCTGGTGCAGACTATGAACACCACGAGGAGTTACTGATGGGATATGGAAATGTTGCCTACAGGACATCGGACATCACCTACAAAGACATCGCCGGTGTTGCAATAACCAGAGGCTTCCACACCGACTCCGATCACAAGTGGTTATATAATGGCTTGGATGCTAATGGCAAACACAAGCTCATATGTTCTATCTGCAACGGCGTAAATGCCGTAGATAGTTTGAGTGGATATACATATGACACGTACAACGCTTGCGGTGAAAATCACACCTTATCGAGCGGAAATATGATGGCTGTCGCAAGCTACGGCACTAGCGACTACTATAAGTGCAAATACTGCAGATACGTCGCGCCGTTTGATAATATCGTAGCGCAGGATTATAGCATAGCACAGTATAATAGCGCCTTACATAAGTATACAAATAATGTTAATGGTTTGGAATACACTTTCTATAAGGAGCATTCTTTTAATTACGGAAATATATCAGCTTCTTCTCACACCGCTACTTGCGAATGTGGATATACCATCACGGTAAAACATATCTTTACCTATGAAAGTATATCAAATCTATATCACGGAGGCGTATGCGCATGCGGGTATTCAACGACGGGTATGCATACTACCAGAATGATAGATAATAGGTATTCCGCTTGCACAATATGCGGAGAGGTGTTTGACTCGTGGTCTGATAACATTATCTTTAAGGATGAGGAGGATATACCTCAAGAGTGAGAAAGAGATTAAAACTAACATTCAAAACAGCCCACATAAAATTCGCGGGTGGATGTATATGTTAACGATTGTTAGCAAAAAGCGCACTTGTGGTGTCGCTCGTGATGATAAATTCTTTGCGTTTTTTAAAATTAAAAACCGCTAAAGCACAAGCTATTAACATAGTTATAAGGGTATGAAAAACACTCATAGTGTTAAAATTGAAAATATACTTGAATTTTTCTAATATCCGTGGTAGAATTAGGTATCTTTATTTTTGTTTTAATGGAGAGAAAGGCTATGAAAAGATTATCGACCCTACTTCTTGTGCTTGTTATAGCGCTCCTTGCCTTTACAAGCTGTCAGTATTTACCCGACGGGGTAAAGAATGCTATTGAAAACGTCTTTGGTGTTGTGGGTGACCACGAGCACGAGTACGTCCTTGAAAAAAGTTTGGGAACGGCCACCTGTACTAAGGCCGAGGAGGGCGTGTTCAAATGCTCTTGTGGCGCTAGTGAAACACGCGTGGTAACTGAGGCGCTTGGACACGATTACACTACGGCAAGTGTGGTAAAACCTGCATGTAACAAGGCCGGATCTACGAGGTACATATGTACCAGATGCAGCAAGATGACCTCTGAGACAATACCCGCAACCGGCCATGATATAGGTGAGTTTGAAGAGCTTTCCCGTCTTATTTACTGCCGCAACAGCGGTTGCTCTTACGCGTATCGTCCCGAGGGCGAGGGAAAGTATAAGGAGGTTATCGTTTACAAGTTCTCCGATTCCGATCTCGATGAGTTTGACAGGATCTTTAACGAGCTTGATGAAATAATCACCGCGGCACCTGCTTATGACTCGACGCTTCACACATACGAGGAGGATAGCGAGACACACGAGAGTTATCTCGTTATGGAAGCCAAGTACGAGGAGCTCTACGATGTTCTTGAATACGTTACCTCACAGTATCAGATAGCTCAGGTTGAATATCACGTAGATATGGGCGATGCTCAGAACAAAGAGGACTTTGATTATATCAGCAAGATAAGAACGGAACTTGTTTCCCGTTTCTACTCCTTCTCTCAGGTTATCTATGATTCTATGTACCGTGATTATTACTACTTCGGTATGACCGAGGAGGAAATTAAAGCGTTTATTTTCGAGAGTGATGCGGTTTCTAACCCCGAATATAAAGCTCTCGTTGACAGAAACAGCGAGATCGAGATGGAGTTTAATGAAATACCGGATCCGAGTCTCAGTGACCGGGTTCCGCAGCTTTACGCTGAATTTGTAGAGAATAACAAGAAGATTGCGGAGCTTATGGGCTATGACAATTATCTTGAATACGCTTATTCCAACGTTTACGACAGAGATTATTCCTATCAGGACGTTAAGGCTATCGCTGATTACGTAAAGGAATATATCGCTCCGCTTTATAACAACGTTTTCAGCAGATGGAACAGAATTACTGCTAATCTCACTCAGTCGGATGCAGCGTATATTGCGTACGTAACTTACGTTGTCGATAGTTTCTTTGCCAACGCGAAGTCTAACAAGCAGCTTAACGATTATATTGATAAGATGAGCTTTACCTCCAATCCGGATAAGCAGATATCCTTCTCCGATGAGCTTAATAATCTTATGGGTGACGGAAATCTCTTCCTCGGACAATATGGCGGAGCTTACGTTACGACTCTTTACGGAATAGATATTCCAATCGCTTACTTCGGAAATAGCTCTTACTCCAGCTCCTTTACCGTAGCTCATGAGTTCGGTCACTATATGAACGAAATCTACAGCGGCGGTGTATATTCTCAATCGTTCGACCTCTTGGAGATGCATTCGCAGGGTAACGAGCTTCTTTATCTCGCATATCTTAACAGCCGTGATGACGTTATGAATGATATAGAGTTTGAAATGGTTCAAACATATCAGATGATTTCTATGCTGGATACGATCATGAACGCTCTTGCTGTTGATACCTTTGAGCAGGCTATTTATACAAATAGTTACGAGGGAGAAAATGCGGATGTCATAATGGCTGACGGAAAGATTACTGCTGATGAGTATGATCTTCTTTACACGAGCATCATCAGTGATTTTGGCGGAGAAAGCTATATGACGGATACTTATTGGAGATACGTAACCGTTCTCGCTCCTTGCTACTACGTATCCTACTCCGTGTCTGCCCTTTCGGTTTTGCAGCTTTATCCTATGGCTAATGAGAACTTTGATGCGGCAAAGGATGCGTACCTCAAACTCTTTACTTACGTAGATACTTACGAAAGTGAGGATGATTACATAACTACCGTTGAGGTTCTTGAGTATGCGGGGCTTTATTCCTTCACCGATGAGGAGCTTTACGTATATATTGCAAATAGTATTGAATAATTGAATAAAAGGGCTGCCTCAACTGCATTGCTATGCATACTCTGATGACCGATTGCTTTGGAGAATGTGTTATCTGTGCATTTGGAGGCGGCCTTCTTTTATTGCTTTCGTGCTAATGTTAGACAATTTTTTAAAAATGTCGCACGCGGAAAAAATGCTGTTGCTTTATTTTATAATCTTTGTTATAATTACTACGTGAAATAAAAATAATAACAACGGAAAGGATTTTTTACTATGGTAGATTTACGCAAAAAACCCTACTGTCTTACCGACTCGGATATCGAGTGGGTAGAGAATACTATTGCTTCTATGAGTGACGAGGAGAAGGTTGGTCAGCTCTTCTTCCAGCTTACCGCAGGTCAGGGCGAGGATTATCTTCGCGAGCTTATGGAGAAGTACCATCTCGGCGGTTGCAGATACAACGCTATGCCCGGCGCTATGGTTCTTGAGCAGAACAGAACTCTTCAGAAATACGCAAAGGTTCCCGTTTTCATCGCTTGTAACCCCGAAAAGGGCGGAGACGGTGTTTGTCCCGACGGTACCGCTGTCGGCGCGGGCATCAAGGTTGGCGCGACCGGCAAGACTGAGTACGCCGAGGCTATGGGATACGTATCGGGCGCGCAGATCGCAGCTACCGGCTGTAACATGGCGTTCTCTCCCGTTGTAGACATACTTTATAATCACGAGTGCGAGGAGGTTCTCGCGCGCTCCTTCGGTAACGATCCCGAGAGAGTTGCCGCTATGGGTAAGGCTTATATGGACGGCCTTCACAAGACCGAGGGCGTGGCTTGTACCGCTAAGCATTTCCCCGGTAACGGTCAGGATTACCGCGACGCACACATTTCCAACAACATCAACAGCTTTGGCGAGGAGGAATGGATGGCGACCTACGGTCACGTCTACAAGACTCTTATCGACGGCGGTCTTGACGCTATTATGGGCGGACACATCCTTATGCCTAACTATATGAAGGACGTAAAGCCCGGCATCACCGACTCAGAGCTCCTTCCCGCGACTCTTTCCTATGACATTATGACCGTGCTCCTTCGTGAGAAGCTCGGCTTCAACGGTATGGTAGTTACCGACGCATCTCACATGGTTGGTATGACCAATCAGATGAAGAGACGCGATATGCTTCCTCTCTCCATCAACGCAGGCTGTGATATGTTCCTCTTCTTCAACGATCCCGACGAAGACTATAACACCATGCTCGAGGCTTATAAGAACGGAATAATCTCCGAGGAGAGAATGGTAGAGGCTCTCACCAGGATTCTCGGTCTTAAGGCTAAGATGGGCCTTAACAAGAAGGCTAAGGAGGAGCTCTGTCCTCCCGCGGAGGCGCTTGCTCCCGTGCTTCAGAATCCTGAGTTCAAGACCTATTCCGGCAAGATCGCAAAGGACTGTATCACTCTTGTAAAGAGCCTTGACGAGGGTGTCCTTCCCATCAGCCCCGAGAAGACCAAGAGAGTTATGATAGTTCCCATCAAGGGCGCGGACAATCCTCTTATGGCGCTCGCCGCTATGGCTATGGGCGGGGGCGTGTCGAGAAAAACGCCCGCAGAGAAGCTCTGTGAGAGACTTATTGCCAAGGGCTTTGACGCATATATCTACGAGAGCCCCATCGAGAAGATGAAAAAGATGATGGCGGCCGGCGAGAAGCCCAGCCTCAATCTCTACTTCGCGGGCAAGAACTCAATTGCCGACTTCGTAGCAGGTCAGGACCTCGTTATCTCGCTCTTCGACGTTGCAAACGGTCACCCCGTCTTCGGCCTTTCCAAGGGCGGCGGAGAGATTCCGTGGTACGTGCACGAGCTCCCCGTAATCGGTATCTCTGTAAACAAGCCTACTATGCTTGCTGATTGCCCGATGCTCCGCACCTATATCAACACCTACGACGCAAACGACGATACCATGGACGCGCTTGTTGAGGCGCTCGTTGAGGGCCCCGAGGCCTTCCGCGGTAAGGATCCCATCGACAGCTTCTGCGGTATGTGGGATACCAGACTCTGATAGGTATATAAAAGAATATGAGCGCCGAGGCCCAAGTCTCGGCGCTAAAGTAAAAAATGAGAGGTATTTATGGCCACACTTGATTCGTTTGAAAGACGCCGCGACCTGCTTGTGTGCGTAGACTCTGACGGATGCGCTATGGACACGATGAATTGCAAGCACATCTACTGCTTCGGCCCTTGTATGGTCGATGAGTGGGGACTTGCCCAGTGGCGTGACGATATACTTAAGCGCTGGAATGAGATCAATCTCTACCAGGTCACAAGAGGTATAAACCGCTTCAAGGGACTCGCGATGGCGCTGACTGAAATTGACGAAAAGTATACACGGATACCCGGTATTGACACGTTTTCAGAGTGGTGTAGGACCACACACGCGCTCTCTATGCCCGCGCTCAAGGAGGCAATTCCGACCTATCCCGAGGGGGAGGGAAGAGTATGTCTTGAGAAGGCGCTTAGCTGGAGCAGGGCGGTAAACGAGAGCATAAACAATCTGCCAGAGGAGGTCAAGATCCCCTTTGAGGGAGCGGCCGAGGGACTCGAGGCGGCGCACAGACTTGCCGACGTTGCGATAGTCTCCAGCGCAAATCGAGAGGCAGTGGTCGAGGAGTGGGAAAAGTTCGGTCTTATCCCTCACACCGATATTATGCTCACGCAGGATATAGGCAGTAAGGCTTATTGCATCGGCGAGATGCTGAAATTCGGCTACTCCAGGGAGCAGACTCTTATGGTCGGCGACGCTATGGGCGATCTCGACGCGGCAAAGCAGAACGGAGTTTACTACTTCCCGATCCTTCCCGGCAAGGAGAAGGAGAGCTGGCAGGAGCTTGTCGACGAGGGCCTTGAGAGACTCGAAAACGGCACCTACGGCGGCGAGTATCAGGAGAAGAAGATCCGTGAGTTTATGGAGAATTTTAAATAAAAAGTGCGCTACACTCATTAATAGGGTGTAGCGCAACGATTTTTTAAAGAAATATTTATCCTCAAAGTGTTTGTTGTTTGTTTCAAAAAGGTTAGATTTAATTAGTTCAAATTGATTTATTTGCGATTTCTATTTTTAGCATAAGTTCACTCGGAGCAATTCCTAATGCATCTGCAATTCTGAAAAAAGTTTCGAGGGTTGGTTTTCTAATCCCACGCTCAATAGCACTTAAATGAGTTCTACCAATATCAGCAAGCCCACTTACAACTTCTTGTGAAAGATTACGAGACTCCCTGCATTCTTGAATTACTTGTCCAACAATTATTGGGTTTAACATATGTGTTTCCTCCTAGCGTATATATTATATAACTTGATGGAGAAAAATATGAACACATATGTTGACAACTGAACACAAATGTGTTATAATTAATCTTGATGAGTACATTTGTATTCAAAAATGAAAGGAGATAAAGATGGAAGTTATTCTTGCGGTGTTGTGGGTTGTTTGTAGTGTTGCATTATGGTGGTTATACCATAAGTTGTTTGATGTTGTGTATTTTAGCTTGGCTGATGGCCTATTCAAAGAAATAATCGTTTGTGGACTCTTGGGTGGTATTTTAGCAGCATGCCTTGTTTACTTTTGGTACATAACAATTCCCCTTGTAATTATTATTGCGATAATCGTTAAAAAGAGAAGAGGTTGAGTCAATAATAAAACAAGCGCAAAAAATGCATACAAACAAAAGTACTTTTCGCCATCAATTTAACACGTTTTGACAACAAAACATAACAAAAATGCTTATAAACGCAAGGAAAACTCCAATTGACGTTTATAAGCATTTTTTGTTGTTATGTTTTAGTCGCCGAATGAGACGCCCATAGCCTTGGCTACGCTTACAAGCTCGCCTTGGGGATCTACGTTCTCGGTGTGGACCGAGATAACGTCCTCGATGGACACGTCGGTGATATCGTCACCCTGGAGAGCGACCATTCTGCCAAACTTGCCCTTCATTGCAAGCTCTACTGCGGCATAGCCGTATCTTGCGGAGAGGACTCTGTCGTGCGCGGTGGGAGTGCCGCCTCTCTGAATGTGACCGAGCGTTGTCGCTCTTGCTTCGGAGCCGACGAGAGCCTCGAGCTTGTCCGCTACGATTGCGCCGACACCGCCGAGCCTTATCGGGTCGGGGCTGTCCTCGCGTATCTTGAGGATTACTCGCTCACCGGAGATGTCCTTTGCGCCCTCAGAGACTGCCACGATGGAGAAGTCCTTGCCTGCCTCCTTATCCGCCTTTATCTTTTCTGCTACCTTGTTTATATCGTAGGGGATCTCGGGAATGAGGATAACGTCCGCTGCGCCCGCGATACCCGCGTGGAGCGCCATCCAGCCTGCGCCGCGTCCCATGATCTCAACTACCATGATTCTGTGATGCGATCTGCCGGTTGTTCTCACTCTGTCAAGGCCGTCGGTCGCAACGCTGATCGCGGTGTCAAAGCCGAAGGTATAGTCGGTAAGCGCGAGGTCGTTGTCGATGGTCTTGGGGATTCCGATTACGTTTACACCCTTGCGGGAGAAGTCTCTGCCCGAGGTGAGAGTGCCGTCACCGCCGCAGATGAGAAGGGCATCGATGCCCGCCGCCTTAAGATTCTCTACCGCAACGTCGGAGACGTCGTCATATACGATATTGCCGTTTTCGTCCTTGAGGATCTTACCCTCCGCATCCTTTCTCGGATACTTAAAGAGGTTGTCCTTGTTGGAGCTGTAAAGGATAGTGCCGCCGATGGTGCTGATCTCGCTTACGTCATCGGTTGTGAGTGGAATGAAGTCGCCGTGGTAAAGACCGTGGTATCCGTGTCTTATACCCATGACCTCGAGTCCGTATTTTCTTATCGCGGTGTTAACGACCGCTCTGATTACTGCGTTAAGTCCGGGACAGTCGCCGCCGCCCGTCATAATAGCTATTCTTTTAATATCAGCCATTAATTCCTCCTATGTTGAAATTCTCATAATGAACAATATATTACTACATTTTCAGACTTTTTTCAAGAGCCTTTTTTAAAAAAACAAAAATTTACAGCCGCAGTATCCCATATAGGCTCTGCGGCTGTACTCATACGCGTATTAATGACGTTGCGTTATCTCGCTATTCTCTGATCCTTGCCCTCAAAGCGGAGCACGGTGTAGTCTGCTCCGATGATTCTTGAGTAGATACGTCCCTCGTACTTACCCGCGAGCTCAGAGCCCGAGAGGTTGGTCGAGATGATGGTAGACAGACCTTTGTTCTGTCTTGTGTTGATAAGGTTATAGAGAGCGGAAACCGAGAATTGAGTAACAAACTCGGCTCCGAGATCGTCAATAATGAGCAGGTCACACTCGAGGTACTTGTCGGATACCGACTCTGTGCGGTTGTAGCCGCTCTTGAACTTGTCGGTCTCGAAGTCGTCGATGATATTCTGCGCGCTGTCGTAGAGCACGTCGAAGCCCTGGGTGATAACAGCCTTTGCAATAGCTGTGGAGACGTGAGTCTTGCCCGTGCCGGTGGTGCCGATGAGCAAGAGATTATCGTGATGGCGTGCGAAGCCGTCAGCAAACGCCCTTGCAATCTTCAGGTTTCTCTCCATCCTCTCTCGGAGCTCGCCGTCCTTGCCGAATACGCCGAGGTCGAAGTTATCGAAGGACTGCTTGTCTATGAGATTGCCCATTCCCGAGGACTGAATATTTTTTGTGATGAGAAGCTGCTTTAAGCAGGTGCACATTTTTGTACCCGCAAAGCCGGTGTCCGAGCAGGTCTTGCAGGTGTAATGCACCTCGGTGTAATCCTCGGGGTATCCGAGCTTTACAAGCGCGGCTCTTCTTCTTAAGTTGAGCTCCTTATTCTGTCTTCTTATCTCTTCAATATCTCCGCCCATGCAAGCGGTCTTGAAGAGAAGGAGGCCGGTCTTTGAGAGCTCCTTATCTATCGTTCTTATTTCCTCGGATTCGAGGGCGAGCTCAGCGTTTCTCTCGTCTGCGGTAGAGATCGCGTCGAGTCTGCGCTTTTCTATCTCCGCCTTTGCGGCAGCGTAATTGTCACGTGTATACATCGTCAGTCACTCCTCTATTTCTCGCCGTAGCTTCTCTCGAGAGCTCGCATCAGCGCATCCTCACTGTTGAAGTCTGCGTACTTAGGCGTCTCAGCCTCGACGGTTTTCTTTGATTTTTGACTACTATTATTTGCTTTTTTAGCTCTTTCTTGCTTACGAATGTTAACTCTCGCTCTGCACTCCTCGAGAGTTTTGCATCCTGCCTCGTGCCAACCTGTGAGGATGGAGTCCATATAGCTCGTGCTGAGCTTACCGGTTGCGACGACGGTGATGTCGTACGCCTCGCCTATGATCACCGAGGAGTAACCAAACTCGTGGAGCCATCTCTTGAAGTACTTGCGCTCACTGGGGGTGAAGGCTCTTGAATGTATACCGAGGAGTCGTCGCATCTCATATTCGCCCGCTATCTCGGCTTCCTTTTCCTTAACGTGTATCTCGAGCTCCTCGAGGCTATCTATATTCTTTCCCAGAAGCTTATTTGCCTCTCTCATTATTGCCTCGACCGTGAGGGGATTGCGCTTGGTTTTGAGGTAAGAGGAAAGAGTAAGTATGTATTCTACGGAGAGTCCCTTGTCTATAACGAGAGAGTTTATTCTTTCGACCTCGCGCACGACAAGAGTCTTTTCAAGTAGTCCCTCCATATCCTTAATAAGATTCTGAAGGTTGTTATCTCTTACTGATATGGCCGCTTTGGGCGCATCAGCTGTCCTTTGTTCCTTTTTTTGCTCGAATTCATATTCGACCTCGGCAAGGATACCGCTGTCTCTTCTTGTCAAAACAGAGGACTCCTCAAAGAGGGTTATTGCCGCCTTTACTCTTGCCGAAGATACGCCGAGTGCGGCGGATAATGACTCTGCACAGAAGGGCTCGTCCTCAAGTGACTTTATCGCGAGCAGGACTTTGAGCTCGTCCTTTGTTGCCTCGCGGAAGCAGTCGAGAGCGGTTATTCCATCGAGATTTACCTTGAAGGTGTACTCACTCATCTTTTTCTCTCTTTTCGTTAGCGGTCTTGATCTCATAGCAGAGCGTCATCAGCGAGTCGCCGAGGTGGATATTCTCTACTATAACGTCGGGGTTGTCGAGCTTCAGCTCCATATTCGCAAAGTTCCAGATGCCCTTGACACCCGCTTCGGTTATTATGCTTGCGACGTCGTATGCCGCCTCCTTGGGTACTGTAAGTACGCCGATATGTACGTTGTGCTCGCGGCAGAAGTCGCCGAGCTGGTCTACCGAGTAGACGGGTACGTCATATATCCTCGTGCCGATGACGGTGGGGTCCACGTCAAACATAGCGAGTCTGTTGACTCCGCGGCGCTCGAACATATGCGTTGCCGCAAGGGCTCTGCCGAGCTTACCCGCGCCGATGATAACGGCGTTGTAGCTCTCATTCACACCGAGCAGCTCGGAGATCTTGTTGTAGAGGAATTTGATATTGTAGCCGTAGCCCTGCTGACCGAAGCCGCCGAAGCAGTTGAGGTCCTGTCTTATCTGCGATGCGGTTATATCCATAATTGCCGAGAGCTCGGCGGAGGATATTCTGAGCTTTCCGTCTCTCAGAAGGTCGCCGAGGCATCTGTGGTATCTCGGGAGTCTTCTGATTACTGCGGAAGATACGTTGGCCTTGGGCTCGATCGGTCTTTTACCGAAGGTGCCGCTCACCTTATCTATGCTTTCCATTTATATATCTCCTTCTTTATTTTCATCAGTTGAAGGACCGCCGCACGTTGATACGGGTGCGGGATCCTGCGTTTTTTGAGGGGTTAATCTATCGTGCCGATACTGTCGGAGGCGCTCGCATTAAGGGAGGAATCCGCGAGATTGCCGCGGAGGTATTCGTAGTAGGCTTGAGCTCCGATCATAGCTCCGTTGTCACCGCAAAGTGACACGGGTGGGGTGTAAAGAGTGATTTTCTTCTCTTTTGCCAGGGTTTTAAGTCTGTGTCTCAGATGCGAGTTTGCCGCCACACCGCCGCAGAGTGCTATCTCCTTGACGCCGTATTTATCGATAGCCAACGCCATCTTCTTTGCTACGGCCTCAACCGCCTCAAAGGTGTATCTTGCAGCAAATTCGGCGCGGGGTAATTCAGCACCCAGCTGCTCGTATCTGTGCAAGAGATTTATCGCCGCGGTCTTAAGTCCCGAGAAGGAGAAGTCGAGCGTATCGTCCTTCACCGCGGGGGAGGGGAGTGTGAAGTCTCCCGACTTGTAAGCCGCGCTCTTTTTGTATTTTGCGAGGTAGTCGTCGCACTCACCGACAGCCTTGTCGAAGCCCTCCTTAGAGAGCGCGTCGAAGCCGCGTCCTGCGGGGTAGGGTATGCCGATGATTCTGCCTATCTTGTCAAACGACTCACCGATGGCATCGTCACGCGTTGAGCCTATGAGCTTTACCTCGTTGTAGTCCTCGACGAGGTATATACCCGTGTGGCCTCCCGAGACCGCCAGAGCGATGAAGGGGGGCGTAGGCACGTTGCCGTCCTCGTCAAGATAGCAGGTCGCAATATGTCCCTTTATGTGGTCGACGGGGATAAGAGGCTTGTTGTTTGCCACCGCCAGAGCCTTGGCAAAATTCACACCGACAAGAAGCGCGCCGATAAGTCCGGGGTTTGCCGTTACGGCTATCGCGTCCACCTCGTCCATTGTAATGCCCGCTACCTCGAGCGCCTCATAGGTGATAGAGGATATCGCCTCGATATGAGCTCTTGACGCGATCTCGGGCACGACTCCGCCGTAGAGTCTGTGCGTCTCGACCTGCGACGCTATGATATTCGATTTTACTGTGAAGCGGCCACCGTCGCACGAAACGACCGCAGCCGAGGTCTCGTCACACGAGCTCTCAAATGCAAGTATGTTCATTTTGGTCTCCGTCGTCGACCTGTCAGGTCGGACACTTTAATATTGCATATCGTAGGCACTTGCGCGAAGCATAACTATCGCGTCGTCCTGCGGGTCCTTGTAGTAGTTTTTTCTCCTGCCTATTTCCTTGAAGCCATAGGCCGTGTAGAGTTTTATAGCGGGTATATTCCTCGACCTTACCTCGAGAAAGAGCCTCTCAAGCCCCTGTCCCTTTGAGGTTTTTACCGCGTAGTCGAGCAGTCTGTATCCTATACCTCTCTGCCTTTTGTGGGGCGCGACCGCCACTCTGTATATCTCGCCCTCGGGCGCTATCAGTCTGCCTATCACGTAGGCGATGACCTTACCGTCCTCCACGGCGGTGAAGCACATTCCGCCCTCTGTGCAGATGAGGTCCTGCACGTCACGGTAGCTCCACGCATCGGGGAAGATGAGGTCTTCAAGCTCTGCGATGCCGGTGGCGTCCGCAGGTATGGAGCGTCTGAAATCCATATCAGTCGTCGCTCTTACTCTCGTCCGAGGTCTTAATTTCCTCAAGCAGCTTTGCGATTCTCGCGCCGTGCTCCATAGAGCCGTCCTTTACAAAATTAAGCTCGGGTGTGATTCTGAGGTTGAGTGTGTGTGCGAGGTGGTGACGGAGCATACCCGTGCACTTCTTAAGGCCCTCTGCCGCTTCCTTAAAATCTCCGATGCAGGAGAAGTATACGGTCGCGTATTTGAGGTCGGGTGCAACCTCCGCTCTTGTGATGGAAACGAAGTTGTCGATGACCTTGGGCTCTCTTACGTTGCCGAGCGCAATCGCCAGCTCCTTTGCCACCGCGTCATTTATTCTTCCGCGTCTGTAATTTGCCATTTTTATATCCTTTCGACACGCGGGGCGTGTCACTTTATTTATCCGTTTAAGTTTAGTTTTTCCGATGCCTCGATGAGCAGGTCCGCGCCGACTCTTGCCGAGTCGACAATGCTCGTGACACCGTAGCGCGAGGCTATTTTTCGGGCAGTCTCCTTCAATGAAGGGAAGTGTGTGCAGCCGAGAATAAGGGTGTCGATATTCTTCGCGAGGACGGGCTTCAGCATCTTCTCGAGCCTCACCTCGTCAGCCTCTGTGACCGTCTCGTCCGAGAGCCCAGAGTCTATCATTCCGACAAGCTCACCTAAGGAGAGCTCATAGGTTTTGCATCCAGGGAGTGCTCGCGAGAAGGCGTGTGAGTCCACGGTGCGTTTTGTGGCTATAACGCCTATACGTCCTGACCGCGTTGAGTATTTCGCGGTATTTGCCACCGCTTCTATTATGGGAATTGCCTTTTCTCTGTACTCCTTGCCTATGGATTTATATACCGTGCTTGCCGTACAGCAGGCTATCAGCACGCGCTCTGCTCCCATATCGAGAAGGCGCCTGATATTCCTCTCGGTGATTCGTACAAGCTCTTTTTTTGTCTTGATGCCGTAAGGGGCGTTTTCTCTGTCGATGAGGTAGACGAGGTCGACGTCAACCGCCTCCCGTATATACCTTACCGTGTTGAGTCCGCCGCTCCCGCTGTCAAAGAGTCCGACCACCGAGCGTATCCTCAATAAAGGACAGTATCGCCGACCTCGGGTCTATGCCGTTTGCCTCGAGCATTTTTGGGTAAAGGCTCTCTGCTGTGAAGCCGGGGAAGGTGTTTATCTCGTTGAAGTATATCTCCCCGTCCGCGAGGAAGAAGTCTATTCTCGCAAGGTGTCTGAGCGTGAGCGCGTCCGCGAGCAACTCGGCGTAGCCTTGTATTTTCCAGGCTGTTTCCGAATCTATTTCTGCCCTTGGCGCGACACGTGTTTCTCCGCCGTATTTCTCTCCCCAGCCGTAGAAGCCGTCGACGAGTATCTCACCCGGCGGGGTGATTATTCTTTGTCCGTCCATCTCGATGAATGCGCATTCAAGCTCACGCTTATTATCAAGCATTCTCTCGACTATGACGAGATTATCTCCGAGGCTCATCGCCTCGTCAAAGTGCAGTCTGAAATCCTCCTCGGTCCTTAAGGGGAATGCCCCGACCGAGCTGCCGAGTTGCCTCGGCTTTATAAACATGGGGAAGCCGACCTTCTCCCGACAGAGTCCGAGCGCCTCCTCGGTGTCGGTCTTTTTTGAAAATACCGCGTCATCGAGAGTCGGAATCCCGAGTGAGCGCGCTACCGTTTTGGTCAAGGCTTTGTCAAGGCATACCGCGCTCGCGCACACCGTCGCGCCTACGTACGGAATACCCGCAACCTCGAGTGCGCCTTGTATCGTGCCGTCCTCTCCGCCTACTCCGTGGAGCAGGGGAATTGCCGCGTCGATTTTGATAAAGCCGTACCCCGTGTAGATACTTCCGCCCTCTTTTCGCGTCGGATAGGCGGGAATATCCTTACCCTTTATGCGGATGCTCCACTCTCCGTCGATTCCGATATACACGGGTAATATCTCATATTCCGTGTCGGAAAGGAGAGTCCTCATATAGCCGTATCCTTTGACGGATACGTCGTGCTCCTTGCTTGCTCCGCCATAGACGAGAGCTATTCGTTTCTTCATATCATCACCTCTCTTGCGTATTGTATGCGAAGAGAAGGAAAATGTGAAATTCGAAGTGCGAAGCGCGAAATGCGCAGTGAAGTTGCTCCGCAGTGAAGTTGTGCTGTCGCACAGTGAAGTTGACTCGCATAGCTCGCAGTGAAGTTACTCGCCGAGGGCTCGTAATGAGTTGTTTTGGAAAGGTATAATTCACTTGCGCCTTCCGGGGCGCAAACTTCACTCACAAGGTGAACTTCACTGTTTTGAAAAAACAACTTCACTTCCGCTTAGCGGAAACTTCACCCCTTTAATACTGCCACTCGGTCGTTACCCGAGTAGTCCTTGATTATCTCGCAGGTGAGGCTGTTTTCTTTAGCAAGAGCTCGGAGGCTCTCTGCCTGGTCGTAGCCTATTTCAAAGGCGATAAATCCGCCCTTTTTGATATGATTTTTGCACACGGGTATGAGCCTTTCGTAAAAGATAAGGCCATCATCGCCGCCAACGAAGGCTATCTCGGGCTCGGCGAATATCTCCTTCTCCAGCCCCTCGTAAACGCTCCTCGGTATGTACGGAGGATTCGAGAGTATGGCGAAATATTCACCGTCTATATCTTCTCTGAGAAGGTCTCTTTTTATTACGGTAATGCGCTCGGCAACACCGTTTCTTCGTGCGTTTTCTTGCGTCAGCATAATCGCTCCGTCAGAGACGTCATAGGCGTCGCAGCGCGTACCCGTGGTGTTTTTTAGGGTGGAAATGCCGATACATCCGCTACCCGAGCATAGGTCGGCAAAGTGTTCTCCCTCGGGAATATACTTTACCGCATAGTCGACGAGTATCTCCGTGTCACTCCTCGGGATAAGGCAGTCGGGTGTAACCCTGTACTCCTCACGGTAGAAGCCTACCGTACCGATGATGTATTGCAGAGGCTCGCGCGCGGCGCGTCTTTTCACCGCATCTGTGAGCTCGTCGGAGTCTGAGCTTGCATTCCTCGGTATGAGTCCCGAGCCAAAGCCCGCAAATACGCGGAACAGCTCCCTCGCGTCATATTCGGGTGAGTCGACTCCGCTCTCGCGGAGCATCTCTATTGCTTCGGTAAGCGTCATGCTTCTGCGCTTTCCTCGGTGGGCTGCGCGACTTCGATGCTCTCGATAGCCTCAGTCACCTCTGTATCGGTTTCTGTTGCCTCGGTCTCAACCTCGGAATTTACAACCTCAACCTCGGTTTCTGCAACCTCAGCCTCAACGACTTCAGCCTCAGCAACTTCCTCGGTCTCATCCTTCTTGGGCTCCCAGCCCTTGCTCTGATAGAATTCCATAAACTCGGGGAACTCGTCACGAAGCGCGCACTTGGTGGAGACGATAGCAACCTCGAGCATATCGAGGGTGGGCTCCTTGGTGGTTATTCTCTGTACCCAAAGACCGGGGGCGGAGATGATGCGAGTGATCACGTTGTCGTGCTTGCCCGCTATCATAAGTATCTCGTAGCCGACTCCCATAGTGAGGGGGAGCAGGGTGAGCTTAACGAGTGAGATCAAAATGGAGGGGGTATTTGCGGGGAGAATGTTTCTTACAAGCATACCGACGAGTATGCCGATGCCTATCATAAGGAACATAAAGCTCGTACCGCAACGGGGGTGGAAGCGTCTGTGCTTTGCCGCATTCTCGGGGGTGAGCTCCTCGCCCGCCTCAAAGCAGGCGATGGTCTTGTGCTCCGCGCCGTGGTACATAAACACGCGCTTGATGTCCTTCATCATGGAAACAAGCAGAAGGTAAGTGATAAAGATTGCAACCTTGACTACACCCTCTATCACCGCGATCACCGTCGGGTGAATGGGATCCATATGGAAGAGATTCTGCCACAGCCAATCAATGCCGTCGGCTACCCACGTGGGCAGGAACATAAAGAGTAAGAGCGAGAGTCCGAGACCGAGGATAAGCGAGATAACCATAATGACGTCGGTGGCTCTTGCGCCGAGGTGCTTCTTACACCACTCGGTAAACTTGTCGTCCTCCTCCTCGATGCCGAGAGCATCTGCCGACGCGTTGAGCGTCTTCATGCTGAGAGAGAGCATTTCTATAAAGTTGACAACGCCTCTGATTATCGGGAGATTCAAGAGAGGCTTCTTTTTTCTTACCGACACGAATTCATCGTCATAAACGACCATGCTTCCGTCATCCTTACGGCAGGTGGTAACGGTCTTGTTGCCCGCCTTCATCATAACGCCCTCGATAACCGCCTGACCGCCAACCTTGTTAAGACGGCAGGAGCCGTTATCGGTGCCTGTTTTCTTTTTCATTCTGTATCCTTTCTTCAGGGCTCCGTGACAAAAGGGAGAGCCCGAGCGTAAATAACTCATAAATGCCGATGGTACGGCTATTATACGATTATACCACAAAATATTTGAAAAATAAATAGGTTTTCAAAATTTAATAATAATTATTATATAATTTGTTGACTCGGGAGATGGAAAATGGTAGAATAAAAGTAGAAAGAACTTATTTGACGGAGGTAAACACCTATGCAGAAGATATACAGACTTACACCCGCCACCAAGGATAACATCTGGGGCGGTAACAAGCTCAGAGCCTACGGTAAGGAGTCGGAGAAGGATAGGATAGCCGAGAGCTGGGAGCTCTCCTTCACAAACGGCGGCGAGGCGAGGATAGATGACGGCAGAGAGATGAGCGAGGCGTTCCCGAGAGAGACCTGGGGAACCTCGGCAGAGAAGTTCCACGCTTTCCCTGTGCTCACCAAGTTTATTGACGCCAAGGATAAGCTCTCTGTACAGGTACACCCCTCTGATGAGTACGCGCTTAAGAACGAAGGTCAGTTTGGCAAGACCGAGATGTGGTACGTTGTTGAGG
Organism: Clostridia bacterium; assembly: GCA_017453245.1. Taxonomy (GTDB): domain Bacteria; phylum Bacillota; class Clostridia; order Oscillospirales; family CAG-272; genus UBA1740. The sequence goes on from JAFTKM010000007.1 coordinate 304,445, forward strand.
CGGACGAGGGCGCAGGCCTTTATATGGGACTTGAGAGGGAGTGTGACGCCGATGAGTTTGCGGCGGCTGTTGCCGACGGCTCGGTAGAGAAGCTCCTCTCCTTCAAGGAGGTAAAGCGCGGTGACGTCTACTTTATCCCCTCGGGCACGATTCACGCCATCGGCGCGGGAGTTGTCATTTTCGAGATCCAGCAGAACAGTACGCTTACATACAGACTCTACGACTATATGCGCCGTGACAAGGAGGGCAACCTCCGTGAGCTCCACGTCGACAAGGCTATGAAGGTGTCTCTTCTCGAGCCCTACAAGGAGTCGGTCTTTGACAAGAATGATGAGAGCCTTATCGGTACTTGCGAATACTTTGAAACGAGAAAATATAAACTTAACTTGTCAAAAATGACATTTAATGTAGAAAAAGACTCCTTCTTGTCAATCACTTGCGTCGGCGGAAACGGTAAAATTGAGGGCGAGAAAATCACCCTTGGCGATACCTTCTTTATCCCCGCAGGAGCAGGCGAGATCACAGTCGAGGGGGAGCTTGAGATCATAGCGGTGACGTTGCCGAGAAAGTAAAAACGAAAAAGAAAAATCACGGTAAGTATCCATCAAAAGTGGATAAACTTGCCGTGATTTTTGTTTCTATATTTTCTTTAGTGTAACGTAATTTTTTAAGTGATCTAATTTGATTTTTGGTGAAGTTTTCGCTTTGCGAAAGTGAAGTTGCTACGCAGTGAAGTTCGCGCGGGGCGCGAGTGAAGTTAAGCTTGCCTGTGGGTAAGCTTAGTTGATTTATTATCCCAATGGGACAATAAATCAGTCCTCGTACATATCCTCTTCGTATGCCTTTTCGTCGAGCTCGTCGTTGAACTTAATGGTTCTTTTAGCGTTGAGGTAGTAGGAGTCGCCCTTAGCGCTGGTAAACTCGTATTCCTCGTCGTCTATATCAAAGAGTCTGCCTTCAACGTCGAGAGTCTTTGCCGCCTTGCAGAATACCTCGAGGAATTCGTCTGTGTCAAACTCGTCTATCTCGATGCCATAGTCATCATTGGAGAGGGTAACAGAGGTCTCCTGCTCGGGGTCTGCACCCTCATATTCGTCATCGTAGCTTATATAATCCGAGGTAAACTCAAAGAAATCGTCGAGCTCGCCGGATTTTAAGTAGGAAATAAATCTTTTAAGATCGGTTTTCGCACCCGTCAGGGTGATCTCAAAATAGAGCTCTTCACAAAGTGTCATAATCTTTCTCCTCTTTTATAATTAATTGTCTTTGTTTTGAGTATAGCACAGCGAAATATATTTTGTCAATATATCTTGAAAAAAGTCTTTTCGGGTTGCCTCTTATTGCCATAATATGCGCTATGACATTTATTGCCTATTAAGTGTTCTCATATTTATATGAGAAAAAGGATTATTGAAAACAAAAAAACTATTGACTTTAGTGGGCGGGAGAGTATAATGATAAATAGCGGACAAAAAGCCGCCTCGAAAAACAACGGAGAAGAGAGCTTTGTCTCCTACTGATGAGCTATGAGAAAGAGAAATATCGATTTCACAAAGGGTACTCTTTTGCCCCTGATAATTACATACGCTATACCGCTTATTTTGTCAGGCCTTGTACAGACAATGTTCAATGCCGCGGATATGGCGGTGCTTGGCGCATTTGATAAGTCCTCGGACTCGTCTGCTGTCGGAGCAGTTGGCGCGACGGGCGCTATCATTTCGCTTTTGGTCAACTCATTTATAGGTCTTTCGGGCGGCACCAACATCATTCTCGCGCGCTCGGTGGGCGCTCGTGACGATGAGAGGTCGCAGAAGATAGTCGGCTCGTCACTTATTCTCGCGGTTTCTATTGGCGTTGTTATGACCTTAGTCGGTATGATCACGGCACCCTGGTTTTTGACGGCTACAAACTGTCCCGCCAATACGTATGACGGAGCGCTTACTTATCTTCGTATATACATATCGGCTACTCCCGCCATACTCATCTACAACTACGGAGCCGCTATCATCCGTGTGTCGGGTGACAGTAAATCTCCCTTTACCTACATACTCATCGCGGGTGTTACAAACGTTATTCTCAACGTTATTCTTTGCTTCATCCTTCCTAACAAGGTTGCCGCGGTTGCTATTGCAACTCTCACCTCCAACGTTGTCGGCGCGGCGCTTACGGTGGCCCATCTTCTAAGGCTTAAGGAGGGGCCGTGTAGAGTTAATCTTAAGAATTTGCAGTTTTCTTGGCGTGAAACAGCTAACATTGTTTTGCTTGGATTACCCAACGCCTTTAATAGTGCTCTTTACAGTATTTCCAATCTTCAGATACAGGGCGCGATCAATTCCTTCGGCTCGTCCGCATCTGCGGGCAATAATGCCTCTGCTCAGGTTGAATCGTTTTTAGCTACTACGGTTCAATCAATATCCACCACGTGTATGGTTGCCGTCGGTCAGAACATCGGAGCGAACGAAAAGAATCGTGTTAAGAATACCATCGTGCGGTGTGCGATCCTCAATTTCTCTATTGCGCTGATCCTCGGTCTTGGGGCGCTTGCGCTCGGCAGACCTCTGCTTCGTATATTCTTACCTAATGATGCCCTCGCGGTTGAGATTGGAATGGTAAGGCTTGCCTGCCTTTTGAGTCTGTACTCGATCATGGCGTTGGATAGCACGTTATCACATTCGGTAAGAGCTTTTGGCTCCACTCTTTTTCCTATGCTTAACGCAGTGTTCACTGTCATACTCTTCAGAACTATATGGATGAACTTTATCTATCCCTATATGACTTTTGTCGGTGATCCCGTCAAGGATATATTCAACGTCTATGAGTGCTATATGATCTCCTGGACTCTCTCGTTTGTTGTGCAGGTTGCAATATTCGCGGTCTTTTACAAGAGATATATTCGCGGCAAGGGTAAGGAAGTATGACGGACAAAATCCTTCATTAATATTAATAAGAATATAGTATATAAATAAATAATAAAAAATATAGAGAAAAATTTTTAAAAACCGCTTGACATTTCCGTTTTGCTTTGGTATAATAGACAAGCGCGTAAAACGAGGGACACCTCGGAGCGCGAAAAATTGCTCATTGAAAATTGAACAACATGAAATTTCGAGCACTGAAAAGTGCAGAGATCTCGTTAATACACTTTGAAAAAAGAAACTCATAAGTAAAAAAGATAGCTAGTAAAAAGCTCTAAGAAGATGTTGAGTGTTCTTCGGGACATTTAATATACAATTTTTTAGAGAGTTTGATCCTGGCTCAGGATTAACGCTGGCGGCGTGCATAACACATTCAAGTCGAACGGA